>JBKPFU010000150.1:0-22493 GCA_046728975.1 Actinomycetota bacterium | reverse complement strand
ACCATCAAGCCATCGCCCGCGAAATGCTCGAGCGTCCCTTCGTACGCCGGGACGAGCTCGCCGAGCGCGGCGTGATACTCGCGCAGCAGGTCAAAGAGCTCCTCGGGTGCAGCAGTTTCGGCGAACGCTGTGAAGCCGCGGAGATCGCAGAAAACGCAAGAGATGTAGGCGCGGTGCCCGGCCAGGAGCTGCTCGCCGTCGCTGCTCGAGATGAGCTCCGCGACTTGCGGTGAGACGAACCGAGCCAGCTCCGTCCGTTGGCGCTCGACCGCATCGATCAGGCGCGCGTTTGTCAGGGCGATCGCGGCCTGGTCGGCGAAGGTCTGGACGAGCGCGATGTGCTCGTTGGTGAACGGCTGCGGTTCGCGCCGCACGAGCACGACGACGCCGATCAGATCCTCTTCGACCTTGATCGGCATTGCGAGCATCGCGCGGTAGAAGCGCGGACCGGGGTAGACGTACTCCGGATCGGCTTGGACGTCGGGAATGTGGACCGGCTCGCGAGTAACAGCTGCGCGGCCGGCCCCCGTCGTGCGGTCGAGTGCATGCGGATGCCGCCTGTCGTAGTCGGCACCCGCGCGGTCGCCCTGATGTACCGCCAGGTGCAAGAGCTCGTCCTCCAGGAGCCAGAGTCCTCCGTAATCGGCGTCGCAGAGTCGCCTGCAGGCCTCGACCACCTCCTCGAGGACCGGTTGGAGCCCTGCGCGCCGGGCGACGGCGTGAAGGACACCGCTGATCGCGCGCTGTTGCTCGCGCAGGTCTGCGAGCTGACGAGCGAGCTCCGGCTCGTCCGTAATCAGGCCGGCCATTCGTCCAGCTTAGTTCGTGGCATCCACGGGAATGACCCGATTGCGTCAGACGACGGGCGCCTCGGCGAGCGACGCTGTCGCCATGGCCGCCGCAGCCCTTCCGCTCGAGAGCTCTTCATCCGATTTCCAAGCGCGGGCCGGTGCCATGCTCTCTCCTCAGGCGCTGGCCCGCATCGCCCACACGACCCGGCGGAGGGCAGACGGGCGCCTGATCGTCGCCCTGATCCCGGCTCATAACGAGGAGGAGCAGATCGGCGAGGCGATCCGGTCGCTTCACGAGCAGGGATCGCCGCCGGACGTGATCGTCGTCTGCGCGGACAACTGCACCGACGGAACCGCGGGCGCAGCGATGGTCGCGGGCGCGGACGTCTTCGAAACGGTCGACAACGAGCACAAGAAGGCCGGCGCGCTCAACCAGGCCCTCGATGTCCTGTTACCCGAGCTTCGGGACGAGGACGCGGTCCTCGTCATGGACGCGGACTCGGTGCTGGCCGCGACGTTCCTTGCGGAGGCGATGCGGCGCCTCCGTGAGGGGGTCGGCGGCGTGGGCGGCGTCTTCACCGGCCGGCGGGGCGGCGGCTTCGTCGGCATGCTGCAGCGCAACGAGTACGCGCGCTACGCCCGCGATGTCGCGCGGCTGAAGGGGAAAGTCCTCGTGCTGACGGGGACGGCGACGCTGTTCTCGGTGCGGACGCTGCGACACGTCGTCGCGGCGCGCGCCGCGCGCCTCCTCCCGGGCGGCTCGGCGCGGGTCTACGACACGAACGTGCTCACCGAGGACAACGAGCTGACGCTCGCGCTCCGACACCTCGGTTACAAGGTCGTCTCGCCGAAGGGCTGCCGCCTCACCACCGAGGTGATGGAGTCGTGGCGCGACCTGTACCGCCAGCGGCTGCGCTGGAAGCGCGGCGCATTCGAGAACCTCCGCCACTACGGGCTCACGCGCGTGACGCTGAGCTATTGGGGGCGGCAGCTCCTTACGTTTGTCGGGATCCTCATCACCGCCGCGTACCTGCTGTCGCTCGGTTGGTCGCTCGCGGTCGATGGAGCGATCCACCTCCACCCGCTTTGGCTGGCCCTGAGCGGCCTCTTCATTCTCGAACGCGTCGTGACCGTGCGCGCGCGCGGGCCGCTGCAGATGGCGCTCGCGGCGACGCTGGTCGTCGAGATGACGTTCGACCTCTTTCTCCAGGCCGTCCACGCCAAGGCGATTTGGGACGCGGCCGTAAACAGCGAAAGGAGGTGGTGAATCGTGTACCACAAGGGAGTTCTTGCCGGTGGAGCCGGCACAGCGCTCGGAACGCTTCCGTTCACGGGCCTGAACCTGACATGGGCCGCGCTGGCGGGCTTCGCCCTGCTGATGGCAGCGGGTGCGCTTTGGCGGATCGTGCCCCGGACCGAGGCTTGATGAGAACGCGCTCCGGACGAGTTGCAGCCATCCTGGCTCTCGCCGGGATGGCCTCGCTCGCGTGGGTCGCTGTCACGCTCGTGTGGGGCGACCCGTTCACGGCGCTGACGGCGTCGCGGGCGCAGGCGGCCCTGCGCCGCGAGCTGGCGCACAAGGAGGCAGGGTGGCCCGGCGACGCGCGACCCGCGCCGCCGGCGATGCT
The DNA here is from genome assembly GCA_046728975.1 of Actinomycetota bacterium. Taxonomy (GTDB): domain Bacteria; phylum Actinomycetota; class Thermoleophilia; order Gaiellales; family Gaiellaceae; genus JBKPFU01. The sequence continues at coordinate 20,074 of JBKPFU010000150.1, read as the reverse complement.
CCGCCGCCGAGCCGGCGCGTACCGCCGCAGCCTGCGTGAGGGCGATGCCGTCGGCCGGATCATCGTGCCGCGGCTCGGGCTTCGGTCGGTGTTCGTCGAGGGCACAGCTCGCTCCGACCTCGCGCGAGGTCCCGGCCATTACCGGATGACGCGGCTCCCCGCGCAGGGCGGCACGATCGCCGTCGCGGGGCACCGCACGACTTATCTGCAGCCGTTCCGGCACCTCGACCGCCTGGCGCCCGGCGATAGCATCTACCTCGAGCTGCCCTACGGCACCTTCCGCTACGTCGTCTACGCGCGGAAGATCGTCGACGCATCCGACTGGACGATCCTCCGGCGACGGCCGTTCGAGAAGCTCGTCCTCTCCGCGTGCCACCCGCTGTACTCGGCGTCGCATCGGATCGTCGTGTTCGCACGCCTGAGGAGCTACGCGTAGCCGTGCGCGTCGTCGCCGCAGCGCTCGCCCTGGGCGCCTCCGTCTTCGTGCTGGGTGGGTTCGCCGGCGGGGACAGCACTTACGCCCCTCGGCGGATCCCCGTGCTGTCGTATCACGGATTGTCGACGGATTCGTCGGTGCCGAACGGAGCGGCAGACGCTCGCTTCTTCGACGTGCGGCTTCAAGCGTTTCGCGAGCAGATGAAGTATCTGCACGACGCAGGCTTCGCGTCGATCACGCCCGAGCAGTACAAGAAGTGGGTCTACGGGGAGAAGGTTTCGCTTCCCAAGAAGCCGGTGCTGATCACGTTCGACGACGGCCGGCAGTCGGCGCAGCTCGCGACGCGCGTTCTCGAACAGAACGGGTTCAAGGCGACGATGTACGTGGTCACTGGATTTGCGGACGGGGCGTTCGGCGGGCCGCGCGGAGAAGCCGGCTGGTATCTGAACTGGGACCAGCTCAAGGCGATGAGATCGACTGGCGTCTGGAACATGCAGTTCCACGCCGGGCCGCGCGGCCACGCGTACGTACGCAACCCGGCCAATCCGACTTGCCCCTACTTCTACGCATGCCGCTTCGGCGAGACCGCGGCCGCCTACAAGGCGCGCGTCAAATCAGACGTGGCAGAAGGACTGGGTGCGATGAGGTCGGTCTTCGGCCTCCCAGCGGGGTGGCGCGGACCGACGTTTGCAATGCCGTGGGACCGCCGGTCACGGGCGACGACGGAGCGATGGGCGGCGCCCTACTTTGAAAGTCAGTTCCCGATCGTCTTCGTCGAGGACAACTACGTCGGCAGGGCGCACAACCAGCGCTATCGGTTCGAGGTGCACAACCCGTACGACCTGAATCGGTTCAAGGCCGGCCTCGCCTCCTCCCGCTTCGCGCGCTAGGAATAGCGGGGCGCGTCGATTACGGACCGAAACGCACGCAGCGACGCGGCCGACGAGCTCACGCGCCAGTCGGTTTCCTTGTTCGCATGGAACCAGACGAGCGCACGAACCTTTGAGAACGGTCCCGCGAGCTCCACGCCCATGTCCCGGATCCACGCCGCCTTGTCGCCGCCGCGCTCCGCGGATGCAACCTCGCAGACGATCAGCGGCTTGCGGCGCGCGTAGTCGGCGTAGAGCCGGGCGAAGATCTCCCCGAAGCTCTGCCACCTGCTCCAGGATCGGGCCCTGCCCCAGTTGTACCCGTCCATTCCTACCCAGTCGACGAACCGGTCGCCCGGGTAATACCTCCGCCAGTCCTCTCCCGTGCGGAGCCTGCCCTGCGCGGCGAAGGGGCACCAGACCCAGCGCACGTTCGTTGCGCCGGCGGCGCGAAAGACGCCCACGATGTGTCGCCACGCAGCGGCGAACTCGCGCGGCCGCCCGTAGCACGGGTTCCACTCGCCGTTGAACTCAGGCGCCCAGCGCAGGTAGATCGGCGCACCGAACTTGCGGCACGAGCGGGCTCGCTCGCGGAGGAAAGCGTCCCAGCGGCCCGAGGAGATCTTCGGCAGGTCCCGGCGGCCATCCCAGGCGATCAAGGGCTTGCGGCCTGCTTCCCGGTCGTGGAATTGGCCGTCATTCGGAAACGGCTCCTCCCACGCGACGAACGTACTGGAGATTCGGAGCCGGTGCTCCACGAGCGCCTCGAGCTCGCTGATCTGCTCGATCCTTGGGTCGACGAACGCGCCGATGGCGCACGTGGGACGTCGACCCGCTCCTACCGCGAGGTCGGCGCGCGCGAGTCTGTCGACGAGCGGCGACGACGCTACGAGTGCCAGCGACCCCTGCACCAGTACCTCGCGGCGTGTCAGGCGTGGTTCCACGGGGAGATGTTTCGGCACCGAAGCGGCGATTCCGTAGGTTCACCTACCCCGGAATTGACCCGGCTGGGTCAAGGCGATCGCGGCTGCTTCGTACGAGTCTGTGCGCGATGGCTTGTGACTCCGGTCTAAGTGAGATCGTCCGATTCGAGATCCCCGACCTGGCGGCGGCGGCGCGGCTCGCGACGCGGCTGTGCGCCAACTGCGTCGTCGCGGTTGACGACCGGAACGACGTGCTCGTGACGCTCGAGCGTGACCTCGATCTCGCGCAGCTGCTCCGCACAGTCGAGGCTTGGATCGCGGAGGAGTCGCTTTGCGCGATCCGATTCGAGGTCGACGAGCGCGCCTACGTCCTCGCCTCCGGCGAGGCGGCTTGGCCGGCCGCAACGGCGGCCTGACGACGAGCCGACGAAGATCGAGCGTGCGGCTCCGCTGAAACTGACACATCCGGGTCAAGCGAGCCACCCCGACCGGAAGCGAGACTCGCAGGGCGGTCCCGAAGATCACCCTCCGCGGGACCGCTCTCCCGAGAGCGGCGGCGCGCTGGCGTCTCTAGCGTCGCCGCTCCGGGCCGCTCGCCGTTGAGGCCTCATGCCGTTCGCGTCACCGCGAGCGGCTCGACCAGGAGCGTGAGCCCGTCGCGCCCAACGACCCGCACGGGCTCGCCGGCGTCGACGCCGGCGGCGCAGCGAGCCTCCCAGATCTCACCGCCTAGCTGAACCTGGCCCTCGGGCCGGCAGGCCGAGAGCGCTTTTCCCTCCGCACCAATGAGCGTGCCCGGCCCTACCGCTGCCCGGCGACCGCGGACTCTGCGGTGCCAGAAGAAAACCTCCCCTGACGCCAGCAAGAGCGCGGCCGCGAACCCGACAAGGTTCCACGGATCCGGGAGCGTGAGCAGAAGGACGATGGCGACCAGGAAGAACACGGAACGTCACCTCCGAGCGGCGATCGAGCCTTCGCTCAGCCCGCCGTCATCCAGACGATGAGAGCCGCTGGAAGGGCGACCAAGGCGACGACGAACCCGATGAAGACAAATCCGAGTGCGATCAGGATGACAGCCGCAATGCCCCCGAGAACGACCGTTAGTAGGGCCAAAAGCGCCGGCGACCGTCCTTCGGTCAGCGATTCGTATCTCGCCATGCGTGCCTCCTTGGTGGATATGCGACTCTAGACAGTCGCGGGGCAGGAATGATCCGCCAATTGGGGTGATGCCGTCTCACCCCCGCCTCCTTAAGGATTGCGCCGATGTCCGGAACGGCCGAGGTCCCCACCCGCGTGGCTCCGGCTCACGAGTCGGCACCGCTCTCGCGAAGGCGCGCGATCGCGGTTTGGTCACTCGTCGCGCTCGCGACGCTGCTCCTGCTCGTCTCGTCGCTCACGGTATGGGTGAAGCGGCAAGCCCTTGATACGGATGCGTGGACGGATGTCTCGGGACGCCTCCTGGAGAACGACGACATCCGTTCGACCCTGTCGATCTATCTCGTCAACACGCTCTACGACAACGTCGACGTGACTGCCCGAGTGGAGCAGGCGCTCCCACCGCAGAGGAGCGGCCTCGCGCCGGTGATCGCCGGAGCGCTGCGGCAATTTTCCGAGCGAGCGGCGAACCAACTGCTCGCGACCCCGCGCGTGCAAAACCTCTGGGAAGAGGTCAACCGTCGTGCGCATGAGAACCTGATCGCGGTCCTCGAGGGGAAGAACGTACGGCGCTTCACCACCGAGGAAGGCACCGTCGTGCTCGACCTCAGTCCCCTGGTCGACCGGCTGGGAGCGCGGCTCGGGATCTCGGAAAGGCTGCCGCCCGACGCCGGCAAGATCACGATCCTCGAGTCCGACCAGCTCGACGCCGCTCAGAAGACGCTCAAGGTGATCAAGGCGCTGACGATCTTCCTCGTCTTGGTCGTGCTCGGGCTTTACGCACTTGCGATCTATCTCGCACACGGGCACCGCCGGAGGATCCTGCGGGCGGCCGCGGTGGGGTTTATCTTCGTCGGGCTGCTTCTGCTTGTCGTCCGGCGTCTCGCGGGCGATTGGATCGTCGACTCACTCGTCAAAGCCGACGCCGTCCGGCCCGCAGGCAGCGCGACGTGGACGATCGCGACCGAGCTGCTGCGCGACCTTGGCTTTGCACTTCTTGCGTACGGGATCGTCGGGCTGGTGGGGGCGTGGTTGGCCGGTCCCACGCGCCTCGCGGTAGGCGCTCGGAGGCGCCTCGCGCCGACGTTCCGCGAGCAGCCCGCGATCGTGTTCGGCGCCGTCGCCTTCGTCTACCTGCTGGTCATCGTCTGGGGGCCGACCGCTGCGACGAGACAACTGCTCGGGATCATCATCCTCGGCGTCCTGATCTTCCTCGGCGTCGAGGTCTTGCGCCGGCAGACGCTGACGGAGTTCCCGCCGGCGGGGCTCACCCGTCCCGACGCGCCTGCAGTGCGCGGGCGCTGAGCTAGCGGGCCATACTGGTCGCCGCATGGCCTCTGAAGACGAAGAGATCCGGCCCAGGCTCGCCGAGACGGCCGGACGAGCCGCGTTCTATCCCGCTCGCGTCGCGGCGCGTGCCTGGCGCGGGCGGCTCGAGTCCGCTGCGGAGGACATCGTGTCGGCGCCGGAGCTGGCGCGGGTCATCGATCGCGCGCTCGCCGGCTCGCTACCCGAGGAGCTGGCCCGCTCGATCGTCCGGCATCGGGTGCTCGAACGCGTTGTTCGGGAGCTGGCCGAGACCGGAGAGCTCGAGCGGCTGATCAAGGAGGCGCTCGGCAGCCGGCAAACCCTCGAGCTCACCGACAGTGTGCTCGCGAGCGAAGAAATGCAGCGGGCGCTGCGGAGCGTGGCCTCGAGCTCGGAGCTGCGCGAGGCCGTGGCGCTTCAATCTGCGGGCGTGCTCGAGGAAGTGGTCGCCGAGACCAGGAAGGCCGCGGTCAGGCTGGACGATCGGGCCGAGCGGGCCGTGCGTCGCCGGCCGCGTGCCGCGCGGTCGGTCTACGCCGGCGTCGGGAGCCGCGCCGCTGCGCTCGTAGTGGACGCCCTGGCAGTGTTCGCGATCTTCGTCGCCGGCAGCGCCGCCGTTTCGCTGATCGCGTCTCTGGTGGGCGGCATCCGGCCGCAGTGGCTGGTCGAAACGCTGCTCGCTAGCGGATGGCTGCTCGTCGCAGGCGGGTATTTCGTGCTCTTCTGGGCCGCCGCAGGGCGGACGCCCGGCATGCATCTGATGCGCCTGCGTGTGCGTCGGCGCGAGGACGGCGGTCTCTCAGCGCTGCGCGCGCTCGTCCGAGCAATCGGGCTGGCCCTCGCGATCATCCCGTTCTTCGCCGGTTTCATCCCTGCGCTGTTCGACGAACGTCGGCGTGCGTTGCCGGACTACCTGGCGGGGACGGTCGTCGTTTACGAGACGGACGACGCGATCGGGGTAGCTGAAGGATTCCGCGACCGGCCGCCGAACGAGAGCGGGGCCGTCGAGAAAGGAGCGAAATATGGAAACGCGGCGTGAGATGTCCGAAGCCTGGACCGGCTGGATCGGCTTTGCCGCCGTCATGATGATGATCATCGGAGGGATCACCTTCTTCGAAGGGCTCGTTGCCGTCGTCCGTGACGAGTACTACGTCGTCGCCGGGAAGCAGGTGCTCGTGTTCGACCTGACGACGTGGGGCTGGATCATGTTGTTCTGGGGAATCCTCCTGTTCATCGCGGGACTTGGCCTCGCGGCAAAGAGTGGTTGGGCGCGTTGGTTCACGATCGTCGCGGTCTCGCTCAATCTCTTGGCGCAGCTGGGCTTCCTCGGCAACACGCAGTTCCCGCTCTGGACGCTCACCGTGGTCGCGCTCGAGGCGACCGTGTTGTTCGCGCTAACCGCGCGCTGGGGGCGAGCAGAGACGTTCTGACACGGCAGAGAGCGTCTCCTCAAGGTCGGCGGGCCTGCCTGCGGAGTGGGCCCGCCCCGAGCTGATCGCGTCCTCGCGCGAATGCGTCGACGCGCCCCCAGCGCCCGGGAATGTCGAGCAGCGCAAGCACGCCGATACTCTCTGGCAGCGCCGGGTCGACGACGAGGTGGTCGCCGACGGGCTCGAGGCCGAGCATCGTGCGCAGCAGGAGCAGCGGCGCCCCCGTCGACCAGGCTTGGGGGCTGCACGCGGTCGGGTACTGCACGGGGTACTTGGTCACGCCGCGTTCATACCCGCCGAACGCCTCCGGGAGCCGTCCGTCGAACACCTCGGCGGCGTCGAGAATTCCGGCCGCGATCGCGGCCGCCTCCTTCTTGAAGCCGTAGCGCCGCAGGCCCCAGGCGATGAACGACGTGTCGAAGGGCCAGACCGTCCCGACGTGGTAGCCGATCGGGTTGTAGCGGCCCTCTCCCTCGGCCAGCGTGCGGATACCCCAACCGGAGAAGAGCCTCGGCCCCATCAGGTGGCGCGCGACCGCCTTCGCCTTTGACTTGTCGACGATGCCGCTCCATAGCAGGTGGCCGTTGTTCGATGACAGCGAGTCGACCTGGTTCCCCTCGTTATCGAGCGCGAGCGCAAAGTACTCGCCGTCTGCGACCCAGAAATCGCGGTTGAATCGTCGCTTGAGATCCGCCGCCTGCCGCTCGAGCTCGTCGGCGAACTCGGGGTCCTTCCAGACGAGGCGAGCGAGGCGCGCGCCGCGCATCTTTGCGTCGTATGCGTAGCCCTGGAGCTCGCAGGTCGCGCGCGGGAAGTCGGGAATGCGCCCGTCGCTGTATGAGATCGAGTCCCAGGAGTCCTTCCAGCACTGGTTCTCGAGTCCGGTCTTCGTGTTTCGGCGCTCGTACCAGACGTAGCCGGTGCCGCCCAGCAGGTCGGCGTATTCGTCGATCCAGTTCAGCGCCGCCCGCGCTTCAGGCTCGAGCTCGCGGACGAGCCGCGTGTCGCCGGTCCAGCGCTCGTACTCGTCGAGCAGCACGACGTACAGCTGCGTCGCGTCGGCCGAGCCGTAGTACGGCGAGTGCGGACGCTCCTCGAACGCGCTCATTTCGCCGTAGCGCATCTCGTGGAGGATCCGGCCCGGGTCCTCATCGCGGAAGTCGTCGATGCGGCACCCCTGCCAGTCGCCGAGCGCACGAAGGGTCGTAGCCGCGAGCTCCGGCGTAAACGGCAGCGCTTGGAGGCTCGTGAAGATGCTGTCGCGTCCGAACATCGTCATGAACCACGGGAGGCCGGCGGCCGGAAGGCTTGCTCCTCTTCCGCTCACGGGGGGCGAGAAGCGCAGCGCGGCGAGGTCGACGAGGCTGCGCCGGTAGGTCGCCTTCAGCGCGTCGGAGTCGGACTCGAGCCGCGGAGCGTCCTCGAGCCAGCGCTCCAGGCTGCGCTCCATGTTCGGTCGCGCTCGGCGCTCGCCTCGCTCGTACTTCGGCCGGACGTATCTTCCGCCCGCGCCGGCCGCCGTGACCACGTCGAGATCGGTCGTCCACTCGCCGTGTGGATCGAGATGGACGTCGAACGTGAAACCGTTCTCGTCGATCTTCGCGGGCGCCGACGCCGAGATCGCCGTCTGCCGCCCGAACGTCTCCCGCTCGTACCCGAGCAGGAGCCGCCCATTCTCGACCCGCGCGTAGTAGCTGCCCTTCTTCTCGAGCGCGTCCTTGACCTCGAACAGGTCGGCGAAGTCGCTTCCGGCGTCGATGCGCACCGTGAGGTCGGCCGGCTCCTCGTCGTGGTTGAGGATCGTCAGCTCTTCGTGGAACCCGTCGCCGACGGCGCGGCGCCGGATCACCGACAGCTTGGCGTCGACGTACACGGTTCCGGTCCCCGGAACGAGAAAGAAGCGCGATTCGAAGTACTGCAGATCGTCGACGGAGAGCGGGTTGAGGCGCTCACCGTTGACCGTGAGCAGCCAGGTGGAGAGGAAGCGGTTGTCGAACGAGAAGAGGCCGGTAGGGTCGGTCAGCGACGCTTCGATATCCCCGCGCGAGTCGCTGACAACGAACGTGTTCCCATCGAGGATCTTGACGAGGTCGTCGTTCATCGTGCCCTCCTCTTCGGCGCCGGAAAGAGACGCTGGAAGGCCAGGAGCGGCGCGGCGTCGCCCTGGATATCCAACGCGCCGCGGAGCACGCCCGCCATGGCGTTTTCCTTGCCGCTGGTGATTGCGTCGAAGACGTTCTTCTCGCCGCGCACGACGCAGTCGGCCTTCGCGTTCTTGCGCGAAACGGCGACATCGCCCTTGTCGATCGCGACCAGCCAGTGGGCGATGCTCTTCCCGTTCCGTAGATCGAAGCGCAGCGTTCCCGTCACCTTCTCGAGCGCGGGCTCGTGCCCGCGCGCTTTGAGCTCGTCGAAGAATTTCTCGGTCGCGTCCGCCATCGTCCCTCCCTGGATCGGATTTTGGCGATCCCGCCACGTCGGCGGCAAGGGCGTCGTGCTCACGATGCCCCATACTCCGTAGCGGTGTCGGTAGACGGGACTGCCCGGGCGGTGGCTGCGGGGGATGCGGCTCGTGCAGCTCGGTCGCGCACGCAGCTCGTCCTGCTCACCCTGGCTGCCGGCCAGTTCTTGATGACGCTGGACAGCTCGGTGATGAATGTCTCGATCGCGACGGTCGCGAAGGACGTCGGGACGACGGTGACCGGCATCCAGGGGGCGATCACGGCCTACACGCTCGTGATGGCGGCGCTGATGATCACCGGTGGGAAGATCGGCGCGCTGATCGGTCGAAAACGTGCCTTCGCGATTGGCTGCGTCATCTACGGCTGCGGCTCGCTCACGACGGCACTTGCGCCGAACCTGCCCGTGCTCCTCTTGGGTTGGTCGTTCCTCGAAGGCGTCGGGGCGGCGCTGATCCTGCCGGCGATCGTCGCTCTCGTCGCCGGCAACTTCACCGCCGAGCGTCGGCCCGCCGCTTACGGGCTCGTCGCGGCCGCGGGGGCGATCGCGGTCGCCGTCGGGCCGCTCATTGGCGGCTTCGCCACGACCTATTTCTCCTGGCGTTGGGTTTTCGCCGGCGAGGTCGTGCTCGTCCTCGCGATTCTCGTTCTCGCTCGCCGGTTCAGCGACGTTCCGGTCGAGACGCGCCCGAAGCTGGATGTAGTCGGCGCGGGCCTCTCGGCGCTGGGGCTCGGGCTTCTCGTCTTCGGTGTGCTGCGCTCCGGCGAGTGGGGTTGGATCCGGCCGAGCGCGGGGGCGCCGTCATGGGCACATGTGTCGCCCACTGTGTGGCTGATCCTCGGCGGTGTGTTCGTGATCTGGCTCTTCTCTCGCTGGGAGATCCGGCTTAGCGGGCGCGGCAAGGAGCCGCTCGTCCGCCCTGGTTTGCTGCGGAACGCCCAGCTGCAGGGCGGCCTGACGATGTTCTTCTTCCAGTACCTGGTCCAGGCCGGCTTCTTCTTCGTCGTGCCGCTGTACCTGTCGGTCTGCCTCGGTCTGTCCGCTCTCGCGACGGGCGCACGGCTCCTCCCGCTCTCGGTCACGCTGCTGGCGGCGGCGATCGGGATTCCGCGCTTCTTCCCGAGCATCTCCCCGCGGACCGTCGTCCGCAGCGGCCTGCTCGCCCTGCTCGCGGGCACAGTGGTGCTCCTCGGAACGCTCGACCCCGAGGCGGGCCCGGAAATCGTCTTCGTGCCCCTGCTCCTGATCGGGCTTGGAATCGGTGCGCTCGCGTCGCAGCTCGGGAGCGTCACCGTCTCCGCAGTGCGCGATGAAGACAGCCCCGAGGTGGGTGGCGTTCAGAACACGATGACCAATCTCGGCGCATCGATGGGAACCGCGCTCGCCGGCTCGATCTTGATCGCGAGCGTGACCTCCGCCTTCCTCGCGAACATCGATTCGAGCTCGGCGATACCCTCCAGCGTCAAGTCTCAGGCGCAGGTCGAGCTCGCGGGAGGAGTCCCCTTCATCTCCGACGCCGATCTCGAGACCGCGCTTGACAAGGCGAACGCCGGCTCGGAGACGACCGATGCCGCCGTCGATGCCTACAGCGATGCCCGGATCGCCGGCCTTCGCTCGGCGCTCGCCATCCTTGCCTTGATGGCCATCGTTGCGCTGTTTTTCGCGCAGCGCATCCCTACGAGACAACCTGGATCGCCCGCGCCGCCCTAGCAGCGAAGGCTGCCGGCGTGTCAGTGGGCGAATGCCACCTTCATCGCCACCACCAACAGTCCCAGTCCTACGTTCACGCCCATTGCCACGACGGTGCCTGGAAAACGGAGACGCTCGAGGCGCGCGAAGCGGAGACCCTCGACTGCGAGCGTCACGAGGCCGACGGTGAGCGCCAGCCACACCGCCGTCTTCTCACGAAACACGCCGAGCGCCCCGAGCACGAGTGCGGCCGTGGGCGCCGCGGCGGCGAGCAAGATCCCGAGCTCTCGGCGGACAAGGGTGGCCAGCTCGCCTCGGCTGAGATGCCGGCTCTGCACGATGCTCTCAGAGAGACCGTGAGCGTAGACGTGCGCGATCCAGAGCACGAGCGCGGTGCCCAGCACGACTCCCGCAACCTTCCAGGGATGTTTCTCGGCCGCGTAGGCCGCGGTCACGGTTGCCATGACCACGATCGTCCCGTACACGGTGCTCGCGATTCCTCCGCCGACGCCGAAGAAGACGTGCTGCGCGGCGCGCTTGACGGCCGGCCTTCGCGCGGGCTCGTCGGTCACGTCCGTACGATCAAGCCTGCTGCCGCTCGAGACGGGCGGGCAGGAACATGGCCGCCATGAGCCCGATGCCCCCGGCGATCGTTACGGCGACCATCGCCCACACGTAACCCCGGTTGCTCGTGGCCACGGCGGACACGATGATGGTGCCGGCGATCGCGGTCCCAAAAGACGAGCCCAGGTTGGAGACGCTGCGCGAAAGGCCCGAGATCTCGCCCTGCTGCTCCTCGGGGAAGGCCGATTGGACGACATTGACCGACGGGGTCAGCATGACTCCGAGCCCGAGGCCGATCAGCAGGAGGCCGGGGACGAAGGCGACGATGCTCGACCAGGCCTGAACCAGGCCGATCAGGAGCCCAATCCCCGCGAGGGTGACGACGAAGCCCACGATGATCAAGGTCCGTTGCGCGCGTTTTCTGGCGAATCGCCCGGCGGCGAGAGACGAAAGCAGGATGCCCACCGTCTCCGCCGTGAAGATGGCGCCGGTCTCGATCGCGTTGTAGCCGCGGACCTCTTGAAGGAAAACCGAGACGACGAATGACGTCCCCATGAGTACCAGCCATTGGATGCACTGCGTGATGAGGCCGAGATTCGACGTTCGGTTCTTGAACAGTCCGGTCGAGAGCAGCGGTTCCTTCCCGGCGCGCTCGCGAGCGCGGATGTAGAGGAAGAACCAGACGAGGAAGGCGGCTCCGACGGCCCCGAATACCGCCGTCAGCACGTTGTGCGTCCCGATCTGCAGGATCGCGAACACGACGCTGAACATCCCGACCCCGGACAGGACTGCGCCCACGGTGTCGAACGGACGCTCCGGGTCCGGCGCCACGGGATCGACGATCCGCCGGCCGAGGATGATGATCACGACGATGACCAGGGCTTGGAAGACGAACGCGGCGCGCCAGCTGATTGCCGTCGTGATGAGACCCCCGATCAATGGTCCCGTTGCAGCGCCGATGCCTCCCATCCCGCTGATGGCGCCGAAGGCTTTGGCGCGCGACGTCAGATCGGTGAACGCCATCGTCGTGAGGATGTAGACGGGGGGGATCAGCAACGCTGTCCCGACGCCCTCGAAGACGGAGTTGCCGAGGATAAGCACGCCGAGGCCGGGCGACAATGCGCTCAGCACGGCGCCGATTCCGTACAGCGCGAGGCCGCCGTTGAAGCACCGCTTGCGGCCCCAGCGGTCGGTGAGCTTGCTGCCTGGGATCATGAGGATCGCCATGATCAGGAGGAACAACGTGATCGCCGTCTGCACGCCCTTGACGGTCGTGTCCAGGTCCTCGCTGATGTCGTTGATCATCACGTTCATGTTCGAGCCCGCAAAGCTGCAGATGAACTGGGCAAGGGCGAGGGGGAGGAGCAACCTCCGCGGCGAAACGGTCGGACGCTCCGGCGCCGCGGCCGCGGAGGGGGCGAGCGCGTCCTCGCTCACGAGCGGCCGTCCAGCTTTGCCTCGATCGTGCTGAGCTGCGTCTTGAGCTGACGCAGGAGCGCTCGGGTCTCTTCCTCGATCTCCTCTTCACGCTGTCGCTCGCGCTGACGCTCCTCTTGCTCCGCGGAGGAGACGAACACGGAGGTCACCGTCGCGGTCAGAAAGGCGATGAACGTGACGCCGAACACGATCACGACGCTGCCGACGACGCGCCCCCAGGCCGTGTGCGGAACGATGTCGCCATAGCCGACCGTGCCGAGCGTCACGATCGCCCACCAGACGCCGTCGCCGAACGTCGGGAAGTCCTTCCTGTCGACCAACGTGACGACGAACCCCGCGAGGAGGCCGAGCGCGAGCGTCATGACGGCGAGATAAGGAAAGACGCGTCGGTTGACGACGGCGCGTTGCGTGCGCTGCATGAGGAACGAGTGCTTTCTGCCCAACGGCATCCCTCGAACTATGGGCATCCGGCCGGATTAACCAGGATGCGTGCGCCCATCACGGACGGGGCGATCGGCTTCTCAGCTGTCGCCGCGGCTTGCTCCTTCGAATGCCTCCACAGGACCGCCCTCGAGGGGTACGTCAGAGGTACTCACCCCTTCGAGATTTCGTCGCCAGCCGACGAGAAGCTCGTTGACGGCGGCGGCTCCGATGATCGACCCGTCGCGAAGCGGGAGCTCGGCGGGGTAGAGGACGAACGGCCGCGTCTGTGGTCCGCCGATCCCCCCGTGGAACGAGATCAGCTCTTCGAACGCACAGCCCTGCTCGAGGACGGGATCGTAGAAGCTGCCGACCATGATGTCTGCAACGTGTGCGAACCCGTCGGTGCGCAGGAGGTGCTGGGCGGCGTTCGGCGAGAACGCCGCCAACGGATCATCGCCGTCGATTCGGCCGCTCGCGAGGTAGCGCACTCCGCGCGGTCCCAGAACGAGCGGCCCATCCCGCTCCGACCGCACGAGCACCCATCCGACGTGCGGGTGCTCGCGAAGGGCGGGGATGAGGCGCGGGTGTCGCGACTCGATCTCCTCGAGCGTCAGCCGGTGCCGCTGCTCCATCAGGTAGACGAGCCCCAGGTTGCCGGAGCCGAGCACGACGACCTCTTCGGCGCCCACATCCTTCTTCGCCCGCTTGCCGGTCCGCGTCCCACCTGTCGCCTCGTTGACCGCCCGCGACACCGTCGACGCGTTCTCGTCGCCGGCCGACGCGTGCCCGACATCGGCGTGCTCGACCGAGCGCTGCACGAGCTCGACGAGCCCATAGCCGTTTCGCTGCCGGAAGGTCGCCCCCTGCGTCTGCCCGTGGTCGGAGAGGACGACGATCTTGTATGGCCGGGGCGCGTATCGACGTGCGCGCTCGATGCGGCCGAACTGCTGGTCGAGCTTGCGTAGCGCGTCCATCGTGTCCGGCCGCTCGAGGCCGGAGTGGTGTGCAACCTCGTCGTAGCTCGAGAAGGTCGCATAAACAGCAGGGCGGCCGTACATCATGTCCGTGAGGACGCCGTAGACGATCAGGTCGCGGACGATCACGCACAACGCCGCGCGAAGGAACGGATAGCGGCCGCCACGGTGACCACGCGGCCAGACGTCCCGCCGCTTCGCCCGCGCGGCAGCCGACCACTCCAGGATCACTTCCCAGAAGAACAGCACCAGCGACCGGATCACGTTGAACCCGTTCGCGAAGAACGCGCGGTAGCCGGGATTCGCGTGCTTCTCGGCCTCGATCCGGCTGGCCGTCAGGATGACGTGGTCCGCTTCGCCCGACAGCAGGTTCCCTCGGCTTGCGCCGTCGCGTGCGAGGAGTCCCCGTCCGGATGCGTGACGGCGCTCGATCTCGGCGCAGTCGTCGGGCGCGGAGCAGACCATCAGCGTGCCTCTCTCCTTCTCCACCCAGCGGAACGCCGGGATGTCCTCGTTCGACCCGAGGAGAATCCCGGCCTGGCTCGCGCCGGTTTGAGACGACAGGTCCGTTTCCCACTCGACCAGTCGATGCGTGCCCTCCTCGAGCCATCGAGCCATCGTGGGCGCGCTGCCGTTCCGCATTGCCCGCTGGAGCACGGGGAGGGCAAGCCCGTCGATCTCGAGGAAGATGATCCCCGGCACGTCGGTTTCCGTGCGAGCGCGGGAGCGGCGCGCGATCCGCTCGATCACCCGCAACGTGTAGGTGTCGTCGTCGTTCGTGCCGAAGACCACCTCGAGCACGAGACCCACGGCCGAGGCTACGAGCGCGACGGCGAGAGCGGCCCAGAAGGAGTCGATTGAAAGGGTGTCGGTCAGGTCGTCCGCGGCCAGCAGCATCAGTGCATCGAGCACGAGAACGAGCAGGAACCCGAGGAGGGCCATGAGCGGCAGGCGCAGAGCCGCGACGAGCGGCGGCAGAATGGCGTTGAGCAGAGCGATTACCGCAGCGAGGCCCAGCCCGCCCAAGAAGTCGTTGATCGTCGCGCCGGGGACGATCCAGGCCGCGACGAGGAGGGCGAGGGCGCTCAGGATCCAGGCGAGGAGCAGCGGCAGGACGCGGAGGCGCGGGCGCCCGAGCCCCCAGGTCGGTGTCTCGCCGTACTCTCGCTTGGTTGGCGCGCTGGACATGGCTACAGCTGATTCTCCGCTTGCCGGGGCGCTAGCTCAACCACGGAGGCTCTTGAGTTTGCGAGCCGGGCGGCACATTCACGACCTCCCTTGTCGTCTGACGAGCCTGATGCGCGCCCGACGCGTCAGCAGCGGGTGCGGACGAGGATCCGGCCCGAGCCGGCGCGACGGGCAGCGTATTCGAAGGTGCGCGCCCACCTGAAGTTCGCGCCCGCCGGGCAAACCGACCAGAAGTCGAAGCTGCCGTAGGCGCGGTCACCGGCACGGTTCAGCGTCATCCTCCCCGTCACGCCGACGTGCGCGTTCGCGGCGGCCACGATCGCCCGACGAAGGCTCGTGCCACTGACGGAGCCGGCGCGCTGCCTCGCCTCGACGGCGATCCGAAGTGCGTCATATGCGCCTAGCGCGAGGGCATCAGGCGTTCGGCCGAGCCGCTTCCTCGCCCGCGCCAGCAGCGGACGGGCACGCCGCACCAGTGCATCGGACAGCCCGACGGTCGGGTTTGGGTATCCAACCGCGTGCGCGAAGGCGGCGGCGGAGCGGTCGTTGAGCAGCCGCGTCGTCAGCGCGACTCCGTCGCTGCCGTACCACGGCAGTCGGGTGAGCGTCGAGTCGAGGCGCGCAGCGTGAAAGAGATCGACGACCTCGTCGAATGCCGCGAGGTAGACGGCGACCCGCCTCGCGCCGGCCGCCCGAAGCGAAGCCGCCTGGCTGGAGATAGAAGACGCAACACCGTCGAATGACGCCCCCGCGGTGGCGTAGGAGACACCCTTCGAGACCTTTCCGCCGCCAGTCGCGAACCGGCGCCGCACCGAGCGCGCAAGCCCTGCGTTGCCGGGATCGCGCCGCCAGACCGGGACGATCGCGTCGATTCGCTGGCGTCGCAGGAGCGCCACGACCGCTTCGCCCTCGCGGATGTCGTCCGGCACGAACCGAAGGACGTTGTCGCCGGCGAACGCCAACGAGTGTGCCGTGCTTCCTTGGCTGATCACGACGACACCCAGCCCCGTTGCCGCGCGGCGTACCGCGGCTACCTCGCTGCTGCTCGGCGGGCCGACGACGACGCGTACCCCGGCCGCGGAAAGCCGCAGGAGCCGGCGAAGCGCGGTCGAGGGCTTTCCCTTGGCGTCGACGATCCTCAGGCGTACCCGAAAAGGCGCCCCTATGCGCGCGAGCTCGGCGTTCGCATCGGCGGCCGCGAGCTGAAGCGTCACGCGGCTCGCGCGCCCCAGAGACGTCCAGCCGCCGGCGAGGTCGAGGATGGCACCGACGACGAACTCGTTCTGCTGCTGACGCGCCGGTCGCGCCGCGTCCCCGGGGGCGATCGCCACCGAGGCGAGGAGCGTGACGGACAGAAGGATGGTGGCTGCGCGACGGAAGCGCGGGGGGCGGAACCGCATCTTCTTGCGCGGGACCACGGCGCCACCCTATGGCGGCTGCCGGAGTTCGTCAACGCTGGTGAACGCGAGGCGCCGGCTGTTCGCCGGCGCCTCGGTCCTCCTACTGCCTCGGTCGCTCTACTTCTTGCAGAGGACGCCGAGGTTCGGACCGCTGTAGATCGGCTGGTACAGGAAGCAGCCGGTCCGCGGGCCAATGAAGTCACGAGCGTTGTCGTTCATCCAGTTGGCCATCGGCGCCGCGTTCTTCGCGATGTCGATATCCAGCTTCCCGTAGGCCTGGTATCGCTTCGCGCCGAACAGACGTGACGCCGTGGTCATGCGCCGGATGTACTTCGTGTTCCTCCAGTAGGCGTAGTTGTTGTTGTTCGACTCGTGGATGTTGTTGCCGTTCAACAGGATGTCGATGAAGTCGAACGGGTCCGCGTAGTCGGCAACCCACGCGGCGTTCAGGACGTCGAACGGCTCGCCCCTGGTGCCGGCGCGGCGGTACATGACGCCGGTCGAGAACGAGTCGACGTCGACCTTCACGCCGAGGCGCTGCAGGTTCGCCTGGAACACCGCGGCCGTGTTCTGTCCTGCCGGGCTCGTGCCGGTGTACAGCTTCACGGTGCCGCGGAAGCCGCCCATCAGCCGGCGAGCCTGAGTCAGGTTCGGCCGATTGGTCGGGTAGATGCCCGCGTTCTTGTAGCCGCGAAGCCGCGGGGGCAGCAGCTGGTCGGTCGGATTGCCGGCGAACGCGCCCCGCTGACGGATCGTTGCCCGCCTGTCGATGACGTAGTTCACCGCCTTCCGGCGATTGGTGCTGCTGAACGCCGAGCGGGACGTGTTGAGCGCCCAGTACCGCGTTGTGATCTCCGGGTTGACGAAATAGCGCCCGCGGTTCACGCCGAACTGGCGTGCGAGCTGCGCATGCGACGAGGGTGGGCTCCCACCCAGGTCGTAGTCACGCTGGCCCGCCCGAACCTGGGAGAGGCTCGTCTCCTGGTTCGTCTGGACACTGATGACGATCTGGCTCGCGTTGCGCGGCCGGTTGCCCCGGTAGAACCGGTTGCGGACGAGCAGGGCCGAGCGGTTCGGCGTACGGCTGGCGAGGTGGTACGGGCCGGCCGTATGGAACGCGTTCAGACCAGCCTCGGTGGCCGGGGTCCCCTTCGGCAGGATGCAGAAGAACGGCATCGCCAGCCGCGAGAGGATGTCCGGGCCGGGCCTTGTGAGTCGGATCTGGACGCGGTTGCCGCCCAGGGCGCGGACGCCGCTGATGTGCCTCGTCCGCCCCGCCGTCACCGCGGCTGCGCCGACGATGTCTGAGAAGAACGGAATCGCGGGCGAGTTGATCGAAGGCGTGGCGAGCCGGTCGAACGTGGCCACGACGTCTGCCGGTCTGACGACCTTGCCGTTGCTGAACCGCTGTCCACTCTTGAGCGTGAACGTGTAAACCCGGCCGCCCGCCGTCACCTTCGGGAAGCTGCGGGCGAGCTCAGGCGCGAGTCGTGCGCCTGCCGCACCGGCCTTGTCGGGGTAGTTCAGCAGGTTCCCGCACATCGAATACAGGGTCAGCCAGCTCGGCTGGAAGTAGGCGAGCGCCGGATCGATGTAGTCGAAGTCGCTGTCCGACAGGTTGAGCCGAATCGTGCCCCCCTTCCTCGCGGCCGAGTTCTTCGCCGACGGCGAAGACGGCGCCGGTGAGGCCACGCCGGCGGCGATAAGCATTACCGCCCCCGCCAGCAGCGTGGTCACTGAGATGCACAATCGCTTGCGCATATGCCTCCCTTTTTCGAGCTTGCCAGCTGGTCGCACTGGCGAACGCTTGCGAAATAAGCGTTCCGCCTTTTCGAGACGCTTTGCCGTGAACGAAGTTAGGAGGAGACGGCCAAGATTCGGTGCATTAATTCAAAGATAACGAGTGGTAATCATCGAAGCGGGAAACACTACCGCTTTACACTAGAACACAGCTGTACGCGGCGGGCGATCTCCCCGCGCACAGCTGGAGTCGTATGCACAGCCGCACTCGCAGTTTGTACGGCTGAGTCACCGATGGTATCCGATAAATATCGGATCGTACACAAGGACCGCTAATCGCAAGTTCATGATCGATAATCGGCTGACGTTTACAGGTTGGAAGCGGCGACGCCCGCCGCGTTGCGACGCGCCGCGGCGCCCGCCGGCTCGAGACCCGCGCACAGCTTTCGCGCGATCTCGATGAACGTCACGGCGGCGGGGGAGAGCGAGCGCTCGCGGTGGAAGACGAGGCCGGTAAGGCGCCGTGGAAGCTCCGCGTCGAGCTCGATCACGGCGAGGCGGTCGTCAGGGCTGACGGACAAGCTCGGCACGAGGCCAAAGCCCAGACCGGCTGCGACGAATCCCTGGATCGTTCCGTTGTCATTCGACCGAAGAACCGGGCGAGGTTCCACCCCGGACGAACTGAGAACCGCGAGCACGCGCTCGAGGCTTCGGCAGTCGCGAAAGCAGATGAGCGGGAGCGAGGCGAGATCTCGCAGCGAGGGAGGCTCGTCTCTCGTTGCCAGCTCCGCGTCCCGTGGAACGAGGAGCACGTAGCGATCGCGAAGCAGCTCGACGGATTCAAACGGTCCGCTCTTCGGCGGAAGAATCGCGAAGGCGATGTCCAGCTCACCGGCTTCGATCAGCGAGTAAAGGCCGCCGTCGGTCACCGCCTCCGTCAGCTCGACCGCGACGAGCGGCCACGAGCCTATGAACTCGTGGAGGATACGTGGGAGCAGCCGAGAGCCGGCGCTCTGGTAGACGCCGACACGAAGCAGATCCGTTCCGCTCGCCACGAGGTCGTCGAGGTCTGCTCGGGCAGCCGAAAGATGCGCGGCGATCGCGTCCGTATGGCTGAGGAGGAGGGTTCCCGCCCTCGTCAGGCTGACCCGCTCCCCCGTCCGCGGTCGCTGGATCAAACGCTGGCCAACGGTTCGCTCGAGCGCGGCGATCTGCTGGCTGATTGCGGATTGCGTATATCCCAGAGCTCTGGCCGCGGCGTGAAAGGACCCTTTCTCGGCCACCGCCGCAAGCGCGGCCAAGTGGCGAAACTCGATGCCGTACCAATGAAGCATCCGAGCCCTCTCCCTCTACGCCTTTACGCCTATTCGGACGCTCGAAACGAATGAAAAGTTGAGGCCCGCGAAAAAGCGGGCCTCGGGTTCGTCGATTTCCTAGCGGCCGCTGCCGCGCGCGTCAGCTCTGGCGCGCGACCTGGCTGACTCTCTGCTCGACCTGCTCGCGCGGCTGGCCAGTCTTCTGCGAGATGCGGTCGACAATCTCGTCGGGATCGTCGCTCGTCTGATCCATGTCGTCTTGTGTGACCTCATCGAACTCGTTGACGAGCTTCTTCTTGAGATCCGGCGCGCGGTCGCGAATCTGCTGCTTGAGCATGTCGTCAAGACCCATCTCGTACCTCCCGCGAGGGTGCAGTTGCATGGGCGATCACCGCTCTGCGACCGCATAAACGTTGGCCCGGACCGCGTGACCTGTTGGACGCGGCCTATGCTGGATTCACGATGATCGAGAGCGCACGCCTGAGCGGAACGTGGGCGCGGCGCATCGCGGGAATTCTGTTCAGCGTCGCCGTAATCGCGCTCGTCACGGGAGCCGTCTACGCCCTGCGCCCAGTCGCCCCCGTCCTCAGCCTGGGCGTGCTTTACGTCATCGCAGTCGTCGCGGTCGCCGTCGTCTGTGGACTGGCCTACGCAATCCCCGTCTCGATCGCCTCGATGCTGACCTTCAACTTCCTCTTCCTGCCGCCGGTGCATACGTTCGAGCTTCGGGAGTCCGAGAACTGGGTGGCGCTGACCGTCTAC
>JBKPFU010000149.1:0-26270 GCA_046728975.1 Actinomycetota bacterium | reverse complement strand
GCCGTGCCTGCGGTCAGGACGACGCGGTCGCCGGCGTCGACGAGCCCCGCCTCGCGTGCGGCCGAGATCGAGCGGTCCCACAGGTCGTCCAGGTCGGACGCTTCCGGGATCAGGAGCGGCGTCACGCCCCATTCCAGCGCCATCTGCCGCTCGGCGTAGTCGTGGTGCGTCAGGCCGATGATGGGCCGCCGCGGCCGCAACCTTGCGACGGCCGAGGCCGTTCGGCCGGTGAAGGTTGGAACGAGGATCGCGGTTGCGCCGAGCGCCTCGGCCAGGTCACAGGCCGCGTTGGACATCGCCTGGCCGACCGCGGGACGTTCTCCCTCCGGGTTCGGGAACTGGTGCCGATAGCCGAGGCTGGGCTCGACCGCATGCGCGATCTGGTCCATCGTCGCCACCGCCCGAGCCGGGTACTCCCCGACGGCCGTCTCGCCCGAGAGCATGACGGCGGACGTTCCGTCAAGGATCGCGTTGGCGACGTCGCTCGCCTCGGCCCGGGTCGGATCCGGGTGGTGCACCATCGACTCGAGCATCTGCGTCGCGGTGATCACCGGCTTGCCGAGCTCCAGAGAGGTGGTGATGATCCGCTTCTGCAGCAGCGGCACGGTCGCCGGCCCGATTTCCACCCCGAGGTCGCCGCGCGCGACCATCAGCGCATCGGCCTCGCGGACGATCGCCTCCAGAGCGTCGACAGCCTCCGCCTTCTCGATCTTCGCGATCACGTGCGCGTGCGAGCCCGACGCCTCGATCAGCTCCTTCAGGTCGCGGACGTCAGCGTCGGAGCGCACGAACGAGAGCGCGACGAAATCGACGCCGAGCTCGAGCGCGAACTCGAGGTCGTCCATGTCCTTACGCGTGAGCGCCGGGATCGGCACAGGAACGCCCGGCACGTTCACGCCCTTGTGGGAGCTGACGCGGCCGCCGGCGAGGACGGCGCAGCTCGCCTTCCCCGCCTGCACGCGCTCGACGCGCAGGCGCACAAGGCCGTCGTCGATCAACACCTCGTGGCCCGGCTGCAGGACCTCGCCGATAACGGAGGGGCTGACCGGAAGCTCGCCGTTCTGCGCGACATCGCCGCCCACCACGGAGACTTCGGCGCCTCGTACGAGATCGACCGGCTCCGGGAGATCGCCGATCCGGAGCTTCGGTCCTTGCAGGTCGGCGATGAGCGCGATGGGATGGTTGAGCTCGCGCTGGACGCTCCTGATGAGCTCCGCACGGTCCGCGTGCTCGTCGTGCGTCCCGTGCGACAGGTTCAGCCGCGCAGCGTCCATCCCCGCGACGGCGAGCTCGCGGGTCATCTCCGACGTCGCCGACGCAGGGCCAATCGTCGCGACGATCTTCGTCCTGCGTGGAGTGCTCGTGGGCATCGTCTCCAGCGTAATCCTCGGCTTTTACGCCGGGGAGCGGAAGTCCTCTGTCGTTACCGCTTGAAGCGAGGAAAGGCGTCCCAGCCGGGATAGACGGCAGAGCCGCCCAGCTCCTCCTCGATGCGCAAAAGCTGGTTGTACTTGGCCGTGCGGTCGGTGCGTGAGGGCGCGCCCGTCTTGATCTGCGCGGCGCCGGTGGCGACGGCGAGATCGGCGATCGTCGTGTCCTCGGTCTCGCCGGAGCGGTGCGAGATGACGACGCCGTAGCCGCTCGAGCGCGCGAGCTCGATCGTCGCGAGCGTCTCCGACAGCGTCCCGATCTGGTTCACCTTGACGAGGATCGCGTTCGCCACCTGTTCGTCGATCCCCCGCCGGAGCCGCTCCGGATTGGTCACGAACAGGTCGTCGCCGACGAGCTGGACGCGGTCGCCGAGCTCGCTCGTCAGCTCTCCCCACGAGCTCCACTCGTCCTCAGCTAGCGGGTCCTCGAACGAGGCGATCGGGTAGCGCTCGGTCAGCTCGCGCCAGAACTCGACCATCTGCGCAGGCGACGCCTCCCGGCCCTCGAACCGATAGGCGCCGTCCCGCCAGATCTCCGTCGCGGCCGGGTCGAGCGCGATCGCCACGCGCTCACGGTGGCCGGCGTGGTCGGCGGCTTCGAGAATGACCTCGATCGCCTGGTCGCTCGACGGGAGATCTGGCGCGAAGCCGCCCTCGTCGCCGACGGCCGTCGCGAGGCCGCGCTCGTGCAGCAGCTGCTTCAGCGACTGGAAGACCTCTGCGCCGACCCGCAGCGCGTC
Source organism: Actinomycetota bacterium (assembly GCA_046728975.1). Lineage (GTDB taxonomy): Bacteria > Actinomycetota > Thermoleophilia > Gaiellales > Gaiellaceae > JBKPFU01. The sequence goes on along the minus strand of JBKPFU010000149.1, from coordinate 24,100 downwards.
GGCAAACGTATCCGCCCCGGCCGGAACGACCATGAACTCCTGCAGGTCGATCGAGTTATCGGCGTGCGCACCGCCGTTGATCACGTTCATCATCGGCACCGGGAGGACGTTCGCCTCCGCACCGCCGAGGAAGCGGAAGAGCGGTAGTCCGGCATCGGCGGCGGCCGCCTTAGCCGCGGCGAGCGAGACGCCGAGGATCGCGTTCGCGCCGAGTCGTCCCTTGTTCGGAGTCCCGTCAAGCTCGATCAGCAGGCGGTCGAGCCCGGCCTGATCGGAGGCGTCGTGTTCGCGGACGGCGTCCGCAATCTCACCGGCGACGTTTGCGACCGCCTTCTTCACGGCCTTGCCGCCATAGCCGCCCTCGCCGTCGCGCAGCTCGACCGCCTCGTGCACGCCTGTGGAGGCTCCGGAAGGGACCGCGGCCCGCCCGAAAGCGCCCGAGTCGAGACGCACGTCGACCTCGACGGTCGGATTGCCGCGTGAGTCGAGGATCTGGCGCCCATGAACCGCTTTGATTCGGGTCACTCGAGCGCCTCCTTGGCTCGGTCGAAGTAACGATCCTGCTCCGCGAGCGGAAGGGTCGTGAAGTCGGCGCCGTCGGCGGAGGCCAGCTCCGCCGCGCGCTCGACCCGCGCGACAAAGCGGTCGCTCATCCACCGCAGAGCCAGCTCCGGATCGACGTTCAGGCGCCGCGCGACGTTGACTGCGGCAAAGAGGACGTCCCCGACCTCCTCGACCACGTGCGGATCGGGCTCGAGCTCAGGAGCGGCCTCGCCCGCGGCCGCGAGCGCCTCCCTCAGCTCGCGCAGCTCGTCCTCCAGGTCGGCGAGCGCGCCTGCCGTATCGGGATACTCGAAGCCGATCGCCGCCGCTCGCCGCTGCACCTTCCGGGCATGCAGCAGCGCGGGCAGGTTCTCCGGCACGTGGTGAAAGATCCCCTCGCGCCCCTCGTGCTCGCGCTTCAGGCGCTCCCAGTTCTCGCGCACGCGGCCGGCCGTGCGCGCCTCGACGTCGCCAAACACGTGCGGGTGGCGCGCGACCAGCTTGGCGTGGATCCCGCGCGCGACCTGCTCGAGGTCTCCCTCGCCGCGTTCCGCCAAGAGCAACGCGAGGAAGTAGACCTGGAACAGGAGGTCGCCGAGCTCGTCGAGGAGCTTCTCGCGGTCGTCCGCGAATGCCGCGTCGGCGACCTCGTATGCCTCCTCAACTGTGTGCGGAACGATCGTCCGCGCCGTTTGCTCTCGGTCCCACGGGCAGTCTCGCCGCAGCCTCTCGGTGAGCTGTTGGAGCTCGACCAAGGCCTCGGCGAGAGGCACTAGCTAGTCGTAGTCGAGGTCGTGGTCGTCTGGGGAGGCGCGTACCCGGCCTGGTACTTGCTCTTCTTCTTGAACTCGTTCTGCGTGTCCTTCCACCAGTCGTCCATCTTCTGCTGCTTCTTCTGCTGAAGGAGCTGCTGCCGGATCGCGTCCTTGACCTGGTCGAACGGCGTCGCCTTCGCCTCCTGCGGCGGCCTCACCGGGCCGAGGGCCTGGATGATGTGCCAGCCGAACTGTGTGTGCACGGGCTGCGAGATCTGGTTCGCCTTGAGCGAGAACGCCACCCGGTCGAAAGGCTTGACGGTTCGGCCCTTGAAGGCGCCGCCCGGGAGCCGGCCTCCGAGCGACTTCGTTTGCGTGTCGATCGAGAACTTTTGAGCGAGCTGCCCGAACCGCTCGGGGTGGGCGCGCAGCTGGTTGTACAGCCGCATCGCCTGCGCCCGTGTCTTGACCAGGATGTGGCGGACGTCGCGGCTTGCGGGCTGCGCCGGCTGCTCGTACTGGGCCTTGTGCTTGTCGTAGTACTCCTTGGCGTCGTCGTCCGAGACCTTCACGTCGTCCGTGACCTTCGCGAAGACCTTCTCGCGGATCAGCTGCGACCGAATCCCCTCACGGACGTCCTTGTCGGTCAGCCCCTGAGACGCCAGCTGCTGCTTGTAGCGCTTCTCGATCTCCTCCTTCGACACCGTCTTCTGACCGGGCGGGTTCGCGAAGTACTGCTTCTTCACCTGGTCCAGCCGCTTGTCGACGTCGTCGTCCGAGACCTTGATCCCGAGATCGTCCGCCTTCTCTTCGTACTCGGCGCGCTCGACGAGGAACGCCATGATCTGGCCGCGTAGCTGCGAGAACTGCTGCGTGCCGGCCTTCGGGAACGGCCGCTTCTGCTTCGCGTACGTGCGCTTGGCCTGATCGACGATCGCGTCGAACTCGCTCTTGTCGATCGTGCGGTCACCGACCACGGCAACGGCGTCGTTCGGCACCGAGTCCGGGCCGCCGCTGTCGCTGCCACAGCCGACGAGCACGACGGCTGCGGCCACGAGCGTGATCAGAAGGGTCAAACGTTTCATGAAAAGAGCGCCCCGCAGCCCACTCACGCTGCCTGACGCGCTTCGAGCATAGCATCGACTAGCCGAAGTGCTCCCTCAAAGTTTCCGTCGCGCAGCGAGACCTCGTGCCGAGCGGTCGTATAGACGGCGGTCTCGACCTCGCTCCGGAGCGCCCGGAGCTCTCCTGACCCGAGCAGCACCGGCCCAACGGTCGCGCGGCCGCCTCTGAAGACGAGGTAACCGGCGCCGAGCCGCGCGAGCTTCAGCTTGGCCTCCTGGATCGAGAACAGGTTCTCGACCGCCTCGGGAAGCGGTCCGTAGCGGTCCTCGGTGCCGGCCCGAAGCTCCCGGAGCTCGTCCTCCGACTCGGCCAGCGCGATCCGCCGGTGCAGGTCGATCTTGAGCGCCTCGGAGCCGATGTAGCTCGCCGGGACGTAGGCATCGACCCGCGCGTCGACGCGAACCGGGCGCGTGACCGTCCGGCGCTGGCCCGAAAGCTCCGCGACGGCCTCGCCGAGCAGCTCCACGTACAGCTCGAACCCCACGGCGGCGACGTGGCCCGACTGCTCCGCACCGAGCAGCTCGCCCGCGCCTCGGATCTCGAGATCGCGCATCGCGATCGCAAAGCCGGCGCCGAGCTCGGTGTGGTCGGCGAGCGTGGCGAGGCGCGCCCGCGCCTCGGGCGTGAGCTCCTGGGAGTCCGGATAGAAGAGATACGCGTGGGCGAGCACGTCGGATCGGCCGACGCGTCCGCGGATCTGGTACAGCTGTGCGAGCCCGAGCGCGTCCGCCCGCTCCACGATCAGCGTGTTCGCCTGCGGGATGTCGAGCCCTGACTCGATGATGGTCGTCGAGACGAGCACGTCGCCGTCACCGCTGAGGAAGTCCAGCATGTGCTCCTCCAGCTCGCGCTCGCGCATCTGCCCGTGCGCGACGATGAATCGAAGGTCGGGACAAAGCTGCCGCAGCCGCTCCGCCGCCTCGTCGATCGTCTCGACGCGGTTGTGCAAGTAGAAGGCCTGCCCGCCCCGCTCGTGCTCGCGTTCGAGCGCAGCCTTGATCAGCTCCTCGTCGTACTCGCCGACGTAGGTGCGGATGGGCCGGCGCCCCTCGGGCGGCGTCTCGATGACCGAGATATCGCGCAAGCCCGAAAGCGACATGTGCAGCGTGCGCGGGATGGGTGTCGCGGTCAGCGCGAGCACGTCGACCTCGAGGCGCAGCTGGCGGAGCAGCTCCTTCTGCGCGACCCCGAAGCGCTGCTCCTCGTCGACGATCACGAGACCGAGCTCCTTCGGGATGACATCCCGCGAGAGCACGCGATGCGTCCCGATCAGGACGTCGACCTTGCCGTCGGCGAACTCGGCGAGGATCCGCTTCACGTCGGCGGGCCTGCGAAAGCGCGAGACCATCTCCACGCGGACCGGGAAGTCGCGGTAGCGCTCGCGGAACGTGTTCCAGTGCTGCTGGGCCAGAACGGTCGTCGGGACGAGCATGAGCGTCTGCTTGCCGTTCAGCGCCGTCGCGAAGGCGGCACGCACCGCGACCTCGGTTTTGCCGAAGCCAACGTCTCCGCACAAGAGCCGGTCCATCGGCCGCGGCGTCTCCAGATCCTCCTTGACCGCCTCGATCGCGACCTGCTGGTCAGGTGTCTCCCGGTACGGAAAGCTGGCCTCGAGGCGTTCGAGCCATTCGTGCTCGAGCTCCTGCGCGAACCCGCTCGCCTGCTGCCGCTGGGCGTATAAGGCAAGCAACTCGCCGGCCAGCTCGCGAACGCCCTCGCGCGCGCGGGCCTTCAGGTTCTGCCACGCGCGCCCGCCGAGCTTGGAGAGCGCCGGGGCCTTGGCGTCGGCCCCGATGTAGCGCGAGACCTTCCCGATCTGCTCGTGCGGCACATAGAGGCGGTCGTCCCCCCGGAAGGCGAGCAGGAGGTAATCCCGCGTGACCTCGGCTACCTCCTTCGTCTCGAACGCGAGCAGCCGGCCGACGCCGTGGTCCTCGTGGACAACGTAGTCGCCGTTGCGCAGGTCGGCGAACGATTGAAGTGCCCGGCCCAGGCGCGGGTCGGCGCGCGGCGGGCGCTTGCGGAAGACCTGTGTGTCGGGAAGCAGCACGAGGCCGAGCTCGCGCCAGACGAAGCCACGGCGGGCCGGCGAGACGACGAACAGGAGCTCGGCGTCGTGCGGCATGGGCTCGCCCGGGTCGAGCAGGCGCGCGTCGACGCGCCGGAGCAGGCCCTTCGTCCGCAGTGCCTCGCCGCGATGAGCGAACGCGACGACGACGCGCTGGCCGCCCCGGACGAGGGCGCCGAGCTCGTTCTCGGCTTCGGCCAGCCCGCGTGCGGCGAGAGCCGGCCGCTGCGCCTCGAAGCTGAAGGGCTGGTCCTGCGGCAGCGGATCGAGCTCGGTCACTCCCTTGAGCGAGACCGGAGCGAGGTCTTCCTCCTCCCAGACGCGGCGGACGTCGTCGGGCTGCCACACGAGATCCGGCGCTCGCTCGAGCGGCCGGACGAGGTCCTCCGGGACATGTCCCATGGACTGTCCCTCGGACAGGCCGGGTTCGATCAGGTCGGCGCGCCGCTCCGCAGCCGGATGTATCGCCGCGCGGTCAACCGTGTGCAGCGTGCGCTGCGTGAACGGCGAGAAGGCGCGCATCGACTCGAGCTCGTCGCCGAACCACTCGAGCCGCAGCGGCTCCCGGCCTGTCGTCGGGAAGACGTCGACGAGCCCGCCGCGGACGGCGAACTGGCCGCGCTCTTCGACCCGCTCAACGCGCTCGTACCCGGCCACCGCGAGCGCCTCGGCGACGGCGTCGATCCCGCGATCGTCGTCGGGTGCGAGGTGCAGCGGCTCGGGCCGCATGTTCGGCGGAGGCATCGGCTCGGCAATTGCTGCGGCGGAGGCGCAGATGAGGCCTCCGCGCGCCAGGACGTCGAGCGCGCGCGCCCGCTCTCCCACGAGGTGCGGCGGCGGCTCGAGGCCCGAGCCCCAACGTACGCCGCGGCTCGGGAGCAGTGCGACCCGCTCGGGGCCGAGGAACCACGCGGCCGCCTCCGCTGCGTCGCGGGCATCGGCGTCCTCGGGGAGGAGCACGACGAGCCCGCGCTCGAGCCGTTCGTGCAGCGCCGCGAGCAGGAAGGGCAGCGCAGGCTCGGAGACGCGTGCGCGTGCAGGCAGCGCTCCCGAGAAACGTTCGAGGCGCTCGTCCTCGACGAGCTCCGAAACCAGGATGTGGAGCACCGGTCGGTCCATGACGAAAGACGGAACGCGCGGTTCCGCGGGGGTCATGGTAGCCGCCGGCTAGGTCTCGCCTGCCGCGCGTGAGCCACGCTTGGAGGCGACAAAGCCTGGCCGCGAAGCGAACGCGTCCGGCAACTCGAGAGAAGCCAGACTGTCGCCGGCCATTCTGCGTCGTCGCGCTCGAGTTCGGCGAAGGTGGCGCAGAGCCGATCGACGTCCTCGAGCGGATCGCAAAGTCGAGGTCGTCGTGATGGCGCGTTTGCGTCTCGAGCAGCACGTCGACACCCCAACCGCCCTCGATGCAGTAGCAAATGCCGGCCGCATCGAGCCGGTCGACTACCTCGATCACCTCGTCCGCGGTCCCGCTAGTTGAAGCGCTGTTGCGTTGTTTCGAGCCCCTCTCGCGCCAGCGTCTCGACCGCGTCCGCCGACCGCGAGACGAGCGCCTCCACGTCCTCCTCGGCGTCGAAACGGGAGAGCACGTAATCGGCGACGGAGCGAGGATCGCCGCGGCCGGGACGACCGATGCCGACCCGCAGCCGGAGGAAGTCCTGCGTCCCGAGCGCCTGCGCGAGCGAGCGCAGGCCGTTGTGCCCCGCGAGGCCGCCGCCTTGCCGCGCCTGCAGGCGCCCCGGCTCCAGATCCACGTCGTCGTGGACGATCAACAGACCGCCGGGCTCTACCTTGAAGAACCGCGTAGCCGCCCCGACCGATCGCCCGACCTGGTTCATGTACGTCTCGGGCTTGAGGAGCGCGAGCCTGAGGTCGTCGAGCCGTAGGTCCACCAGCCGGCCGGAGAACTTCCCCCGCCACGACCCGCCGTGACGCCGCGCGAGCTCGTCGACGACGAGCCAGCCGATGTTGTGCCGGTCGCGCTCGTGCTCGCGGCCGGGGTTGCCCAGCCCAACGACGAGCAGGTCGAGCGACGAGCCGCGCTCGCCCCGCCGGAAGAACCGCATGAGCTAGCCCTCGGCGGTGCCCTGCTCGCCTTCGGCCTCCGCCTCCGGCTCGGCCGGCGCCTCGGCAGCGCCCTCCGGCGCCTCCTCGCCCTCCGGCACCTCCCCTTCGGGAAGCTCGCCCTCCTCGAGCTCCTCCTCCTCGGGCTCGGGCTCGACGATCCGCGTCGGCATGGTCACCGTCGCCAGCACCGTCTCCTCGGGATCGTCCAGGAGCGTCACGCCCTCCGGCGCGATCAGATCCGCCAACCGCTTGGTGTCGCCCATCTGCATATCGCTCACGTCGAGCTCCAGCCGCTCCGGAATCTCGAGCGGCAGGGCCTCGACGTTGACCTCGCGCGCGACCTGGGACAGCACGCCGCCCTCCTTGACGCCCTCCGGTTCGCCGACGAGCTCGACGACCACCTGCGCCTGGATCGCCTGATCGAGCCGAACCTCCTGGAGATCGATGTGCATCACGTGCCCGCGCACGGGATCGACCTGGTAGTCCTTCAGCACCGACGGCACAGCGCGCCCGTCGAGCGCGACGTCGAGGATCGCGTGCAGCCCGTGGTCGCCGGTCAGCGCCTTGCGCAGGACGCGCTCCTCGACGCAGAACGGATTCGGATCCTTTCCACGCCCGTAGAGGACACCCGGAATCAACCCCTGCCGTCGCAGGCGGCGCGCGTCGCGCGAGCCTCGCGACTCGCGCTGACTCACCTGCAGCTTTACTCGCTCACCGGCCACGGCGAGGCAGTGTAGCCGGTGCTCGAAGCGCTATTTGGCGATACGAATGTCGAAACCGAACAGCAGGATCGGCCACATCACGATCGCCGCGATCAGCGTCAGGATGCGGCCGGCGGTGTTCAGCTTGTCGAAATAGTCGTACGAGGCGGCCACGATTACCCCGACCACGACGTAGACGACGAAGAGGAGGCTTGGTCTTCGCATGCCCGCGTCCTTACCCCGCGCGGGCGAAGCTGCAACAACTGGCTTGGTAGGAGGGCTTGGCGAAAATGCGGCGCTGAGTCGCCGGAACGCGCTGGAACGGCGCGAGGCTGCGTCCTCGGTCACAGCCTACGGCTCCTTACTTGACGTAACGGACTCACCCAGGCGGTTCGTGCTTTTCTCGCACCGCCGATCGCGCCCCGGCGACGAGCGGAATTCCGCCAAGCCCTCCTAGGGGATCGTGACCCCCGCCAGCACGACCGGGCCGAGGGTGTAGTCGAGCTCGGCCGACTGCTCGACACCCGGAGCGGTGATCACGTCGACCGCCTTCGGCACCGCGCCGGGATCGACCGTGCAATGCGGATCGGCGCTCGCCGCGGCGCACACCCCGAACAGGAAGGGCTGCGGCGTGGCGGCGAAGCCGCGCGCCTGATCAGAGCTGAAGCCGTCTTGGCCGGTGAGGACGACGGTGAACCCCCAGCCGGGGCCGGGCGTTCCGAGCGAGGCCTTCGGGACGCTGAAGGTGATGAAGCGAGAGATCGCGTTCGCCTTGATCGAGACCGTTCCGAGGGTGCTCCCGCCGGCGTCGACGTAGCGCTGGCCGAAGCCTTGCACCTCGATCAGCCTGCTCCACGCAAAGGCGGGCGCAATCGTGTAGTTGCGCGACGCGAACGACGCTTCGGTTGAGGTCGGCGCTGCGCCCGGCACGTGCACATACACGTCGACGAGCTGCGCACCGAGCGGGCTGCCGAACGTCGGCGTGAGGTCGCGCGTCTTCAGCCGGAAGACGACGTCCGGGCCGGAGTCGTAGACCTGGAAGGCCTGGATGTCGAAGGCGCCCGCATGGAAGTCGGCGGAGGTCGGGTAGGCGTAATTGCCGGGGCCGTTGTCGTCACCGTTCGGGTCGGCGAGGTCGAGGAGCAGCGTCCCCGGCACGACGTCGAAGATGATCGTGCGCTGCACGTGCGCAGTGCCGCCGCTCGGGCTGACGGCGACGATGTTCAGGACGGTCGTGCCGGCGGTGACCGCGACGTCGACGCTGAAGGAGCCGTCCGCGGCCGCGATCGTCGATGCGACGGTCGTCGCCGAGTTCGCGTCTGTGTTCGTCGCCGCGACGTAGATCGTGTTCCCGGGCGCGCTCGTACCGGTCACGGTGACGGGCGAGGCCGTGACGGCCGAGTTGTCAGCCGGGCTCGTCACCGTCAGCGTCGTCGTGCCCTGCGAGTGCTCGACGTAGCGCGAATGCGTCACAGCCGGCAGCACGACGTTCCGACGTGCGGCGAGATCGGCTGCGAGCCGCACGAACGACGCAGCCGACCAGGTGAGCGGCGAGGCCGAGCCGGCGGCGCCGCCGTTCACGAAGCCGATCGAGGCAACGGTGGGATCGGTGCCGTAGGGCGAGGCAGGCAGATCGGGCTGCTCCCAGTCCTGCTCGGGAATGAGGCCGACTCCCGACGCGAAGCGGCTCATGCCGAGAAGGAGCGAGGCTGCCTCCGCGGCGTCGCCAGAGACGAGCTCCTGCTCCCCGCGCTCGGCGGAGAGAGGCGGCCACAGGTGGCCGGTGCCCTGGCCGCTCGGCGCCCACGGACGGCCGTCGCTCGCCCGGTCGCCGTAGCCGTCGCCGTTGTAGCGGTGCCAGCCCGGCCCGCTCGAGGTCGTGCTCTTGATCGTCGCGTCGACGACGTCCAACGAGCGGCCGACGTCCGGGTCGTCCGCCGGCAGTTCGCCGAGCCGCACGAGCTCGAGGAACCCAGCGTCGATCACGGAGCGCTGGTCGAGCGTCGGGCCGCCGTTGCCGACGTTGTACGTGATCGCTGCGTTCGGATCACCGGTCTTCGAGAGCCTGATGAAGTACCGCGGCGCGAGCGGCCCGTTCGTGGTCACGGTCCAGCCCTTGACCGACCGCTGCCAGTCGTCCGCCACGCCCAGCCAAACGGCTGCCGACGCCCTGTCGCCGTTGGCGCGCGCGAGATCTGCCGCGGCGACGAGCCCCGCGATCTCGGCGGCGATCGTCGACGGGGAGAAGCCGCCCAGCTCCTCCCAGCGCTCGACTCCGAATGCGGGACCGTGGGCGGCGATGAAGTTCGCCGCCGGCTTGATGTGGTTGGCGTAGAGCGAGCCGCCCCGCAATCCCAGCTGGTCGGCCATCAGGATCGGGTAGGCCGTCTCGTCGAGCTGCGTGCCGAACGAGTCCGGCGCGACCTTTCCGTTGACGAGGCTGTTGCGCGGCATCGACCCATCCGGAAGCTGCTGCCGCTCGAAGAGGAAGAGCGTCGCGTCGCGGGCGGTTGCAAAGTCGCCGTCGGCGACCAGACCCGTCCACGCCTCATACAGGTCGCGCGCGAACACCTCGCGGTAGGAGCCAAAGTACGTGTTCGCGGGATCGCCCGCCGAGATCGCTTGGCCCCAGGGCGAGGCGAGGCTGGCGACGATCGCGCCGGGGAACGTCTTGTCCTCCGATGCCTTGATCACGTTGGCGCTGAGGTAGTACTCGTCCTCGAGCCGGTCCCGCGCAGCCCGACTCATCCCGCGCAGCTTCTTCGTTCGCGGCTTGTTCAACGAGCGGTCGTAACGCTTCCACCCCTTCTTGTACTTCGCGAGCGCCTTGGAGAAGCGGATGCTCCGCGAGCCCTCGGCCGCGCCGACCGCCCCCGTCTGCGTGGCGCCGAAGCCGAGCGCCAGCACGGTCATGCCGGCGCGGTTGAGGCGCACCCGCGCCGTCTGGACGACGTTCCCCTTCGTCGCATCATCGGCGATCGCCGTCAGCGCGTGCGAGGCGTCCAGCTGCACGAGCCCGTCGCTCTCGGTGCCGGCGAAGCCGCTCGACGCCTCGTCGAAGGCGCCGTCGAGTGCCGCGTACACCGGCTGCGCGTAATCGCGGTTCGCCGCGTTCGTCGCCGTGACAGTGTCGTAGGAGACGAGCACCGGATGCCCGGTCGAGCGGTCAACCGTGGCCGAGTCCGCCCCACCGTTGCCGGGGCCGCCGCCGCCGTTTCCGTTCACCGTCGCATCGAGGCGGACGTAGAGGCGGTAGTTCGCCCGGCGCGGCGTGAACTCGACCCGCATCAGCACCGAGTTGCGGCTCGGGTCGGTGATGTACTCGGTTTCGATCCGGTACTTGCCGCTCTTCGCGCTCGCCGTGACCTTGCACGCCATACCGCCGGAGCCATGCACCGCCTCAACCGCGTACGTCATGTCGCGCGTCTGCAAGTCGGTGAACGTGGAGCCGTCGGTGACGACATACTGGAGCGTCTCGACGTTCGTGTTGTCGACCGTCGGGTAGTAGACGTCGCTCAGCACGCCGTTTGCGACCGTGTACCAGGCCTTCGAGGTCCTGTTGCGGGCCGTGCCGAGGCAGTCCTTCCGCGCGAGATCGAAGTGCGACACCGGCGCGCTTTCGACGTTGACGCTGAGCACGTGCGAGGTCGCGTTGTACGTGAACGTGACCTTCGCGTTGTCGAACGGGACGGACAACGGGATGTTGGGCCCGTTCGGGGCGCCGCCCTGGCCGTAGTTCTCGTCCCAGCTCTCGTTGATCGCCACTTTCGTCTCGTACGAGCCGTGGGGCAGCGCCGTCGTCTCGAACGAGTAGGTCCCGTCCCCCTCCGGGTCCTCGAGCCAGGAACGGAGGCAACCGGGATCCCAATCGCCCGGGCAGCCGAGCTCGGACTGGAAGCTCCCGGGAGCGACCGCGATCACGGAGCTCTTGTTGTCCGTGATCCAGTGGCTCTTATGGTCGTAATAGAACTTGACACTCGAGCCCGAGGCCAGGTTGAGCACGATGTTCGCGCCGTTCGCTTGCGCGTGCAGGCCGTAGTTCTCCATCCACGAGTTGTTCAGGGCCGCCTTGTACTCGTAGTTGCCTACGGGCACCGTGAAGCTTCCCTGCCAGACGTCGTCGCCCGCGTCGTAGCTCAGGTGTGTCGCCGCGCAGTCCGGCTGCCAGTCGCCGGGGCAGCCGAGCTCTGACTGCAGCGAGCCGGCAACCGTCACGGCCGACGGATTGGGCGTGTGTGACGCCGTCGCGGCAGGAATCAGCACGAGTGAGGCCGCGGCAAGCGCGAGCAGCGGCGTTCGAAGCTTGCTCAGTCTGGTCATCCTGGACGAGACGGCGCATCGCCCACGCGGCGATCTTCTCAGATCGCGGCGCCGCCCGCGCCCTCGCCTCGGCAGCTAATTGAGGTCTGCGTAGATCGCCGCGTGGTCCCTCGCAGTCTCGATCGGTCTGTTGATCGTCGGATAGTGCGGAAACAGTGTTCCGTGCTTGCCGCCCCAGACGCCCTCGCGAAAGATCGCGCCGCCGTTCACACGGAGAACAGAGCGGCGAGAGGAGGATGTAGTCGACCTTGTTGCTCTTTCCGAAGGTGCCCGCCCTGCCGGCGCTCGTGAAGCTCGGATGGGTGGTGATGTCGCGAAGGTCGGTCTGAGCGAGCAGCGGCGCAAGCGGCGGCGACTCGGGCGTGTCGTTGAAGTCGCCCAACAGGTTCTCGACGTTGAACGATGCGATTCGCATTGGGCGCCTAGGGGGCCGTCGGCTCCGGCGGCCGTTCTTGGTGTCGCGGCCCCTGCTGCTCGTACTGGCGGTGCAAGTCCTGGATGTCAGGGATCGTCGACGGCCAGGGATAGAGAACGAGGTGAATGAGCAAGATCGCGAGCCCTGCGGCAACCGCAAGCGCCACCACTCGGAGCCGCCGCTCGAGACTTCGCATCGTCTCGAAGAGCGTCGGGAAGGGCACGTCACGCCCCCACTTCTTCGGCCACGCGAGCACGGTCGGGATCGCAATCCAGAACAACGCCGTCAGGCCATAGAGCGTGCGTCCGACGGTGTGCTCCTCGGTTGCGTCCGTAGCCAGGGCGGCGATGAGCGTTCCAAGCGCGATGACGCCGACGGCGGTGGCGAAATAGAGGCCCGCCCCGAACTCGCGCAGTGGGTCGCTTGACGTGGTGAGTCTTCCGCCCATAGGAGTACGGCTGGGAAGAAGCGGATCACCCTCCACAGCGGCCTTGTCCTCCCCAGCGCTGCTTTCGTGGGTCGCAAGGACGCCGGTCCGCAACGAGGGGTAGCGGAACGCGCTGTACGCGGAGAGGACGAGCAACGCCACCACCGCAAGAGCGACCTCCGTGTGCCAGTACTCGAGCTCGCCGACCGTGGCCGAGATCGTCGGCCATTTCGCTGAGTCGCCCCACGCGGCCGCCCAGATCTCGGGCACGAAAACGATCAGCCCGAAGAAGCCCCAGACGCCGTAGCCCCAGGCCTCCCTACGTTCGATGCCTCCGAAATGCGCTGTCCACCATCGCCGGAGCCCGCCGGGACGGCTCTGTGCGGTGAACGGAGCGACGGCGCCCTCGATCATGCCGTGGGCGACGGCGCTGCGCTGATCGGGTCGCGCCGCTCTCGGCGGCCGATCCACAGGATGATCGCGGCGACGACCGTGGTGAAAGCAGATGCGACCGCCGCAGAAACCGCCAGGCCGACCATTCCCGCGACCCAGACGAGCAGAACGGTGATCGAGCCAGCGACCGTGGTGACGCTCGCATTCGGATTGTTGCTGGCCGGGTTCTGCATCTTTCTCCTTCCCTATGCGACAACTCGAGGCTAGGAACGACGCACATGCTTGTCGTTCATCGCGGTCACACTCGAGGTGTCACGCTCGCGACAGATCGTCTCCCGCTCGTGGGTAGCACGTCGTTAGCGAGCCGCGCAAGCCCACGCCGTTGCGCGGCAGATTCCTAGAACAGCTGGTTCTTTTGCCCCCGTGACAATGTGTGCCAGGTCATCTGCCTGAGTTCGACGCTTGCAGGGAATTCGTTCAGCCGACATAACCCTCGTGTCGTCTCGTTCGAAGCTGTGCTAACCGGTTCGTTAGCAAAGCGTTTGCAAGGAAGCCGCGTACCCTCCGGAGCCGCTGGCTCACCAGCTCCCCGCTCGATACCGCTAAGCCGCCTGAGACTGGCGCGGAACTGGGCGCGCGCATGGTTCAGCCGAATGTAGGTTCGGGTTACCCTCACCTGTGCTCGGTCTAGGGTTTTCGGCAGGTCGAGCTGGCAGGACGCTTGCTCGATCCTCTCGCGGACGCACGATCGCACGAGTCTGCTCGGTGATCGGATCAGAAGGTCGGAGGGATGTGGGTCAAGAGCTTGTGGTAGCCAGCGCCGTCGAACCAGCGAATCCCGAAGCGAACGACGGCTGGTTCGACATCCAGGGGCGCGGAGACGCCTCGACGTGCCTGGCTTGGGGAGGCGCCAATGGCGCGCTCCCCAAACCAAGGAGCGAGTGCTAGTGGGTGGGTCGGAAGGCGTGCCTGAGGTCGTATTTCGCGACCTTGCGGCCGAGGACAACGCCGGCGACGCCCGAGAAGCGGTAGTGCAGCCCCGCCCAGAGCCGGGCGCCGACGATCTCGTGCCGGAGGTCGTTCGGCATGTCGAAGTGCCGCATCGCGCCCAGGTTCCCGGCCGGCCCGGCGGGGTCGAACCCGTGGAGGTCAAGGTCGATCTGGTTCGTGCCTAGGAGCGTGCCGAACACCTCGGCCATCGCCGAGGTGATCACGCCGTGCGCGGCGGGGTATTCGGGATGGTTCGGTGTTGTCAGAAGTGGCCGCCAGCCCGCTTGCTCGACCGTCGCCGGATTTCCGTCCTCGTAGCCAGGTAGGGGGCCGAACCCGTCCGCGATGACGGCGGTGGGGTCGATCGCGGTGACCGGACGCCAGAACAGGTACTGGTACTTGGCATACAGGGCCGACCCCAGCGCATCGGCGCCGACGAGGTTGACCATCGCCGCCAGCCGGGCCGTCTCGAGAAGGCCGAGTCCGCGTGCGGCGGCGAGGTCGCGCCCGGCCCGGTTGAACTGGCGGACCACGTTCGCGGACCAGAACCTCGCGATCGCGGTCTGCTCGTCGCTCCGCACGCTGCTGTCCGCGGCGCCGTAGGCCTTGATCTGGTTGAACGCCTCGACCCACTCGTCGCTCCGAAGCGAGGGCGGCGGGTCGGGCAGGAACTGGTCCACGCTCCGCAGGACGAATCGACGCACGTTGCCCACCCACGGCACCTGCGGCGGGGCGAACGGCGGCGTCAACCGCCACACGCCCGGGCCAGGCGGCAGCGTCGGGAACGGTGACGTCACGCCGATCGGCGTCATCCGCCCATCGGGGTTGGGACCGGTGGTGCGGTTGTAGACAACCTCGTTGGCCGCCGCCAAGCCGACACCGGTGCCCGCGCCGCCGTCGGCTGCGCAGCCGCCCAGGTTCGCGAGCGCCTCGGCGTAGTTTGCGTCCAGGTTCGCCACGAGAACCCGGAACGACGCGAAGTAGTAGCGGAGCGTGCGGTAGGCAGCCGCGACCACTGCGCAATCGACCGAGGCGCCCGCAGGCGCGGTGAGGGTCGAGTCGAGGGGCTCGTAGCCGCCCTCGATCGCCACCGCGGCGTTGTAGACGGCCGTCGACGCATAGGCCATGTAGATGTAGCCCTCCGACTGGAAGGCCCCCGAGCCCACGACCGTGTCCTCGGCGATCTTGTTCCACTGTGCGACCGTGTTCCCAGGCGGCAGTGCGGCCGCCGCAGTAGGGGTCGTGCCTGCCGACGCAGCGACGGCCAGCACCACGACGGCGAGCGCCGCGACTCGGAGAACAGCGGCAAGAACCCAGCCGCGCCGGAGCGCACGCTGTCCATTCATGTTCAACGCCTCCTCCTGTGTTGTCGCTGGGATGAGTGCGGAGCGGTTGCTCCGCGGGAAATCAGGTATGTCGCCTCAGCCGGTCGCCATCGCTCATCACCTCCTCACGCCGGTTTGAGGCGCGAGGGAATACGAACGCCGCCGAGTATCACCACTCTCGGTGACTGGAGTCGATACGTCGTTCGACGTATCTTTTGAGAGCCGTGCCTGCACTCGCGCGTGGCGATGCGGAGCGGCTGCTCCGCTTTGTCGCCGAAGCGGAGAGCTTCAGCGACGGACACCCCTTCGGGGGAGAATTCCTGATGCAACTCGGACGGCTCGTGCCGGCTGACTGGATTGGCTACTACGACTGCTACGGCTGCCCGGGCGACCGCGGAGGTCTTCACTTCAGTCGTCCCGGCGACGAGCAGTTCTTCAGCGGCCTCGACTGGGACGCGATCAACCGAGTCCGCAGCGCCGAGGACCCGGTGCTTGGACACATGTCTCAGGGGCGTTTCGACGCGGTGAAGGCCTCGGACTTTCTCACCCGGCGCGAGCTCCACCGCACACAGCTCTATGGCCTCGCGCTGAAGCCGTACGGCCTCGAGGATATGCTCGGCGTCCGGCTCCGCATTTCGCCGCCGTCGCGGCCTAAGCAGTTCGGCCTCGACCGCAGCGGCCGCGATTTCAGCGCACGCGACTGTGCCGTCCTCGATTTCTTGAACCCCCACCTCGTCTGGCTCTATCGCGCCAGTGAGAACAGACGGCGCCTCCGCGAGGCGCTCGCGCTGCACGAGTCGACCCGAGCGGCCGTCGTGTTTCTCGAAGCCGATGACCGCGTCGCCTTCGCCAGCAGCGCAGCGCGCGAGCTTATCGACCGGTACTTCGGAGAGCGCGGAGCCCGGCTCCCAGATTCGGTCGTGTTCTGGCTGCGCGAGCGGCGCCGGGCCGCGACCGACGAGCCGCTTCGCATCGATGCCGGCGATCGGATGCTCGTGGTCGAGTTCGTTGACGGCGCGCTACTCCTCGATGAGCGGCGACCCTTGGCCCGGCTCACAGCGCGCGAGTGGGAGATCCTGGATCTCGTTGCCGAGGGCAGGACGAACGCGCAGATCGCCGAGCGCCTTTGGCTGTCGCCGGGGACCGTGCGGAAGCACCTCGACAACGTCTACGCCAAGCTCGGCGTCCACACGCGCACAGCCGCCGCAGCGTTCATTCGGGAACGACGGCGCCTCTCTCGAGATCGCGGTCAGAGGTTCATCCAACAGTAGGAAGTCTCAAGTGTCCAGAACAGGTCGTCCGCCAGCCTGGGCGTCCTGGGAGTAGGGCTGCTTTGGCGAGAGGGACCGCGCAGAACCCACTCGCCCAAACGCCCGACACCCCTGGCCGCCCCAGGCGATTCGGCGTCGCGTGAGTCATCGTTCTCTAGAGTCGAGAGATCGATCCGTTTCTCGCGGGCTTTCTAGAACAGCTGGTTTTCGCCGGCGAAGATCGCAGAGACGGATTCATCGCCGAAGACGTTCATGATCGTCTCGGCGAGGAGGCGCGAAACCGGCAGTACGTCGATCTTGTCGGGGCGGTTGACAGGATCGACCGGCACCGTATCGGTGACCGTCACCTGCGTCAGGTCGCTGGCCGCGATCTTCTCGAAGGCGTTGCCCGGGAAGAGGCCGTGCGTTGCGCATGCGTAGACCTGCGTCGCGCCCGCCTTCAGCAGCGCCTTCCCACCGGCGAGCAGTGTGCCGCCGGTGACGATGATGTCGTCGCTCATGATTGCGACCTTGCCGCCGACGTCGCCGATCACCTCAGTCACCTCGGCCGTGTCGTGGTCGGGCCGGGTCTTGCTCAGGATCGCGAGATCGGACTCGAGCATCTGACCGAACCGGCGCGCCATCTTCGCTCGTCCCGGGTCCGGCGAGACGGCGACGACGCCTTCGCCGTAGATGCCCCTGTCGCGGTAGTACTGCGCGAACAGCTGCAACGCCGTCATGTGGTCGACGGGCACGGTGAAGAACCCCTGGATCTGACCGGCGTGCAGATCCATCGCCACGACGCGGTCGACTCCGGCGACCTCGAGCGCGTCCGCGACGAGCTTGGCGGTGATCGGCTCGCGCGGCGCCGACTTCTTGTCCTGCCGCGAATAGGGGAACCAGGGAATCACCGCAGTAATGCGCTTTGCAGAGGCGAGCTTCGCCGCCTGGATCATGATCAGGAGCTCCACGAGGTGATCGTTCACCGGCGGGTTGCCCGACTGGACGATGAAGACGTCGCAGCCGCGGATCGACTCGACGTAGCGGCAGTAGGTCTCGCCGTTCGCGAAGGTCTTGAGCAGCACTTCGCCAAGCTCGATCCCGAGCTGGGCGGCGATGTCCTCGGCGAGCTTCCGGTTCGAGCGCCCGGAGAACAGCATCAGGCGCTTGCCGCCCGGCCGCTCGATGAATCGCTCGGGGCTCGGCTGTGCAGCCGTGCCGGCTACTTCGAGACCGGGGAGAGTCGCGGCTTCAGTCATCGTCTCGCTCTCGCTTCCCGTGCTTGCGGTGGACGTAGCCTTCTTTGGTGACCTGGCGCGGCGGGAACCCGGCGAGGGATCCCGCAGGGACATCATCGGTGATGACCGATCCCGCCGCAATCCAAGCATCGTCGCCAATCTCGACCGGAGCAACGAACGCATTCTGCACGCCGGTCCTGACGTTCTTTCCGATCTTCGTGCGCCCCTTCGGACGGCCGGGCTCGTGCGGATAGTTGACCGTGATGCCACCGGCGCCGATGTTCGTTCCTTCCCCGATCTCGGCGTCGCCCATGTAGGAGAGGTGCGGGACCTTCGTGCCTTCGCCAATCTTCGAGTTCTTGATCTCGACGAAGGCTCCGGCCTTCACTCCCGCCGCGAGGGCGGTTCCCGGCCGGAGGTAGCAGAACGGGCCGACGAGACAGCGCTCGCCGATTTCCGCGTCGACGGCCACCACATGCGGCCCGACCTCCGCGTGCGCCCCGACGCGCGTCGAGCCGCGGAGGACGGTGAACGGGTGCAGCACCGCCTCCGGCTCGAGCTCGACTCCGGCCTCGACCCAGGTCGTGGCCGGGTCGACGATGGTGACGCCGGCGAGCATGTGGTCCTCGTTGACGCGGTCGCGGAGCACCGACGCCGCCGCGGCGAGCTCGGCCCGCGTGTTGACCCCGAGCGGCGCGGTTGAGTCGTCCGAGCGAAGGCCGGCCACTGGGCGGCCTTCGCGCACGAGCTCCGCGATTGCGTCGGTCAGGTAGAGCTCGCCCTGCGCGTTCGCGGGCTGCACCCGCTCGAGTGCTTCCCAGAGCGCAGGCGCCGAGAAGACGTACGTCGACGCGTTGAGCTCCCTGATCGCACGTTGCTCGGGGGTCGCGTCCGCTTCCTCGACGATCGCGACGATTCCGCCGCCCGCGTCACGGATCACTCGGCCGTACGGGAGCGGAAGCTCCGGCTCGAATGTGAGCACGGTCGCTGCGGCGCCGCGGTGCCGGTGCTCGTCGACCAACGCCTGAAGATGGTCGGCCGTGAGGAGCGGGCTGTCGCCGGAAACGACGAGAACGTCCCCGGCGAAACCATCCAGGGAGCCGCGCGCCGCCGCGACGGCATCGCCCGTGCCGCGCGGCTCCTCCTGAACGGCGACCTCGATCCCGTCGAAGGCCACCGTCGACTCGGGAGACGAGACGACGACGAGGCGGTCAGGGCTCAGCGGCCGGACCGACTCGAGCACCCAGTCCACCATCCGGCGCCCGAGCAGCGGGTGGAGGTGCTTCGGCGTCGCCGAGCGCATGCGAGTGCCGAGGCCGGCGGCCATCACGACGGCTGCGAGCGGCGTGGTCGTCACGGAGCGAGGTATGGCTGGGGCGCCAGGATTCGAACCTGGGATCGCGGGACCAAAACCCGCTGCCTTACCACTTGGCTACGCCCCACCAAAGTACGTCTCTTCCCCAAAAAACCGGGTTGAGCACTTGGCTACGCCCACCGGATCCGGGCGCATCGGCACTCGGCTACGCCCCACTCCGAAAAGTCTAACCCCGCTCTGAAAACAGAGCGATCAGCGCGACGACGGCCAGCACGCCGACTGCGATCACCGCCAACGTGCCGATGACGATGACCAGAATCGGCACGAGCGCGACGAGCGCCTGCGAGGTCGCGGCGATCCAGCTGACCTGGCGAGCCGTGTCCGAGCGGAGCCTGTGCCCGGCCACGAAGTAGAAGGCGACGAACACGACGGCGACCGCGAGCGCGGTCCACCACGAGATCGCGTGGAGCGCCACGAGCAGCCCCTCGACGACGGCGATCCACAGTGCGAACCGGGCCCGGCGGGCGCGCAACCAGCGGCCGCCGCGGCTGGAGCGGTGCTCGATTATCTCGCTGCCGACCATCGTTTCAACCGTACCAAGCAGGCACGGTCAGCCACGTGCGGCCGTGCCGTCTCATTGCCGCGGCGGCGACCTTCGCCTGCGCGCGGTGCTGGAACAGGCCGTACACCGCTGGGCCGGCCCCCGAGACGTCGGCGCGGAAGGCACCGAGCTCCCGCAGCTCGTTGGCGAGCGGCGACGACGCCAGGTCGTTCGGCGGCAGCGCAGCCAGGTCGCGCGGGCGCCGGACGCCGCGCAGAGCGGTCAAGAGCTGATCGCGTCGCTCCTCGTATCCGACGGCTCCGTCGCGGTCATCGAAGGACGCGTAGACCTGCGCCGTTGACTCCTTCCGAGCTGTGCGCGGGAGGAGTACGAGGACGAAGTAGTCCTGCGGAAGGTCGAGCCGGGACACCGCCTCCCCCGCCCCTTCGCCGAGCTTCGGCCCCGAGGTCAAGAAGAAGGGCACGTCGGCGCCGAGCTCGAACGCGAGCTCCTGAAGGCGCGCGCGTTCGAGTGGCTCCTCGAGCGCCGCGTTCGCAAGGCGGAGCGCCGTGGCGGCGTCCGAGCTCCCTCCGCCGAGCCCCGCGGCAACGGGGATGCGCTTCCAGATGCGCGCCTCCCACCGAGGGTCGGCGCCGGCCGCACGTGCGAGCAGCTCGAGCGCGCGGTGGACGAGCGTATCCCCTGCAAAGCCGCTCACGCGGAGGTTCGGCGCAGCCGCGAGGGCGATCCGGTCGCAAAGGTCGATCCGCTGGTACACGGTCGTGAGCTCGTGCCGGCCGTCCCCGCGCAAGTCGCCGGCGACGAGCGCGAGGTTGAGCTTCGCGGGCGCCGGAGCTCTGTTCACGCGAGGGCGTCAGCCAGCGCCAGGAATTCGCGCGGCGAGAGCTCCTCTGCGCGCGTCGAGGCGGCTTTTTCGAGACGCTCGAGTGCCGCGGCGGCCTCGTTTCGCCCCGCGAGCCCCGCCAGCTCGAGCGAGTTCGGAAGCATCTTCCTGCGATGTGCGAACGCCGCGGAAACGAGGGCCTTTACGGCGGCGAAGTTGGCGGGCAGCTCGGTTCGACGGAAGGCGACGAGCGCAGAGTCGACGTTCGGTTGAGGGCGGAAGACCGCGCGGGACACGGGGTGAAAACCAGTCCGCCGAGCCGCCAGCTGCACGAGCACCGAGACAGCCCCGTACGCCTTCGTCCCGGGGGCGGCGAAGAAGCGGTCGGCCACCTCGCGCTGCACCATGACGCACCAGAGCTCGACCGACGGTGGGCCGTCGAGCGACTCGACCACGAGAGGGGTCGCGATGGTGTAGGGCAGGTTCGCGACGAGCTTTGTAGGCGGCGGGTCGAGTACGCCCAGGTCGACCTCGAGCGCATCGCCGAAGATGAGCTCGACGTTGCGCGCCGGTCCGAGCCGATCGCGCAACGTCGGCTCCAGGCTGCGGTCGACCTCGATCGCATGGACGAGCTTCACCCGCTTCGCAAGAAACGCCGTCAGGACGCCCCGCCCAGGCCCGACCTCCAGGACGATGTCCTCGGGAGCCGGCTCGGCCAGTCGCTGGATAACGCCGAGGATGTTCTCGTCGACGAGGAAGTGCTGGCCGAGCTCCTTTCGTGCCCGAACGCTCACAATGAGAATGCCGCCGTCGCGTTGGCGTCGATCTGGGCCGCGAGCTCATCGGCTTCTTCACCGCGCGCCTCCGCCAGCGCGGCGACGGTGTAGACGACGTTCCCGGGCTCGTTCGGCCGCCCTCGCCGCGGTTGCGGCGCGAGGTAGGGGCTGTCGGTTTCGACCAGGAGCCGGTCGCGCGGGACGCGCCGGGCGGCCTCGCGCAAGTCCTCGGCCTTTGGATACGTGACGTTGCCGGCGAAAGAGACGTAGTAGCCGTGCTCGAGCGCGGTCGGCAGCAGGCCCGGCTCGGAGAAGCAGTGCAGAACGACGACACCGTCGAAATCGGCGAGCACCGCTGCGGTCTCGTCCTGCGCTGCCCTGGTGTGCACAACGACCGCCCGCTCCATCGTCGCGGCCAGCGACAGCTCCGCCTCGAATAACCGCCGCTGGCGCTCGCGCGGTGCGTAGTCGCGGTAGAAGTCGAGCCCGGTCTCGCCCACGGCCACCGCACGCTCGTGCTCGAGCAGCTCTCTGAGCTCGTCGAGGCGTTCCGCCTCGCCGTTCCCGGCTTGGTGCGGGTGGATCCCAAGCGCCGCATAGACGCCGCGCTCGCGTTCGGCGATCGCGAGCGTCGCGCGGCAGGAGTCGATTCCGGAGCCGACCGCGACGACGCGATCGACACCGGCCTCGCGCGCGCGAGAGAGAACTTGATCCACCGGCTCGGCGCACGTGTCGAGATGCGCGTGGGTGTCGATCAAGCTGCGGCTTGCTCCATCCGCGCCAGCTCGTCGGCGACGACCTGGTCCGGATCGAGCTTGCGGAACGGCGGCTTCGGAGCGCCAAGGCGCTGTCCCGCCTGAAGTTCGCTCGGGGCCCACGAGCCGACGGCGTCGTCGTAGTCGCCGGTGAGGACCTCGTGGGTGCGTCCCTCCTCTTCGACCGTGGAGGTCCTCGGCTGGCCCGAAAACTCGCCCTCGTAACCGAGAAGCTCGTGCACGGCCTGCGAGCTGAACGGGATGAAGGGCGCGAAGAGCGTCTTCAGCGAGTCGATCGCGCGCAGCGCGACGTAGAGGATCGTCGCCGCCCGCTCCTTGTCCGTCTTCACCTGTGCCCACGGGGCCTGGTCGCTCACGTACTGGTTCGCGAGCGTGGACAACCGCATCACCTCACCGAGAGCGGCCTTGAAGCGCGCGGCTTCGATGTGCTCGCCGACGGGCGAAAACCCAGCTTCGACGGCCGCGAGGAGCGTGTGGTCGTCATCGCTCAGCTCGCCCGGCTCGGGCACGGCGTCGAAGTTGTCGTGCGCGATCTTGACCGTGCGATTGACGAGGTTCCCCCAGTTGGCGAGAAGCTCGTCGTTGTTCCGCCGCACGAACTCGGACCAGGTGAAGTCGGTGTCCTGCGTTTCCGGCCCGGCCGCGATCAGGAAGTAGCGCAACGGATCGGGCTCGTACCGGCTGAGAAAGTCGCCGACGAGGATTCCGACGCTCCGGCTCGCCGCGAACTTCCTGCCCTCCATGGTCAGGAACTCGCTCGCGACCAGGTTGTAGGGGAGCTGGAGCTCACCCTTGCCGGCGCCGTACTCGCCGCCCGTGCCGTACCCCAGCAGGATCGCCGGCCAGATGACCGCGTGGAAGACGATGTTGTCCTTGCCCATGAAGTAGTAGTGGCGGGAGTCGGGGTTCTGCCACCACTCGCGCCAGGCGTCGGGGTCGCCGCGGTTGTGGGCCCACTCGATCGCCGCGGACAGGTAGCCGATGACGGCGTCGAACCAGACGTAGACGCGCTTTTCCTCCTCGGGATAGCCCTCGACGGGAACCGGAACTCCCCAGTCCAGGTCGCGCGTGATCGGCCTCGGCTTGAGGTCGGCGACGAACCCGAGCGCGAAGTTGCGCACGTTCGGCCGCCACTGCTTCTGGCGGTCGATCCACTCCGCGAGCTGGCTTGCGAACTGCGGCAAATCGAGGAAGAGATGCTTCGTCTCTCGGAACACCGGCGGCTGGCCGTCGATGCGCGAGCGAGGGTTGATCAGGTCGACCGCGTCCAGCTGGTTGCCGCAGTTCTCGCACTGGTCACCACGCGCCGCCTCGTAGCCGCAGATCGGGCATGTGCCCTCCACGTACCGGTCGGGCAACGTCTTCCCCGTTGTCGCCGAGAACGCCCCCATCTGCTCGCGCTCGATGATGTAGCCCTTGTCGTAGAGCGTGCGGAACAGGTCCTGCACCACCCGGTAGTGGTTGGCGGTGGTCGTGCGCGTGAAGCAGTCGTAGGTGAGGCCGAGGTCGCGAAGGTCCTCGCGGATGACGCGGTTGTAGCGATCGGCGACCTCATGCGGCGAGCTGCCTTCCTTGTCGGCCGCGACCATGACCGGCGTGCCGTGTTCGTCCGTGCCGCTGACCATCAAGACGGCGTTCCCCTTCAACCGGTGGTAGCGGGCGAAGATGTCCGCAGGCACGCCGAACCCGACCACGTGACCGAGATGTCGTGGTCCGCTCGCATACGGCCAAGCCGGCGCGACGAGTATGTGCTCGCGGTTCGTCATCCTCGAGATAGTCCTCCCTGAGGCGAACTGCAGACATGATACGAGCCGGTTTCGCCCGCACCCGGCGCCGCGCGAGCAGAAGCCCGGCGGCGAAAACTGCCGCGCCCGCAGCGCCGGCAGGCGCCGTCCAAAGCTCGAGCGGCCAGCCGTCCTCCCCCCGCCGACCGACAGGAGAACCGTTGCCCCACGGGATCCGCGCGCCAGCGTGGGCCGCCGGCGCCGCGGCGGGCACGGCCGCATCCACCTTGCCCAGCCTCGCGCTGCGTGTCTCACCCGCACGAACCGCCGTGCGCCGCGGGCCCCTTCCGCGGACGGCGGCGGCGGGGGCCCGAACTGCCCGTTGCAGCGAGTGGTGCCGCGTCACGCGCTGACGCGTCATCTGCGCTCCGCGTGCGCTCAGGCCAGCCTCGCCCGACCGCGCCGGCCGCGCGGGCTCGGAGCTCACCGCGGTACGCCGAACCGGCA
>JBKPFU010000148.1:0-17164 GCA_046728975.1 Actinomycetota bacterium | reverse complement strand
AGGGCGCCGATCGCGGCCCAACGGCCTCCTCCCGTGAGTTTGCTCACGGAACTCAAGCCTAGCATCGCCCCCAGCGCGTTCGCGCCTGCGTCTCCGAGCATCGTCATCTCGCGAAGATCGTACGGAGCGAGCAGGACAGCGGCGCCGAGCGGAGCGCCCGCCGCGGGGGCAGCGATGAGGTAGGCCTTGAGCGCGCGACCGGGGCGGGTATCGAGCTGGTTGAGGAAGTTCGCCGCGAGCCCGACGAGGAGGGCGCCGGAGATTTTTCTCGTCGCGAAGAGCCCGACCAAGGGGATGGCGAGGAGCTTCAGCACGCCGGTCGTTCGACGCGTCGCGAGGTGCGCGCGAAAGCCGCGTTCAGGGCCGCTCCAGAGATCGTCGGCGAGCCCGATCGCAGCCACCGCGGCGACCGCCGCGTCCCGCCGGACACCAAGCGTCCAGCCGACGAGCGGGAGCCGCAGCCCGCGGTGATTGACGCCGAGCGGCCCGCACGCCGCCACGGTCTCGAGCAGCTGCCGCCCCCGGTGCAAAAAGCCGCCGAGGTCGCGGCCGGTCGCGCGATGGCGGAGATCCAGCTCGACCTCGTGGATGTGCAGCCCGGCTCGAGCGGCATCGATCGTGGCGCGCACCTCGCAGCCGAAGCCCGCGGCGACCGGGAAGCAGACTTCGCGGGCCGAGATGGAGTACGCGCGCTGCCCGGACAGGGGCTCACTGGACTCGAAGCCCCCGAGCGCGCGGATCAACTTACGACCGACCGCCTTGGCGATTCCAAACCCGCCGCCGAACGGCCGTGCGAAGGCGGCGATCGCGAGGTCGGCTCCGTCGCCCGTCAGCGGCCGCAGATCGCCGGCGAGATCGGCGTCGCAGACGAGCAGCGGGCCGTGCGGCGCGGCGCGCTCCGCGAGCGAGAGCGCCTGCCCTTTCCCACGCGCCGGAAGCCGGAGCACCCGCGCGCCGGCGGACTCCGCCGCCTCCGCGGTCCGGTCACGCGAGCCGTCGTCGGCCACGATCACCTCGGCCCGCGGAAAGGCAGCCAGCAGGGCCTCGATCGTCTTGCCGATCCCGTCTTCCTCGTCGCGCGCCGCGATAAGGATCGCGACAGGGTCAGCCACTCGCCGTCGTCGCGACCTCGATCGGCGGCAGCACCCCGTCGCGGGCCTCGGGCTTCAGGCCGTAGTGCCCGTACTTCCCGCCGTCGAGCAGCAGCGCCAGCGCAAGACGTCCCATCGGGGTGTCGACGTCGTCGACGGTCGAGATCCCGAACCGGCGGAAGAGCGCGACCGCCGAGTCCTCCTGGCGCGAGGACTCGACCGCGATGGCCGGCACGCGGCTCTCCGCGAGGCCTCGGTAGAAGCCACGAAGGAACGAGGCCGTCTCGCCTTGCTGCCATCCGGCCGAGCGGTAAACGACCACGCCGTCGACCGGCCCCTTGCCGCCTCCGATTCGCTCTTCGATGAGCTGTCCGGCGAGCGCGTCCCAAAGCGTTGCGTCACCACCGGCGGCGAGGTCGTCGCCCAGCGCCCGGCCGATCATCTCGGCATCGGTCGAGACGCCCCGGCCGAGATCTTTGAACCGCTCGTCGCCGACGAAGCGCTCGAGGCCGCGTTCCGACGCGATCTTCTTGTCCATCTCCGCGACGTCGACGGGCACCCGCAGAGCGCGAACCCGAAGCGCCGGCGGCGCACCGGCGTCGGTGAGCGTCTGCTCCACGCTCGACCTGATCTTGCCGTCGACGGACCCGATGAAGACGAGCGCGATCCGCCGCCCCTTGAGCCGGTTGTTCATCAGCGCCCCGTAGGCGTCTTCGATAAAGCTGCGCGCCGCCTTCTGCTCGAGGGCCAGCCTGCTCGACTGATCCCGAGCCTGGTCGAGCTCGTTCTGCAGCCGCGCGACGCGCTGCTCGAGCAGGTCGTTCTGCGCCTTGTCGACGAGCCCGCGATCCGCGATCCCGACGCCGACGACGATCCCGATCACGAGCGCGAGGAAGACGGCCGCGAGCGATGCGACGTGGTAGCGAAGGTCGAACATGCCTAGGTGAGGTCAGCCGCAGTCTGGCACAGGGCGTGCAGGCGGTTGAGCGCGTTCCGGGGGAGCGAGCGGCGCAACCCGATCAGCCACGGGCCGCTGACCGTCAGCACCGCCGTCGTCCGGTTCGGCGATTTCGCGGTCAGCTCGATCTCGGCGTCGATGCCGTCTCCGGTGAACTGCCACGCGAGGCGCTGCAGGGGCTCGACTTTCAGGATGAGCAAGCGGCCGGTCGCGTCGGGCTTTCGGATGAAGCCGGGTTTGCCGGCGCCGCGAACGGCCCAGCGTGCGCCGGGCGCGAGGCCGCGGCGGTCGGGCTCGACGCCGCCGATCCCCGGCCACCAGTCGGCGAAATTGTGCGGCTCGGAGAGGAACCTCCAGACGTCCTCGCGCGACGCGAGGAGCTCCCGTTGTGCGGCGACCGTCGGCATTCGTTCCTTCCTGCTTTCGAGAATGTTGCTCTTTCGGCCCTCTCCCGCGCGCCACACGCGCACCTTTCCTCACTACGATCGACTCGGGGAGGAGGTCGGGCGAACCTTTATCAGACGCTTTGTCAGAGCACTCGCCGCCGCCCGCGCGCCCTACCCGAGCCCCAGTAGATCCCGCATTCGCTGGAACAGCAGGCTGATCAGCCGCCGCAGCGGCTCGGACGCAAGCACAGCCACAACGAGCGCCGTCAGCCCCGCGAGCAAGAAGGCGACGAACGGCCAGATCCCGACCCGCCGGCTGACCAGCCGCGAGACGCCCTTCGCGTCGATCAGGATCTCTCCCACCTTCAGCCGCGTCACGAACGTGGAGGACATGCCCGCGCGATTGCGCTCGAGGAACTCGAGCAGGTTGAAATGCGTTCCCACCGCGACGATCAGCTCGGCGCCCTTCTCGAAGGCCAGCAACAGGGCTATGTCCTCGCTGATCCCAGGCGCCGAAACAACGTGGTACTCGACGCCGAGCCCCGCGAGCCGCTCCGCACCCGGCGCGTCACCGCCCGCATACGCGTGCACGATCTTCTCCGCCTTGGATCGCAGGGCGCGGTCGGAGACAGAGTCCATATCGCCGACGATCACGTCAGGCGAGTAGCCCCCCTCGATCAAGGCATCGGCCCCGCCGTCCACGGCGACGAGCACGGGCTTGAAGTCGCGCACATACGGCCGAACGATGCGCAGGTCGCGCTTGTATCCCGGCCCGCGCGCGACGACGAGCGCGTGACGGTCGCGGAAGCGCGTCTCCAGCGGCGGAAACTCGATGCCGCCCGAGAGCAGGCGCCCCTCGTCGCGCAGATACCGGAGCGTGTTGTCGGCGAAATCCTCGAGCGCCTCGGTAACCCGCCCTCGCTGCTCGGCGAGCGCCCGCCCGAGAAGCTCGGCGTCGAGCGTCCGGCCTATCGCGAGGCAGCTTCCGTTCCGGAAGACGCTGCTCCCGCGCACGGTGACCCGCTCGCCCTCGGAGAGGTCGTCGAACAGCGCGGCACCGGGGGCGTCGATCAAGCGGACGCCGCCGCGCACGAGCAGGAGCGGCCCGGGGTTCGGAAAGCGTCCGCTCTGCGAGGGAGCGACGTTTACGACCACCCGCACACCCGACTCCAGGAGCTCCTCGGCCGACACGCGGTCAAGGTCCGTGTGGTCGATGACGGCGACGTCGTCCGGCCCGAGTCGGTGGACGAGGTTTTTCGTCCGCCGGTCGAGCTTCGCGGTCCCCGTGAACTCGACGAAAGCCTTGCCCATTTCGCTCGATCTGGGCTCCTAGGCTACTGACGTTGCAGGGCGGAGATGAACTCCCCGCCGCCGAGCATGCGCTCGATCTCCTGTTTTCGGTCGCGGTCGTCGAGGCGCTCGATGTGTGTATGTGTCGGATCGCCCGGAACCTTCTCGACTCGGAAGTGCCGATCGGCGCGGCTTGCGATCTGCGGCAGGTGCGTGATCGTCACGACCTGGGCGTGCGTCGCCAGGCGAAGCAGCGTCTCGCCGACCGCGTGCGCGGTCTCGCCGCCGATTCCGGCATCGATCTCGTCGAAGATCATCGTCTGGCCGCCGCCGACGGCCGCGATCGCGAGCGCGATTCGGGAGAGCTCTCCGCCCGAGGCCGTCTCCGCGACCGGCGCGAAAGGCAAGCCCGGATTCGGCTTGATCGAGAACGAGACCTGGTCGGCGCCGCTCGCGCTGGACTCGCGTTCATCCAGGTCGACGCGGAACTCCCCCTCGCCCATCCCGATCCCGCGGAGCTCCGCCGCGACGGCCTCCGAGAACGACTCGGTGGCCACCTGACGCTCCGCCCGTAGCTCGAACGCGAGCGCCTCGACTCGCTGCTCGGCAGCCGCAAGCGCTTCGCGCGCCGCGGCCGCCGGGTCGGCTCCCGCCTCGAGCTCCGCGAGCTCCGCCCGCGCCTCCTCGGCGCGCGCGAGCAGCTCCTCGTACGTCGAACACGCGAACCGGCGTTTGGCCTGGGCGATCCGGTCGAGCTCCGACTCGACGTGGTCGAGGCGGCCCGGCTCGGCCTCCATCGATGTGAGAAAGCTTCGGAGCTCGGTCGCGGTCTCTCGTAAGCGAAGCTCCGCCTCGCGTAGCTCATCGCCCGCCTGCCGCAGCTCGGGCGCGAGTGCCTCGAGCGGCGCAACTGCGCGCTCGGCTACGGCGACGAGATTGGCGGCACCGTCGCCGTCCTCAGGCGCGATCGCCTCGCCGGCCGCCGCGACGCCGGCGGCAAGCTCGGTCGAATGGCGAAGCCGCTCGCCCTCGGCGCGCAACGAATCCTCCGCCGCCGGCTCGAGACCCTCGGTGTCCTCGACCAGCGCGCGCAGCTCGGCGCGCCGCGCCTCGGCGGCAGCCGCTCCGCGTGCGGTCTCTTCGTGGCGTCGCCGAGCCTGCTGGAGCTCGCGCCACGCGAGACGCGCCTCCGAACGCCGCCGTAGTTGCTCGGCTCCGCAGAACGAGTCCAGGACGTCGAGCTGGTATGACGGCCGTGCGAGGCGGCGCTGCTCGAACTGCCCCGACATCGCGATCAAGCGCTCGCCCAGCGCGGCAAGATCTTCGCGGGCCGTCGCCCGCCCCCACGCGTAAGCCCTCGTCCGCCCGTCGGCGAAGACCCGGCGTGCGACGACGAGGCCGTCCTCGTCCTCGGGCCGGAGATCGGCAAGTGCCTCGAGGCCCTCCTCCTCGAGCAGGCCTTCCGGCAGGTCGAGCTCCGCCTCGACGTACGCCTCGTCGCCGTCCGGGCCGATGTACGCGGCGTCACCCCGCGCACCAAGGAGGAGCCCGATCGCCTGCGCGAGGATGGTCTTGCCGGCGCCGGTCTCCCCGGTGATCGCGTTGAGGCCGCCCGCGAGCTCGAGCTCCGCCTGGCGAATCAGGACGAGGTTCTCGATCCGCAGCCTGCGCAGCACGGGCCCGATGGTACGCACGCCGTCGGCGCGCGACTACGGCGCTTCCGGACGAGGCTTCGGACGCCTGCCGCCATGGGGGCTCGACGTGCGGAAAGATCGTCGCGTGCGCCTCGTCGTCCTTGGCTGCTGCGGTGGCTACCCCGGTCCTAACCGGGCGTGCTCGGGATATCTCGTCGAGGAGGGGAGCTCCCGGCTTTGGGTCGACGCCGGCAGCGGAACGCTCGCGCGGCTCCTCGGCTATTGCTCACTCGCTGACCTCAACAGCGCATGGCTGACGCACCTGCACCCGGACCACTGGACGGATATTCCGCTCGCCATCCACGCACTTGCGCTCGGCGCCGCCGAGCGGACGATGCCGCTGCCCATCTACGGTCCGTCGAGTTGGGCCGGCGCGCTCGGCGGGCCTGTCCGCTGGCGGCTGGACGATCCCGATCCCGTCTTCGAGCCGCACGCTCTCAGCGACGGGACACTGGTCGACCTGGGTGAGTTGGTGGTCGAGGCGATCGCCGTCGAGCACGGCCTCGAGACCTACGCCTTGCGCATCTCGGGACCCGGCATGACGCTCGCCTACTCCGCCGACAGCGCACCCTGCGAGGCGCTCGTCCGCGTCGCACGCGACGCGGACCTCTTTCTCTGCGAGGCGGGGACGACAGCGCACTCGTCAGCTCTGCATCTCAACGCCGGCCAGGCGGGAGAGATCGCTACGGCCGCGGGCGTGCGGCGACTGGTCCTTACGCACCTCCGGCCGGGTGATGCTCCGGAGCAGGCACAGCGGCTTGCCGCGACGACATACGGAGGCGAGCTCGAGGTGGCGACCGAAGGAGCGGAGTTCGAGATCGCCGCTACGACGCGAACGTCTCGCGGTAGCGGCTGAAGAAGGTCGCCTGCGGCAGGGTCGCCAGCAGGCAGTGCTGATCGCCGAGGCGCACGTTGACCGGCTCGTCGTCGACGGGCTCGTGGAAGGGCTTCCCGTCGACGATCACCGTCACGCCCACGCCGGCCGTCCGGTTCACGATCTTGAGATCGCTCCGGCGCGGCACGACCAGCGGCCGCGCGTGAAGCGAATGCGGCGCGACGAACGTGATCGCCATCGCGTCGAGCCCCCACACGAGCACCGGGCCTCCGTTCGAGAGGTTGTAGGCCGTCGACCCCGAGGGCGTGCAGCAGATCATCCCGTCGCAGGGCAGGACGCCGAGGTCCTCTCCGCCGACCGCCCAGGCGAGCTCAACCATCCTTCCGAGCACCGAGCTGGTGACCACGACGTCGTTCACCGCGGGGGAGCGCTTCCCCCCGGTCTCGACCTCCAACGTCGGCAGCTCGACCACCCGGTAGTCCCCGCGGAACGCCTGCGCGAGACCCGGCTCGAGGTCCTCGTCCTCCATCGAGGCCAGGAACCCGACGCGCCCGAAGTTGATGCCGAGCACGGGCACATCGGTGCCGAGGAAGCGATGAAACGCGCGCAGCATCGTCCCGTCGCCCCCGAGGACGACGGCGAGATCGGGAAGGTCCCGAGCGTCCTCGTCGACCAGCTCGACGCCGTGTTTGGCGGCAATCTCGGCGAGCCGCGCCTGAGCGTCCCCGGTCGTCTCGGGCCGGCCGTGCAGCACGAGCGCCACGCGGCGCACGGCCTCACGCGAGGGCGTCTTCGATCCAGTCGTCGAGCTCATCGGGAAGAGTGGGGTTTTCGCGCTGCTGAAGGTAGAGGAAGAACTCGCGGTTGCCCTTCGGCCCGGGCAGCCCCGAATCGACCACGCCTGCAGGCTGGGCGGACCACTCGAGCGCCGCCGAGGCGACGTCGCCGAGGACGCGTCGGTGCACCTCCCGGTCGCGGACGACGCCGCCCCGGCCGACGTCGGCACGGCCGGCCTCGAACTGCGGCTTGACGAGCACGAGAGCGCGCCAGCCGGGCGCGGCCTGCTCCAGTGCGGGAGGCAGCACCTTGCGCGCGCTGATGAAGCTGACGTCGCACGTGACGAAGCTGGGGGGAAACTGGAGCTCCCCTGGGTTCCGCGCGTTCACGCGTTCGAGCACGATGACGCGGTCGTCGTCACGCAGTCGTGGATCGAGCTGGCCGTGGCCGACGTCGAGGGCGATCACGCGCGCGGCTCCGCGCTGGAGGAGCACGTCGGTGAACCCGCCGGTTGATGCGCCGAGGTCGAGACAATCCTCGCCCGCCACCTCGATCTCGAGGGCGTCGAGCGCGTTGGCGAGCTTCTCGCCACCACGAGAAACGTACTTCGGAGCTTCGATCAGCTCGAGCGGCGTCGACTCCTCCACCTGCGTACCCGCCTTCTCGAACCCGGACACGCGGCCGGCCATGACCAGGGCCTGAGCCTGCGCTCGGCTCTCGGCCAGGCCGCGCTCCACGAGCAGCAGGTCGAGCCGCTTCTTCACCCGCCACCAGCGTAACGCTACGACGTGCGAGCGCTTAGGCCTGAGACGATCTCGTTCAGGACGATCGTGTCCGCGTCGAGCTCGTCCAGGATCGCGCGCGCGCGTGCCGCAGCCTGATCGGCCAGGCTCCGTGCGCCCTCCACCCCGTGGGAGAGCACATACCCGTCGCCGTCGAGGATGTCGTCGACGATCTGGAACAGCATCCCGACCTCGTCCGCGAACACCCGCCATGGGGCCTGCTCACGCTCGGGCTGTTTCGCCACCCAGAGGGCGCAGGCGACGGAGGCCGAAAAGAGGCGCCCGGTTTTGAGCCGGTGAAGCGAGGCGAGATCATCCGCCCCGCCAGTGATATCGAGGTACTGGCCGCCGATCATGCCGAGCGTCGCCTGCGCGAGCTCGCGAGCGACGGCCGGTGTCGGGTACGAGAGTGCGAGGCGAAAAGCCTCGACCAGCAGAGCGTCGCCGGCGAGGATCGCCTTCGCCTCGCCGAACTGCGCCCATGCGCTTGCCTGTCCCCGGCGCAACTCGTCGTCGTCGAGCGCCGGAAGATCGTCGTGGACGAGCGAGAAGTTGTGCACCAGCTCGACCGCCGCGCCGGCGGGAAGCGCCCTTTCCGGCTCAACCCCGGCCGCCTCCGCGGTCGCGAGGCAGAGCACCGGGCGGATCCGCTTGCCCCCGCCTGCAAGCGCGTAGCGAACCGGCTCCGCGAGCCCGCCGAGCTCCGGCGTTAGCGCGAGCTCATCGAGGTAGGACTCGACCAGCTCGAGCAGCTCCTCAAACGCCCTCATCTGCCTCCCGCTTTGCACGCGCCAGCTCCGCCTCGACCTGCTTCGCGATCTCCGCCAGCTCCTGCAAGACGTCGATCGCCTCGTCGGGGTCGCTGGTGGATTCGAGTTTACGACGAGACTCCTCGAGCCGCGCCAGCAGATCCTCCGCCCGCTTCAGCGCCTCGTCCGAGCTCATGGCCGCAGATCCTGACCGACGGCGTCTGGGCTGCTCATTTCAGAGGGGGTCATTTCACCTCCTCGCGCTCGCGTACGACGCGGCCGAGGATGCCGTTCACGAGGCGCGCGGCCTCCTCCGTCGCGTA
Source organism: Actinomycetota bacterium (assembly GCA_046728975.1). GTDB lineage: Bacteria > Actinomycetota > Thermoleophilia > Gaiellales > Gaiellaceae > JBKPFU01. The sequence continues at coordinate 8,279 of JBKPFU010000148.1, read as the reverse complement.
GCGCTTCGCGAGCGTGACCGCCTCGTCGATCGCAACCTCGACGGGAACGGTTGCGCCGTCGAGCTCATAGAGCGCGATCCGCAGGACGTTCCGCTCGACCACGCCGAGCCGATCCGCGGTCCAGTCGTCGGCGGCGGCGGTGATCCGGCGGTCGAGCTCCTCCGCGCGGGCGACGACACCCTCGGCGACCTCCTTCGCGTACGCGTCGACCTCCCCCTCGTACAGCGACGCCAGGGGCTGGCCCGTGACGTCCCACTGGTAGAGGAGGAACAGCGCCGTCCGCCGAGCGGCGCGCCGGCTCATTCGAGCTCCTCGACGGCCACGTCCACGCTTTGCACCTCGAGACCGCACATCTCCTCCAGCACCTGCGCGACGCGCTCCTGAACGGACCGCGCGACCTCGTGCAGCGGCAGGCCGTAGCGTGCACGAACCGCGACCGTTGCGGTGGCGCGGCCGTCGGAGATCGAGAGCTCGAGCCCGCGCCGACGTAGGCGCGCGCCCGCCACCTGTTCCACCGCCGACGTCACGAGACGGTTGAGCGCGGCCGCGGTGACGCAGATCGACCCCTCCGGCCCTTCGATCACGAGCTGGTCGGTCATTCGGCCTGAAGTGTTGCGAGACGCGGCGCGGCCTCCGCGAGAAACGTCGTCGAATACCGGCCGCTCGCGAATTCCTCGCTGCGCAGGATTTCGATCGCCGTCTCCCGCGTCGTCGGCACGCCCTCGACGGCGAGCTCGCCCAGCGCCCGAAGGGCCCGTGCGATCGCGCCAGGGCGGTCCTCGTCCCAGACGACCAGCTTCCCGAGGAGCGAGTCGTAGTACGGCGGGACGATCCCACCGTCCTCCAGATGCGTGTCGAGGCGCACCCCCGGGCCGAGTGGAGCGCGGAGGCGAGTGACGCGCCCCGGGCTCGGCGCGAAGTCGCGAGTCGGGTCCTCCGCGTTGATCCGGATCTCGATCGCGTGGCCCCTGCGGTCGGCACGGCCGGTGTGAGCGAGCGGCTCACCGGCGGCGATGCGCAGCTGTTCGCGGACGAGATCGATCCCTGTCACCAGCTCCGAAACCGGGTGCTCGACCTGAAGCCGGGCGTTCAGCTCCATGAAGTAGAACGACGAGTCCGGCCCGACGAGAAATTCGAACGTGCCTGCGTTCTCGTAGCCGATGTGCCGGCACGCGCGCTCGGCGGCCGACTCCATCGCCTCGCGCGTCTCAGCGGAGAGGGCCGGCGACGGCGATTCCTCGATCAGCTTCTGGTGGCGTCTCTGGATCGAGCATTCGCGCTCCCCGAGCGTCAGCACGCCGCCCTCGCGATCGGCCAGAACCTGAATCTCGACGTGCCGCGCAGGCGCGATCGCCTTCTCGAGATACAGGCTGGCATCGCCGAAAGCGGCGTCGGCCTCCGCCGCAGCCGTCTGGAACGCACCTTCGAGCTCCTCCGCACTCGAGACCAGCCGCATCCCCTTCCCCCCACCCCCGGCCGCCGCCTTCAGGAGAACCGGGTACCCGAGCTCGTCCGCGGCGGCGCGGGCGTCCGCAGCGTCCGGCAGCTCCTCGGTCCCGGGGACGACGGGTACGTCGGCCCGTCCCAACTCGACCTTGGCCCGCACCTTGTCGCCCATCCGCGCCATCGTCTCGGCGCGTGGACCGATGAAGACGAGGTCGTTGTCGGCGCAGGCTTCGACGAAGGCCGGGTTTTCGGCGACGAAGCCCCAGCCGGGATGAATCGCCTCGCACCCGGTCGTCGTCGCGGCCGCGATCAGCGAGGGGATCTTCAGGTAGCTCTCCGCGGCCGGCGCGGGCCCGATGCAGATGGCGCGATCCGCGAGCTTGACGTGGAGCGCCTCCTCGTCGGCCGTCGAATACACGGCGACTGCCTCGATCTCCAGCTCGTGCAGCGCCCGGATGACGCGCACGGCCACCTCGCCCCGGTTCGCGATCAGGACGCGCGAAAACACCTAAAGAGCATCGAGTGGCCTGCCGGCTACCGGCTCGAGCTCGAACAGCAGTTGCCCGTACTCAACAGGCTCGGCGTTCCGGACATGGATCGTCCGGACCACGCCCTCGATCTCGGCCTTGATCTCGTTCATCAGCTTCATCGCCTCGAGGATGCAGAGCGTCTGGCCGGCGGCGACGGTGTCCCCCTCCTCCACGAACGGCGGGGCGCCCGGCTGCGGCGCTCGGTAGAACGTCCCGACCATCGGCGCCTCGACGCGGACGAGGCCGTCGGACGACGGCTCGGGAGCGGCGGGCTCCAGCGTCGCTTCCTCGCCTAAGGCTGTCGCGGGGACCGTCAGCTCCGGCTCCAGCGGCTCCGGCGTCCGCCGGATCGAGACGCGCATCCCCGACTCCTCCAGGGTGATCTCGCCCACGCCCGACTCCTGGACGATGCGGACGATCTCGCGGATCCGCTCCGCGCGCGCCTTGTCGACGCCGCTCGCCTCGAGCGTGTCGTCGCGGCGATGCCGTCCGCGGATCGTCTCCAGCAGGGGGCGCGCCTCGTCGCCGAAGAGCGCGAGCAGGAGGAGCTCCTCCTCGCTCGAGGCGAGCCCCTCGGCGTCCTCGCGGAGTGCATCGAGATCGATGGGTGCGGCTTCTGGGTCCCGGCCGTCCGACAGCAGCTCCGCGGCACGGCGAACCGTCGGGTCGATCGGGCCCGGCGGGGCGCCGTAACGGCCTTCGAGCAGGCCGCGCAGCTCGTCGACCACGGTCTGGTAGCGGCTGGCCGCCAGCACGTTCAGGATCGCCTGCGAGGCGAGGATCTGCCCGATCGGCGCCGCCAGCGGCGGCCAGCCGGCCTCGCCGCGGACGCGCGCGAGCTCCTCGAGCACCTCGTCGATCCGGTCGGCGGCGGCGTGGGCGCGCAGGTGCGCGTCGAGGGCGGCGACCAGCCCCGGCGGAACGCGATGCTGCGCGGCGCGAACGGCGACACGCGGGGAGAGTGGCGTCACAGGGGCGTCGCCCATGTGTTCGTCGACGAGCTCGGAGGCCTTCCAGAGCGCATCGACGTCGACGCCGCTGTCGATTCCGAGGCCGGCCAGAGCCTGGGCGAGGGCCTCCCCGGAAACGCGATGCAGCGTGAGCGCGATCGGGTAGACCGCGCACGAGACCAGGTCGGCGCCGGCCTGAACCGCACCGAGCGCCGCCGCTAGCGCGTTCCCCCCCGCACCCTGGCAGTACAGACCGACGGGAAGCCCGCTCGCCTCGCAGAGCGCGTCCACGAGCTCCTGCGCCCGGTGCGGCTGCAGCGAGCTGGACGGGTCGTGGAGAAGGACGCGCGAAGCCCCGAGCTCCGGCAGCTTTCGCGCCTGCTCGATCAACGCCTCCGTCTCGCCCGTGTACCCCGACCCGAAGACGAGGCCGCCGTCGAACTCCCGGCCCGCGCCGGTGATCGCCTCGGCCGCCTCGCGAAGGTTCGAGACGTAGTTGAGCGGGTCGTGAAGCCGGAAGACGTCGATCCCGCTCTCGGCCGCCGACGCGACGAACCGGCGCGCGAAGTCTCCGCCCACCGGTCTGGAGCCGACGAGAAAGCGCCCGCGGAGAGCGAGCGCGAGCGGCGTCTTCGTCCGCGCCTTCAGCGCGCGGATCCGCTCCCAGGGGCTCTCGACGCCTCGGCGGACGGCACTGTCGAAGACGCCGCCGCCGGAGACTTCGAGATAGGCGAAGCCGGCCTTGTCGAGGATCTCGGCCAGCTCGAGCACCTCGGCGGTGGGCACGGTGCCGGCCAGCGGTTCCTGCGAGAGAAGCCGGACCGTCGTGTCCACGAGGGCGGGCATCGCGACCGGGACCTTACCGAGTAGGTTGCGGCGGTCATGGTCCCGGAAGTCCTGCGCCTGCGCGATTTTCGCCTCGTCTTCCTCTCACAGGTGATCTCGACGGTCGGCGACTTCTTCGTCCCGGTTGCGATCGCCTTTGCGGTGCTCGACCTGACGGGGTCGGTGTCGGATCTCGGCCTCGTCCTCTTCGCGCGAATCCTCGGCCAGGTCCTGCTCTTCCTCGCCGGCGGCGTCTGGGCCGATCGCATGCCTCGGGAGCGGGTGATGGTCGCGTCGAACGTCATCCGCTTCTTCAGCCAGGGCTTGCTCGGCGTCCTGCTCGTCAGCGGGCACGCGCAGATCTGGCAGCTGATCGCGCTTCAGCTCGTGCACGGCGCGGCTACCGGCGTCTTCCGGCCCGCTGCAACGGGGTTGACGCCTCAGCTCGTCCCGGCCGAGCAGCTCCAGGCCGCGAACAGCCTGATGTTCCTGACGCTCAGCGTCGGCGGGATCATCGGGCCAGCGATCGGCGGCGTGCTGGTCGCGACGATCGGCGCCGGCTGGGCGTTGATCGGCGACGCTCTCACCTTCGCGGTCGGCGCCGTCCTGCTGGTGCGGATCCGTCCGCTCGGCTACGTGCCTGCGGCGGCCGAGTCGTTCTGGCGCTCGTTAGGGGCCGGCTGGCGCGAGGTGCGCGCACGAACCTGGCTCTGGGCGAGCATCGTCGATTTCGCCGCGTTCCAGATGATCTACCTCGCGACGATCATGGTGCTCGGCCCGCTGGTCGCGAAGCAGTCGCTCGGAGGCGCCGGCGCCTGGGCAATCATCCTGGTCGCGTTCAGCTTCGGCACCCTGCTCGGGAACGTGTGGTCGATGCGGCTGCGGCCGCGGCGGCCGCTCGTCTTTGGCTGGGCGATCATCCTCCTCTGCGGCCCGAGCCTCGTGCTGCTCGCGTTCGCCGCGCCTGTCTGGGCGATCGCGCTGACGGAGATGGCCTCCGGCCTCTCGATCGGCGTCGCCGGGACGCTGTGGGAGACGACGGTGCAGCGAAATGTCCCGCCGGAGGCGCTGTCGCGCGTCGCCGCCTACGACTGGATGGGCTCGACGGCGCTGCGCCCGCTCGGCCTCGCGATCGTCGGCCCGATCGCGGAGGCGGTCGGCGTCAAGGAGACGCTGCTCGCGGCGTTCGTCCTGACGATGGCCTCGAGCGTGACGCTCCTGCTGATCCCGGACATGTGGCGGATCAGAGACACCTCAGGGCCGGCTCGACCCGCAGTCGTTCCGGACGACGCGGCCGGCGCCGAGATCGAGCCGGTCGCGTAAGGCTAAGCCCGCGAGATGTAGCGGCGCTCGCGCGGGTCGACCTTGATCCGGTCGCCGACGTTCACGAACAGCGGCACCTGCACGACCGCGCCCGTCTGGAGCGTCGCGGGCTTCGTGACGTTGGAGACCGTGTCGCCCCGTACGCCCGGCTCCGTCTCCTTCACGGTCAGCTCGACCGACGACGGAAGCTGGACTCCGGCCGGCCGGCCGTCGACGGTGAGCATCTGGACCGAGCTCGAGGGCTCGAGGTAGTCGAGAGCGTCGGAGACGGCCTTGCGCGGCAGGCCGAACTGATCGTACGTCTCCTGGTCCATGAAGATCACCTCGTCGCCGGCGTCGTAGAGGTACTGCACGTCCTTCACTTCGGTGTGGACGCGCGGGAACTTCTCACCGGCCCGGAACGTCTTGTCGACGACGGCGCCGGAGTTCAGCGCCTTGAGCTTCGTCCGCACGAAGGCGCCTCCCTTGCCCGGCTTGACGTGCTGGAACTCGACAATCCGCCACACGTCGCCGTCGAGCTGGATGTGCATCCCGTTCCGAAACTGATTCGTCGAGACGGTCTCGGCCATCGGTGACCAAGCCTAATCGACCCGGACGAGCTCCTTCGTGAACGAACCGGGTACCTCCGGCCCGTCCTCGGTGACGATCACGAGGTCCTCGATGCGGATGCCGCCGAGACCCTCGAGGTAGATGCCCGGCTCGATCGTCACCACGTTGCCGACGGCAAGTGTGTCCTGCGAGTCGGCAGCGAGCCGCGGCGCCTCGTGCACATCGAGGCCGACGCCGTGGCCGAGCCCGTGCCGGAAGTTGTCGCCGAAGCCGGCAGCCGAGATCGGGTCGCGGGCGGTCGCGTCCACCTCGGGCGCGGGCGCGCCCGCGACGGCGGCGCCGACGGCGTTCTCCTGCCCGTCGAGACAGATCTCGTAGGCGCGCTGGAGCTCGTCGGGCAGGTCGCCGGTCGCGAACGTGCGCGTGCAGTCGGCGCAGTACGACTCCACCTTGGCGCCGGCGTCGATCACGACCGTCTGTCCCGCCTCGATCGTCCGGTCACCCGGCTCCGCATGGGGGCGCGATCCGTTCGGCCCCGCGGCGACTATCGTCGGGAACGCCGACTCCTCGGCCCCGAGCTCGTGGAAGAGCTCCTCCATGCGCCAGGCGAGCTCGCGCTCCGTCCGGCCAACGAAGCGCTCTTCGGCGAGCCGCGTATACGCCTGCTCCGTAATTGCCGACGCACGCCGGACGCGGTCGAGCTCGTCCTCGTCCTTGATCATGCGGAGTGCCTCGACGAGACCCGGGCGCGGCACGAGCTCGGCCTCTCCCGCGGTTAGCGCCTGGTAGTTCAGGTACGTGACAAAGGCGGACTCGAAACCGATTCGCCCCGAGAGCAGCCCCGCGAGCTGCTTGTAGAGCGACCGCGGGGTCTCCGTAAACTCGACGCCCTCCACTTCGCGGGCGCGTTCGGCGTAGCGGAAGTCGGTGAAGAGCCGGACGCGCTCCTCGTCGATCAGGAGAGCCGCGTTCGAGCTGTGGAAGCCGATCAGGTAGTAGATGCTCTTCGGGTTCGTAACGAGGAGCGGCTCGTCGAGCGAGGCACGCAGGCGCTCGACGCGGTCGTTCATCGGTGGTCCACCAGGAACTCGAGCGCCTCGCGGTAGCCGTCCGGGCCTTTCCCGAGGATCCGCTTCGTAACGACGTCGGCGATCACGGAATGCCGCCTCCACTCCTCACGCTCTTCGATGTTCGAGAGATGCACTTCGACGACCGGGACCTGGAAGAGCTCGAGCGCGTCGTGGATCGCGTAGCTGTAATGCGTCCACGCGCCCGGGTTGACGATGACGCCGCGGGCCCAGTCGAGCGCGTCATGGCACCAAGCGACGAACAGCCCTTCGAGGTTCGTCTGCCGGCAATCGGCCGCGAGATCGAGGGCGCGCGCCCATTCGTAGATGCGCGTCTCGAGCTGGTTCAACGTCAGCCCGCCGTAGACCTTCGGGTCGCGGCGGTCGATCACGTCGAGATTCACGCCGTTTAGGACCGCTACCCGCACGCGCGGGACCTTAGTCGGCGATCAGCTCGTCGAGGGCGCGGCGCGCATCTGCGTCGGGGATCGTCGTGACGAGCGGCTTGCCCGGCATGTCGAGGAGGACGAACACCCCCTCGCCCTTCTTGTCGCGCTTGAGCGCGGCCCAGGCGCGGTCGCCGTCGAGCGGCACCGGCTGCGGTCTGAGGATCTCGTCGACGGGGTCGGTCGGCTGTCCCGAGAGTCGAAGAACCGCGAGCAGGCCGAGTGCGACGGCATCGCCGTGGGGGAGCGAGTAGTCGCTTGCCGCTTCGAGCGCGTGCGCGAAGGTGTGGCCCAGGTTGAGCACGCGCCGCGGCCCCCGGTCGTACGGATCGCGGAGGCAGAGAGCCGTCTTGTACGCGGCGCAGCGGCGCACGAGCTCTGCGTCCGGGAGTTCCCAGAGGGGTTCGGCCGCGAGCAGCCCTGTCTTGACGACCTCGGCCATTCCGGCTCGTCGTTCCTCCTCGGGCAGCGTGGTCAGAAACGAGGGATCGATGAGCGTCTCGATCGGCCAGTGGAAAGCGCCGACCAGGTTCTTCGCGGCGGAGAGGTCGATCGCCGTCTTCCCGCCGATCGCGGCGTCGACCTGGCCGACGAGCGTCGTCGGCACCGCGATCCAGTCGACGCCGCGCATGTACGTCGCCGCGACGAAGCCGACGACGTCGGTGGTAGAGCCGCCGCCGAACGCGACGAGCGTGCCGTCCCGGTCGAGCCGCAGTTCCTGCCAGAGCCGCTCGACCGTCTCCACCGTCTTCGCGGCCTCCCCACGCGGGACCGTGTGCGACGGCGCCTCGATCGGCGGCGCGTGCAGCTCCAACACGTGCTCGTCGGCGACGAGCTCCATCGGGCCATGTCGCGGTGCCAACCGGGACGTGTCGCCGAGCGACACGGCCCCCGCACCGAGCACGACGTCGTCGGCGTCTCCCGCGCGCGCGTCCGCCGCCTCTTCGTAGAGCGGCTGCCGCCGCTCGTACAGACTGCGGAACTCGGCTTCGTCCTGCGCGAGCGGCCGGTCGCTGCCGCTGACGCGCTTCCACGCCTCGTCGAGATCGACGTCGACGAGGACCGTGACGGCGCGCGCGCGCAACGCGTCGCGCACGCCCGCCGTCTCCGCGGCTCCGCCGCCGAGCGCGATCACGGCCGGCG
>JBKPFU010000147.1:0-6711 GCA_046728975.1 Actinomycetota bacterium | reverse complement strand
GAGAGCGCCGAGCTCTCACCGCTCAACCCGTACGCCGAGGAGCAGAGCGTCGACGGCAAGCCGTGGCCGCCGCTCGACGTGGTCCGGCCGTGGGATTCTCTGAGCGACGACGAGAAGCGGCTGTTCTGTCGCATGGCGGAGGTGTACGCGGGGTTCCTCTCGCACACCGACAACGAGATCGGGCGCCTGCTCGATTTCCTCGAGCAGACCGGGGAGCTCGAGAACACCATCGTCGTCCTCGTCTCCGACAACGGCGCGAGCGGGGAGGGCGGGCCGAACGGCTCCGTCAACGAGAACAAGTTCTTCAACGGCCTCCCGGACACGATCGAGGAGAACATGGCGTACCTCGACGCGCTCGGGTCAACGGCGACGTACAACCACTACCCGGTCGGTTGGGCGTGGGCCTTCAACACCCCGTTCAAGATGTGGAAGCGGTACAACTTCGAGGGCGGTGTCGCCGATGCGATGGTGATCTCCTGGCCGACGGGCATTCGGGCCAAAGGCGAGCTCCGACACCAGTTCCTCCATGCCACAGACGTCGTGCCGACGATGTACGACCTGCTCGGAGTCGAGCTGCCCGAGGTGGTCAAGGGCTACCCGCAGATCCCGCTCGAAGGGGTGAGCTTCCGCTCGACCTTCGAGAGCGACGACGTGCCGACGCCGAAGGAGACCGGCTTCTTCTCGATGCTCGGGTCGCGCGCTATCTGGCACAAGGGCTGGAAGGCGGTGAGCGTGCACCCGACCATCGCCGGTTGGGGCCACTTCGACGACGACCGGTGGGAGCTCTACAACACCGACGAGGACCCGACCGAGAGCCACGACCTGGCGGCCGAGCACCCCGCGAAGGTCCAGGAGATGGTGAACCTCTGGTTCCACGCCGCCGGCCTGTACAACGGGCTGCCGCTGATCGACAAGACGGCGGTCGAAGTGCTCGCCGACCCGTCGCGGCCGCAGGTCGCCCCCCCGCGCGATCGGTACGTGTACTACCCGGATGCGGCCGAGGTGCCCGAATCGGCGGCGGTGAACATCCGCAACCGCAGCTACTCGGTCGCGGTCGAGGTGAACGTCGAGTCGAAGGACGCCGCCGGCGTGCTCTTCTCACACGGCGCGCGGTTCGGCGGCCATGCCTTGTACGTCAAGGACGGGAAGCTCAAGTACGTCTACAACTTCGTCGGCAGCAAGGAGCAGCTGGTCGAGTCTTCGAAGGAGATCCCGATGGGAAAGACGATCCTCGGCGCCTCGTTCGTGCGTGAAGGGGACTCGATGCCGGCCACGGGCACACTCTCGCTGTTCATCGACGACGAGAAGGTCGGCGAGGGCGAGATCATGACCCAGCCCGGCAACTTCTCGCTCGTCGGCGAAGGGCTGAACGTCGGGAAGGACCCGGCCGAGCCGATTACCGACGACTACCCGGGGACGAGTCCCTTCGCGTTCACCGGCGGGACGATCGAGGAGACGATCGTCGACGTCTCGGGGGAGCACTACGTGGATCTCGAGATGGAGGCGCTTGCGCTGATGAAGCGCGAGTAGGGCGGGCCCGCGTCAGCGCTGCGCGCCGGCGACGTCGGGTTCGGGCACGAACGGGTGCAGCTCGTCATGCCCGGGCTGGATGACGCCCCACGACGACTCCGGCACCTCGTTCCAGGCGCCCGGCAACTCGTCGCCGAGCGGCTCTGAGACGACGAGCCTCGATTCGTCGCTCAACTCGCGGAGCAGCTCGTTCTCCGGGTACATCGCCCGCAGCGTCCGGACGTCGGTGCTGAAGAAGAGCGATCGCGACTTTCCCTCGCTCGAGTACCGGAAGGCCCAGACGCGCTCACCGTCGGTCGTCGCGATCGTCCCTTGGAACGGGTACTCGACGCCGTGTTGGCGTCCGACCGCCTCGACGAGGCCGATCGCACGCTGGACGGCCGTGGGCGGGTCCTCCTCGAGCCCGAACGTCAGCGCGAGATAAAAGAGCGTCTCGGAGTCGGTCGTGCCTTCGATCTCGGGATAGAGCTCGGGGTCGACGGCGAGCACGAGGTCGCGCTTGACGGCGTGGAAGTCGTGAATGAGCCCGTTGTGCATCCACAGCCAACGGCCGTGGCGGAACGGATGGCAGTTCGTCTGCTGGACCGGCGATCCGGTCGAGGCTCGGATGTGGGCGAAGACGATGCCCGTGTTGATGTGGCCGGCAAGCTCGCGCAGATTCCGGTCGTTCCAGGCCGGCTCGATGCTGTGGAACACGGCCGGGGTCTCTTGCGCTGCGTACCAGCCGACGCCGAACCCGTCGCCGTTCGTCTCCTCGGCGCCGAGCCGCGAATGGAGGCTCTGGACGATCAGGGAGTTCTTGGGCCCGTAGAGCAACTCCTCGAGCAGGACGGGCGAGCCCGAGTATGCGAGCCAACGACACATCGCGCCGCGATCGTGCCGCGGTGCCGATGGCCATGCATCACCCGGATCGGATGACGAGGCTTGTCGTCCCTCTCGAAATCATCGCGAGGCAAACGAACCGGAGAGAGGTGTGAGGTGGCTCATAGCGGCGCCCGTCGAGGGGCGTTCAGCCGCACTGGACGATGCGTACACCGAGCGGGCATCGAGAATGAGGCACCTTGACCGTCTGCGCCCGGCGTGATCTCCTCACCGTCGCCATGAGCCTCGGACCAGTCTCGTGAGCGAAGCCGCTGCGGCAACCGTCCTCGAAGAACGCCGGCGCTTGCAACGGAAGCGCGTCCTACTCGGCGCGCTCGTATTCATCGTCATCGGCGCCGCAGCCGACCTCTTCGGCTGGCCGAGCATGCCTAGGCCGGCGCCGGCCTAGGCGGCGCGCGTGGGGTGGATCAATGCGGAGCTGGCGCTGACGGCGCTGGCCGCGATGCTGTCACCCACGACCCTGACGTTCTCTGTTCTTGTACTCGTGCTCGGAGACCGGCCTTTGCGAACTGGTCTCTGGTTCTACGTCGGCGCGCTCGGGGCGACGCTTGGAATCGGGATCCTCGCCGCGTTCGTGCTAGGGGATGCCGCCGCAGACCGAACGCCGAGCACGCCGAAGACGTGGGTCGCAGTCCTCGACGTGATCGCGGGCGCGCTGTTGCTCGCGCTCGTGTTCCGGACGCTGCGAAAACCGCGAGACCCCAACAGGATCGCAAGCGCCGTAGCCCAGATGCAGAAGGTCGCCTCGTCCCCCGTCGTCGCCATCGTCGGCGCAGGCGCAGCGCTCGCGAACCCGGGCGCATTCATTCCGATCGCGCTCAAGGACATCTCGGAGCTGGACCCGAGCGCGACGGAGTACATCGTGGATTGGGTCTTCTTCTCCCTCGTATCCCTCCTGCCGCTCGCGCTGGCGCTCGTGCTTCTGCTCGTCGCCCGCGGGTGGGCGGAGCAACTGCTCGACCGCGTTCGCAGCTGGCTGGAGCTGCACGCCAGGACGATCGCAGCCGCGATCGTCGTGCTCCTCGCCGCCTCGCTCCTGCGGAACGGGATCGCCGGCCTGACGAGCTAGCGACGCCTCTGCTCATTTGTCGCCGCGGTGGCCCTCGGCGATCTACGAGGGCTTCATCCCCTCGGGGCGATGGCCGCCGCCGAAGAGAACGCCAGACTCGCACGAAAGATGTCGTGGAGCACCCGCTTTCGGATCCGCCAGTACCTGAAGGGCAGCATCTGGTTGATCCCGTTCGTCGGCGGGCTGCTCGGTGCGGTGATTGGAGCGCTGGAGCCGCGCCTCGACCACGCCGTCGACATTCGCGACGACTGGCAGTACTCGCCGTCCACGGCGACCACGGTGCTCTCGGCAATCATCGGCGCGATGGCCGCCCTGACAGGCTTCGTCGTCACGGCGGCAGTCCTGATCGTGCAGATGGCGATCGGCACCTTCTCGGCCCGCTACATGCGGCTCTGGTACCGCGACCGAATGTTCAAGGGCGTTCTCGCGGTGCTTGTCGCGACGTTGACGTTCTCATTCGCGCTGCTGCGGAGCGTCGAGTCCAACTTCGTCCCTACGATCGGCGTCTCGATTGCAGGCCTGCTGGTGCTCGCCGGGCTGTTGTCGTTCATGGTCTTCCTCGACCGGTTCCTGCACCGGCTGCGGCCGGTCGCGGTTGCGGCGCTCGTCGGGCGTATGGGCCGGAAGGCCTTCGAGGCGGCCACGCGCGAGATCGAAGCCTCGACGGACGAAGCTAGTCGACGCGCTGGCGCGCCGTCATTTCTCGCCCGCAGCGACCACGCCGGAGCGATCCAGGCGATGGACGAACGCGGCCTCATGCGCTGGGCGGCCGCCGGCGACTGCGTCGTGTACCTGCAACACGCGATCGGCGACTTCGTGCCAGTCGGCTCGCCGCTGGTCGAGGTCGTGGGCACCACGGTCGACCCCGCGGCCGAGGAGCGCGACCTGCGTGGGATGTTCGCGCTCGGCGACGAGCGGACGATCGAACAAGATCCGGCCTTCGCACTGCGGATCATGGTCGACATCGCGATCAAGGCCCTGTCCGCCGCGATCAACGATCCCACGACTGCTGTCCAGGTCATCGACCACCTAACCGAGTTGCTGCGCCTGATCGGGGCGACGCCCCTGGCCGGCCGGTCGCGGATCATCCGAGACGAGACCGGCGAAGTCAGGATCGTCGCACCCGGGCGGCGCTGGGAGGACTATCTCGCCCTCGGCGTCACGGAGATCAGGGAATACGGGGCAGGCGCGATCCAAGTGCTCCGCCGGCTACGGGCGATGCTCGAGGAGCTGCACGAGGACGTTCTGCCGGAGCACCGCGCCGCCGTCGACGCCGAGCTCGAGCGGCTTGACGCGACGGTGGAGAGCCATTTCGGAGACACCATCGACTACGACCGCGCGGCGGCTCCGGACCGGCAGGGTATCGGCGGCCCAGGGGCAGGCCGTGGTCTGGAGCATGTGCGGCTCCTCGGCTAGGAGTCGACTACGCGCTGTACATCGTGCCGCTTGCGGCGGTACAAGCCCGCGACGGAGATGGGCGAGACTGGGCGGCCGAACACGTCGATGAAGAGAGCGCACGGCCCCGTCTCTTGGGGCAGCGTCCCCTCGAGCACGTCGACTCGATAGGTCAGGTCGGCGCCGCTGAGCCGCGGCTCTCGCAGCACGACGACCGCATCGTCGGGCGCTTCACCGTCGTCATCGAGGAACGAGATGACGGCGTTCGGGGGATCGACGGCGAAGCTGCTCACGCCCGCGTCCCACAGCTCGACGAAGCGACGAGAGCGAATGTGGCCCACCTCGCGCCGCGGCCGGTCGGCGAAATAGACGGTGGAGTCGGCCAGGCCGCGCAGCGTCACCGTTCCATGCGCGCTGCTAAATCCTGTCGCGCTCTGGACGAATATGCCATCGATTGGCTCGAGCTGACCGTTTGGGATCTGGCTCACCTACTCGATGCGAGCTCACGCGCAGACTGCGCACTTTCCTCATATCGACTGGACGAAGCCATCGTCGGACATGGCCGCCCCGGGCGCATCACCCCACCCGGATGATGCACACCGTCTGGCGCCGAGAAACGATTCTTCTCGCATGGGCATCGCGTTCGTCCTGATGATCGGGACGCGGCTCTTCGCGCCAAAGGAATCGCGTCGGCGGCCGGGGCGGGAGCCGGGATCAGCGGGCTGAGCGCCTAGCAGTGAATCGGCTTCGGCACCTGCTCAAGCGGGGCGGTTCCGGCAAGCCCACCGAACCGCAGGACGGCGAACTCGGCCCGCACGAGGTCGGGCAGCTGTCGACCGTGTTCACGCCGCCGCAGTGGCTGCGCGACCTGGGCCGCACCGCCTGGCTGCTCGTCGGCGTGTTCGCGCTGACCGCAGGACTAGTGTGGTTACTTGGCACGACCTACACGATTGTCGGCCCCGTAGTCGCGGCGATGATCGTCGCGACGGTCACGATGCCGATCGTCCGTCTGTTGGCGCGGCACCGGTTCCCACGCGCAGTAGGGGCGGCGATCGTCCTGCTCGGGGCCGCCGCATGCGGAGTGCTCGTGCTCGTGATCGTGATCGGCGGCGTCACCTCGCAGCGCGGCGACATCGCGAAGCATGCGAACGCTGCGGCCGGCAGGCTGAGAGTTGGCTGAAGAGTGTAGGCGTCGACGAATTGGGCGCTGCCGATGCGAAGTCGAGCGTCGAGCACGACGTTCCGAAGATCATCTCGGCACTGACGAAGGGCGTCATCGATGGGATCGAGGGGATCGCATCGGTCGTCTTCGGCCTCTCGCTGGCGTTACTAAGCACCTTCTTCCTGCTCAAGGACGGGCCGATGATGCGGGGCTGGGTCGACCGGCACCTTGGCGTCCCGGAGCCGGTGGGCCGGACGATCACCGGGGGAATCATCACGTCTCTGCGGGGCTACTTCCGCGGCGTCACGATCGTGGCTGCTTTCAACGGGATCGTCGTCACATTGGCCGCGCTGGCCCTTGGCGTACCACTCGCCGGGACGATCGGCGTCGTCACCTTCGTGACTGCATACGTGCCGTTCATCGGCGCGTTCGTGTCCGGCGCCTTCGCGGTGGTAATCGCGCTCGGCGCGAAAGGGACGAGCACCGCGCTGATCATGCTCCTGGTCGTCATCCTCGCGAACGGGCTGTTGCAGAACTTGGTGCAGCCGTTCGCGATGGGCTCCGCTCTCGACCTGAACCCGCTCGTCGTGCTCGTCGTCACGATCGGCGCCGGTTGCATCTTCGGGATGCTGGGGCTCGTCCTCGCGGCTCCGATCGCCTCGGCGGCGGTCCA
>JBKPFU010000146.1:0-4626 GCA_046728975.1 Actinomycetota bacterium | reverse complement strand
CAGATCCACCGCTGGGACGATGCGACGCCGATCGAGGAGACGATGGAGGCGCTGCACGACGTCGTCAGAGCCGGAAAGGCGCGCTACATCGGGGCGAGCAGCATGTACGCCTGGCAGTTCGCGAAGGCACAGCACGTCGCGCCGACGCGCTTCGTCTCCATGCAGAACCACTACAACCTGATCTACCGCGAGGAGGAACGGGAGATGATCCCGCAGTGCCTCGACCAGGGGGTCGGCGTCCTCCCCTGGAGCCCGCTCGCCCGCGGGCTTCTAGCCGGCAGCCGCACGTCCTCGGGCGAGCGGCTGACGGCGCGTGCCAACACCGATCCCTTCCTCGACTCGCTGTACCGGCCAGACCTCGATTTTCCGGTCATCGACCGCGTCTCCGAGGTCGCGGCCGACCGCGGCGTGTCGCCGGCGCAGGTGGCGCTCGCGTGGCTCTTGCACAAGCCCGGAGTAACGGCGCCGATCGCCGGAGCCACGAAGGTCGCGCACGTCGAGGATGCTCTCGCGGCTGAGGCGCTGTCGTTGAGTGACGACGAGATCCTGCGGCTCCAGGAGCAGTACGTCCCCCATCCGGTCGCCGGCATCGAGGTCTAACGCCGCGCGCCGGCCTCTCGCGTTAGCCAGACGGCAAGCCGTGGCGGGCGACGATGCGGTCGTAGTTGAGCCGCATCAGCGCGATCACGTCGTCGACGTCCTCTTCACTGTCGACTCGGCGTGCGCCGAAGCCGGGCCTCCCGGGAAAGACTGGGTGGTAGTCGATGCGCCGTTGCTCGAACAGGTCGACCCAGATCTGTTTTGGAAAGCCGAAATGCGCGGCGTGGTCGCCGTGCAGGTGGCCGATTTCGCGGCCGCCGACCTTGAACGCGAACTCGCCGCGCCGGCCCGGGCCCGCCGTCACGCCCGGCCACGAAATGACCTCTTCCGTAATCCGGCCGCTTGCGGTTCTGTGCTCACGAGACACGCCGTCTGCGGCGGTCATCACGCGGCCTCCTCGAGGGCGGGCATTTCAGCTTCAACAGCGGCTGCCTCGGCATCGGCGCCCGGCGCCGGCTTGACGAGCGTGATCGCGATCAGCGCGCCCAGGACCAGCAACCCTGTGAGCGCGTACAGGCCCGTCTGAAAGCCGTGGTCGAGGGCCGCGGCGCTCGAAGTGGTGACGCCGGAATGCGCGTCCACGTAATTGTTGGTCGACGTGGCGGCGATCGTGCTTATCGCAGCGAGACCGATTGCGCCGCCGATCTGCCGGCTGGTGTTGACCAGACCCGAAGCGACCCCCGCTTCCGACCGCTCGACGCCGGTGAGACTGGCGATCGTCACGGGGACGAAGGACAGTCCCATGCCGGCCCCGCCGAGAACGAACGCCGGAAAGAGGTCCCAGAAGTAGTGCCCTTCCACAGGCAGGCGCGTGAGCATCGCGACGGACACGGCCGACGTCAGCAACCCGGCGGTCAGGGTCGGCCGCACGCCGAAGCGACTTACGACAGCCTGCGCGATGTTCGAGACCACGACGACCGCCAGGGCAAAGCCGGCGAACGCGACGCCGCTCTCCACGGCCGAGTAGTGCAGCACGTCCTGGAGGTAGAGCGTGAGCAGGAAGAACTCGGAGAACGCGACTCCTCCGACGATGGCCATCGCAGCGTTGGCCGACGTGAGCGTGCGCAGACGGAAGATCCGCAGGGGCAGAAGCGGTGACCGCGAGCGAAGCTCGATGATCACGAAAGCGAGCATCAGCGCCGCGGCGGCGCCGATGAGCGCGAGTGTCGTGGGGGCGCCCCAGCCGTCGCTCGTGGCCCGCGTCATCGCGTAGACGAGCAGCATCAGGCCCGCGGTGACCGAGGCGGCGCCGGCGAAGTCGAAGTGCCGATGCGGTAGGTCCGCGCGGCTCTCCTGGAGCAGCAGCGGCGTCAGCGCGATAGCGGCGACGGCGACCGGCACGTTGATGAAGAAGATCCACGACCAGCCCACGTACGAAGTGAGCAACCCGCCGAGGAGGACCCCGACCGCAGCGCCGCTTCCGGACGCCGCCCCGTAGATCCCGAGCGCGAGGTTGCGTTCACGACCCTCGGCGAACGTCGTCATCAGCAGCGACAGCGCTGCCGGGGCCAGCAGCGCTCCCCCGAGCCCCTGCACCGCACGGAAAGCAATTAGCGAGCCCTCCGACCAGGCAAGGCCGCACAGGAGTGAGCTCGCGGCGAAAAGCGCAAGGCCGGCGACGAACAGGCGACGGCGCCCGAGCAAATCGGCGAGCCGGCCACCGAGGAGCAAGGCCCCGCCGAACAGGACCGCGTACGCAGTGATGACCCACTGCAGGTTGGTCTGCGAGAAATCGAGGTCCGACTTGATCGAGGGCAGCGCCACGTTCACGATCGCGACATCGAGGATGACCATGAACTGCGCGGTGACGATGAGCGCGAGCGCGCTCCAGCGCCGGTCCCTCTTCGTGGAGATACTCACCTCGTTGGCCTCCCTAATCGTTGACGAGCACAACTATATAGCAAGACAACCCTTGAGGGCGCTACCCTATTCCCGATGACTGTCGAAACCCCGCAGACGCCCCCGAAGACCGCTCCCGAATTGCCCGAGGAGCTCGTCGCATCAGCGACGTTCTTGCTGAAACGCCTCGGCTTTGCCGCGAAGGAGCGGGCGCTGGAGGCGTACGAGCAGACGGGTCTCCACCCGTACCACTACGCCGTCCTCCTGGTGCTCGGCAAGGGCACGCGCGAGACCCAGGGCGAGATCGCCGACGCGCTCGGCTACGACCGAGGGCAGCTGGTTGGGCTGCTCGACGACCTCGAGGAGCAGGGGTTGGTCGAACGCCGTCGCGACCCGAAGGACCGCCGTCGGCACATCGTCCGGCTCACCCCAGAGGGAAAGCGAACGCTCGGGCGCCTGCGTGCATTGGCGCAGGAAGTCGACGATGAGTTTCTGTCGCCCCTGAGCGCTGAAGAGCGCGCCGCCCTGCACGCGCTCCTTCTCCGCCTCGCCCAGAAACACGAGCCGCGCTGCGCTGGCCCCACAGCACATGCCCCGAGCTGAGTTGGCGACCTAGTTCGTTCGACGGCTGACGGTGAAGTAGACGTGCACCGGCCGCTCGCCCACCTGTCGCGGTGGGCGGGGGGGTCGCTGCTCGAGAGCAGAAAAGACGGGTTACCCGGGTACTGCCCCCCAGCATTGGAGGAGCGTGAATGTGGTGCCCCAACGGCGAGGCTCCTGAAGCTCCGCCTCACCCTCGTTGCGGAGCTTTTCGAGCTCATCGGCGTCCACCAACGACAGCAGGCGCTCCTCTAACGCGGACGCGAATTGCAGCGGCAGGCGGAGGTATGGATGACCTGGGGGGAAGCGCGAGAACGTCGGCCCTGACGCTTCCTTCGATGCCGAACTCACGCGTGGCTGCTCCGCGTAGCCTGGGTCCGGCTGAGGGCGTCTCCCGTGCGATCGCGCCGTCGGCCTACACGGTTACATCGCTCAGGAAGGCCGATGCTTGCAGAACGCTTGCAGCTCGAGTCGGAGGAGGAACGCCCGGAGGAGGAACGTCCGCAAGAGCGGCCTGGGCACTTCGGCGCAGTCGTCAAAACCCCGTCGGGTGCGTCGCCCTGAATCGGTAAAACGCCGGCCTGTCGCGCCGAAGGTCGCGGGTCCGAGTCCCGTCGCTCCCGTGCTTTACCTCTCGCAGCTCCCGTGCTTTCCCCGTCGCAGTTTCGAACTGCACCATCCCGTTCGAGCTTCCGCTTGCGATGGGTCCGAAACCCGAGTCGGATTAGATTGTGTGTCTCATGTGGGCCGTCGAGCACAGCGTCGAGACGAGCGCGAGGGCGCAGGCCGTTTGGCGGCTCTGGGCGGACGTCGAGCGCTGGCCCGAGTGGAACGCGGGCGTCGAGCGGATCGAGCTTCGCGGTCCGTTCGCCGTCGGCAGCACGATCCTGATGACGCCTCCGGGCGACGAGCCTGTCGAGCTGCGCATCGCCGAAACGATCGAGCCCGAGCTGTTCGTCGACGAGGCAGACGGCGGCGACTTCGTCGTCCGCACGACACACCGGGTCGAGGCCGTCGACGACGAACGCTCGCGCATCACCTATCGGATGGAGATCACTGGGCCGGCCGCCGCGACCGTGGGCCCGGAGATCGGTCCCGAGATCAGCGGTGACTTCCCGGAGGTGCTCGCAGCGTTGGCCGCGCGCGCTGAGGGTCTCGCCTGAGGCGGGATCCGCGCGCGAAACCCGTCACTCCCGTCGTCACTGAAGGGCGTGCCCGCCGGATCCGCGTATACCTGCCGCGTCAAGGGTGGGTCACTTGCAGAAGCCGCCACATAGCGACTGACCCGGAAAGCGAAAGGCGCCGTTTCCAGCGCCTTTCGCAGTAGCGGGGGCAGCCGGCGCAGGTCGATTCCGGGTCTCGAGCTCGTCGACGTTGACGTCGACGAGCTCGATGCAGACGAGCACCTGATGTTCGTTGGTCGGCGTCCCGCCGGCCGAGAAATTCCGGCGGCAGATCGAGGCCGGCTAGCTCGGCTTGGCCGGGACGAACCGCTTGACGAAGTCGAGCGCGGTCTGCGCGACCTCCTGCCAGCCGTGGTCGATGGTCAGCGAGTGGCCGCGGTTGGGCATCTTCTTGATCTCGGTG
>JBKPFU010000145.1:0-6309 GCA_046728975.1 Actinomycetota bacterium | reverse complement strand
TTCTCCTCGCGCGTGCCGACGTAGACGCCGACGAGCCCCGTGTCCGTGTACTGCGAGGCGAAGGAGTACACGGAGTACGCCATCCCGCGCTTCTCGCGGATCTCCTGGAACAGACGCGACGAGGCCGAGCCTCCGAGGATCGCGTCGAGGATCGAGGCCGCGAACCGGCGGCGGTCGGAACGTGCGATGCCCGGCGCGGCGACGCACACGTGGTACTGCTCGGTGTCCTTGCGCTGAAAGCGCAGCCCCGGCGACGGCGCCTTCACCAGCGCGGGCCGCACGCGCGGCCCCTTCCGCGCCGGGGCGGCCGCGCGGCGCTGGACCCGCACGAGCAGTCGCTCGAACTCCTCGTGCCTGAGGTTCCCTGCGGCGGCGACAACGACGTTGCCGGGGACGTACATCGAGCGGTGGTAGCTGGACACGACCCGCCGCGACACCGTGGAGATCACCTCCGCGCGCCCGATCACCGGTCGCCCGAGGGCATGGGTGCCGAAGGTCGCCTCCGAGATTAGGTCATGGACGAGCTCCTGCGGCTGGTCCTCGTACATCGCGATCTCCTCGAGCACGACCTCGCGCTCCGCGTCCAGCTCGGCGAAGGCGGGCGCGAAGACCATCTCGGCCATCACCTCGAGCGCGGTCTCCAGCCGCTGGTCGGGAACCCGCGCGTAGATGACCGTGTGCTCGCGCGACGTCGCCGCGTTCAGCTCGCCCCCGAGCGCGTCGAAGACCTCGGCGATCTGCTGCGCGCTGTAGGACGCCGTGCCCTTGAACAGCAGGTGCTCGATGAAGTGCGAAATGCCGGCGCGCTCCGGCTTCTCGTCCCGCGAGCCGGCGCCGATCCAGAACCCGATCGCGACCGAGCGGACGTGCGCGAGCCGCTCCGAGATCACCCGCTCGCCGGAGTCCAGCTCGGTCAGGACGTATTTCTGCACCGGCCGATCCTAGCCGCCGGCCCCAAAGGATCGACCGAAGGCGAGGCGTTCCGCCGGTACGCTCAGGCCGTGTTCGGGGACGAAACCAGAGCGCTCTCGGACGAGGAGTTCGCAGGCTGGGCCGAGGAGGCGCTCGACTCGCTGCCGCCCGAGCTCCGGCGCGCGATGTCGAACCTCGCGATCGTGATCGAGGACGAGCCGCCGCCGGGGATGCCGCTGCTCGGCCTCTACCAGGGGGTGCCGTTGACGAGGCGGTCGAGCGCCTACGCCGGCGTGCCGCCGGACAAGATCACGATCTACCGCGGGCCGCTCGAGCGCGACTACGGCGGCGCGACCGAGCTTCTTCGCGAGCAGGTCCACCGCGTCGTCCTGCACGAGATCGCCCACCACTTCGGGATCAGTGACGAGCGCCTGCGCGAGCTCGACCGCTATTGAGACAGACGTCGTGCCGCCGTCGACGCCGACGGCGGCACTCGACACCCGGCTGAGGGCTAGCGGCGATCGCGGTCGCGCCCGCGGCCGCCTCTGCGGCCGCCGCGGTCCCCGCGAGGCCGCTCCTCCTCACGCGGCCGCGGCGGCGCGTCCTTCGCCCGCTCGATCAGCTCCTCGGGCTGGACGAGCGCTCCGTTCTCGTGCTTGGCGATCAGCTTGAGCCCGATCCGGCCGCGGTCCTTGTCGACCTCCTGCACGAGGACGTCGAGCACGTCGCCGCGCGTGATCACGTCCTCGATTTGGCCGACGCGACCGGGCCCGACGTTCGAGACGTGCAGCAGACCGTCGGTTCCTTTCGTCAGTTCCACGAAGGCTCCGAACTGGGTCGTCTTCACGACCTTACCGGTGTAGGTGTCCCCCACCTCCGGCTCCTTGGTCAGCCCCGTGATCGCCGCGATCGCGGCGTCGGCCTTGTCGCCCTCCGTCGCGTAGATCAGGACGGTCCCGTCCTCCTCGATGTCGATCTGGACGTCGTAGTCGGCTTCGAGGGAGCGGATTGTCTCGCCGCCCTTGCCGATCACCATCCCGATCTTCTCGGGGTCGATCTTGACCGACGAGATCCGCGGCGCGTGGCCTGCGAGCTCCTTTCGCGGCTCGGGGATCGCCTCGAGCATCTTGTCGAGGATGAACTCGCGCGCACGCTTCGCCTGCGCGAGCGCGTTCTGCAGGATCTCCTGCGTGACCCCGGTGATCTTGATGTCCATCTGCAGCGCCGTGATGCCGTCGCGCGTCCCCGCGACCTTGAAGTCCATGTCGCCGAGGTGGTCCTCGGCGCCCTGGATGTCGGTCAGCACGACGTAGTCGTCGCCTTCCTTGACGAGACCCATCGCGATCCCGCTGACGGGCGCCTTGATCGGTACGCCGGCGTCCATGAGGGCGAGAGCCGAGCCGCAGACGGAGCCCATCGACGAGGAGCCGTTCGACTCGAGCGTCTCCGAGACGAGCCGGATCGTGTACGGGAACTCGTCCACTGGCGGGATCATCGGCTCGAGCGCCCGCTGCGCGAGCGCGCCGTGGCCGATGTCGCGCCGCTTCGGCCCGCGCATGAACCCGGTCTCCCCGACGGAGTACGGCGGGAAGTTGTAGTGGTGCATGTAGCGGCGCTCTTCCTCGAGCGAGAGGTCGTCGATCCGCTGGCCCTCCTTCGCGGTTCCGAGCGTGAGCAGCGTCATGATCTGCGTCTGCCCGCGCGTGAAGAGCGCGGAGCCATGCGGGCGCGGGGCGACGCCGACCTCGCACGTGACCGTGCGGATCTCCTCGGCGCCGCGGCCGTCGGGCCGCCTCTTCTCGACTGCGATCTTGCGCCGGACGAGCTGCTTGTAGACGGACTCGGAGGCCCGCTTGATGTACTGCCGGGTGATCGAGTCCTTCGCGGGTGCGCCCTCACCTTCGGCGGCAACCGCCCCGACCGGGAACGGCAGCTCGACCTGCTCCTCGATCTGGTCGAAGAGCAGATGCCGCTTGGCCGACTTCAGCTCCTTCGGGTCCTGCTCGGCCTCGGTCAGGGCGCGGAGATCGTCTTCGAACTGCTCGCGCACCGGGCCCTCGACCGCCTCGAGGCGCGCTCGCTCCAGGATCAGAGCCAGGCTCGCGCGGACCTGCATGCGGCGGACGATGTCGTCTTCCGTCGACTCCATTGAGAGCTCGGGACAGATCTCCTCGACGATTTCCTCGACCGCGGTCGCCGCCTCGCGCAGGCCTTCGCCTGCGATCCGGTCGTAAATGCGGCCCGCGTGCTCCCGCTCGAGCTCGTCCGTCAGCTCGGCATCGAGCCACTTTGGTTTCCCGACCTGCTGCCGCAGCTCCTCCTGGACGTCGCACAGCTTGCGGATCTCGTTGTGCGCGCGCTCGAGCGCCTCGAGGAGCTGCTCCTCCGGGACCTCGCTCGCGCCCGCCTCGACCATCGTCAGCGCGTCTTTCGTCCCCACAACGACTAGATCGAGCTCACTCGCGCCCCCCTCGATCTCCTGGAGAGTCGGGTTGATCACCAGCTCGCCGTCGATCAGGCCGATACGGACCGCGCCGACCGGGCCCAGGAACGGCAGCGGCGAAACCATCAGCGCTGCGGACGCCGCGTTGATGCAGAGGATGTCGTGCGCGGTGACGAGGTCGGCCGAGAGCGTCGTCGCGACCACGTGCACCTCGTTCTTGAAGCCCTTCGGCCAGAGCGGCCGGATCGGGCGGTCGATCATCCGCGCGGTCAGGATCGCGCGCTCGGTCGGGCGCCCCTCGCGCTTGAAGAAGCCGCCGGGGATCTTGCCGGCCGCATACATCCGCTCCTCGACGTCCACGGTAAGCGGGAAGAAATCCGCGCCCTCGCGCGCCTCGGCGCGGCCCTGGGCGGTCGCCAGCACCATCGTGTCGCCGTGGCGCGCGAGGACGGCGCCGTCGGCCTGCTTGGCCAGCTTGCCGGTCTCGAATGTGATCTCGCGGCCCGCGATGTCGACCGTCGCGGTCATCGGGCCCTGCGTGACAATGCTCATTTGTCCTCCACTCTTCTCGTGAAGGTGGAGGTTTGAGTCAGCGCCCTCGGCGCTGTGGATTCCGGCCGGCCGCGGGCTGCTCGCTCAAACTTCCACCTTCGGTTGCGTCTATCTCCTGAGGCCCAGCTCCTGGATCAGGTTGCGGTAGCCCTCGAGATCGCGTTTCTGCAGGTAGTTCAGCAGGCGCCGCCGGCGCCCGACGAGCTTGAGCAGGCCGCGCCGCGAATAGTGATCCTTCGGGTGCGTGCGCAGGTGCTCGGTGAGCTCGTTGATCCGCGCCGTCATCAGCGCGATCTGCACTTGCGGGGAGCCGGTGTCGGCGCCGTTCTTGCCGTGCTTGCCGACGATCTCGAGCTTCGCTTCCTTGGTGAGAGGCAATCATCCTCCTTAGATATGCGACTCCGCGGTCTCCGCACGCCGTGCCAAGGAACACGAGCAGCCGGGGCCGCGGTCTGCGACTTAGGGTAGCAAGGCATGAACGCCGCCGTTGCCGCGGGTCATCCCGCGACCGTCGACGCCGGAGTGGAGATCCTGGAGGACGGCGGCAGCGCCGCCGACGCGGCCGTGGCGGCGTGCCTGGCCTCCTGCGTGGCCGAGACCGTCATGACGGGACTGCTCGGCGGCGGGCACGCGATCTACTTCGACGCCGCGAGCGGGCGCGCGCGGAACCTTGACTGCTTCGTGGCGGTACCCGGGCTCGGAGCCGACCCCCGGGAGGTGGAGCTGCTCGAGCTCGAGGTTCCGTTCGGCGCCGAGCTCGTCCACTACGCCGTCGGGATCGCCTCCTGCGGGGTGCCCGGGGTGCCCGCGGGGCTCGACACGCTGTGGCGCGAGCACGGGCGCCTGGAGTGGCCGCGCCTCGTCGAGCCGGCACTGAGGTTGGCGCGCGACGGCGTCGAGATGCCGCCCGCTCACGCCGCCTGCCTCGAGATGCTCGCGCCTGTGATGACGATGAACGAGGGCGCTCGGATCTACGCGCCCGGCGGCTCGCTGCTCGCTGCCGGCGGGCGGCTGGAGCAGCCCGGGCTCGTGCGCGCGCTGGAGCTCGTCGCCGACGAGGGTGCAGTAACCGCGTACTCGGGGTCCCTTGCCGAGGCGCTGCTCGAGCTGATGGAGGAACGTGGAGGGACGGTTACCGCAGTAGACCTTGCCGGCTACGGGGGCCGTTGGTCCGAGCCGGCGGAGGTCGGGTACGCGGGCGCCCGTTTCCTCACCCGCGGCGGGCTCTCGCTCGTCCCCGAGACGCTGCCGAGCCTCCCGCGCCTGCGTGGGCTGTCGGAGCCCGAGCGTGCCGTCTCCCTGGCCGACACCCTCGAGCGGGCGGACGGGGGCGGCCACACGACCAACCTCGTGACGGTCGACTCGCACGGAAGCGCGTGCGTCCTGACGACGAGCCTCGGTCTCGGCTCGGGCGATTTCCTCCCCGGCCTCGACCTGCACTTGAACAGCATGCTCGGTGAGTCGGATCTCGTTCGCGGGACGCTCGAGCCGGGCGAGCGGATGGGCAGCATGATGGCGCCGAGCATCGCTCTCGACGGCGACGGTGTCGCGCTTGCGGCTGGCGCCGCGGGCGGCAC
The DNA here is from genome assembly GCA_046728975.1 of Actinomycetota bacterium. GTDB lineage: Bacteria > Actinomycetota > Thermoleophilia > Gaiellales > Gaiellaceae > JBKPFU01. The sequence goes on along the minus strand of JBKPFU010000145.1, from coordinate 825 downwards.
GCGCCTGCGGGGCGCGCTCCTCCAGGTCGTGGCGGGCATCCTCGACGAGGAGCTCGAGGCCGAGGAGGCCGTCTCGCGCCCGCGCCTCCATGCCGCAGCCGGCCGGGCTCAGCTCGAACCCGGCTTCTCAGAGGCGGCGATCGGGGCGCTCGAGCAACGCGGCTGGGACGTGCGCGTGTGGCCGTCCCGACACCACTACTTCGGCGGCGTCAGCGTCGTCAGTCGCCGGGGCTCGGCCGGCGATGTTCGCCGAAGTGGTTCGGCGAAGGTTCTGCAGTGACCGGCGACGAGGCCGAGATCCAGCCGACGTACCCGCAATCTGGACAACCCGGGTTCGCGAGCGCCGTTCCGCGGCCCGCGGGTTTCGAGTAGACCGTCCCGCACTCCAGACACCGGACCTGCTCCGCGACGGCAAAAGCTCGCTCGGCGATCCGTGCGTGCTCGTCTCCCACGGGAGAAGAGAACCCGCAAATTACGGAAACTTGCGCTCAGGTAAGTCCGCTAGATAGGCGGCGTCGCGGCCCGCGTCTCCTCGACATCCCGCGCGATCTGCTCGATCAGCGCCTGTTCGCTCTCGAACGCCTGCTCATCGCGCAGGCGGCGCCAAAGCTGCATGACGAGCCGCCGGCCGTAGAGATCGCCGTCGAAGTCGAGCAGAAAGGCTTCCACGCGCCGCTCCAAGCCGCCGTAGTGCGGGTTCGTGCCGATGGAGATCGCGGCGCGGTGATCGGCGGCCCAACCCGCGTAGATGCCGTTCCCTGGGACGAGCAGGTCGGGCTGCGGGAGCACGTTCGCCGTCGGGAAGCCCAGCGTGCCTCCCCGGGC
>JBKPFU010000144.1:0-32393 GCA_046728975.1 Actinomycetota bacterium | reverse complement strand
CCGCCAGGTACTTCACCGCGAGCGGATAGCGGTGCTCGATGTTCATGTGCGTGCCGTCGAAGAGCTCGAACGAGTAGTCGGTGACGCCCATCTCCTCCAGCGCACGGCGGAAGGCCTCGGCGCCGAGGTCGAGGTAGGCGTCATCCTTGTTCCCGGCGTCGATGTAGATCGCCTTCATCGAGCGCAGCGCGTCGGCGTACTGGGGAGCCATCCTGACCGGGTCCCACCGGAGCCAGCGCTCCCACACCTCCGGAATCAGCTCCCCGGTCGCCGTGTCGTAGGGCAGGTTCACGGTGCCGTCCTCGTCGGTCGAGTAGCAGGCCGCCATGCACCAGTCGTTCAGCAGCACGTAGTCCGACTTCTTCGAGAACGGCGGCCGCGAGCGGAAGTCCTCCCAGAACCTGTCGAACGAGCCGTCGTAGTCGTCCCTGAGCGCGCGTACCGAGACGCGGAAGTCGGGCGCGTAGCAGGCCTCGAATAGCGCATCGCCGGCGTGCGTCGCGAAGCCGCCGAAGAGGTCGGGCCGGAGCATCGGCGTGACCATGGCGCCGTAGCCGCCGCTCGATTTCCCGGCGATAGCTCTGTTGTCTCTGGAGGCAATGGTGCGATAACGCTCGTCGACGAACGGCACGACCTCGTCGCAGAGGTAGGTGTGGTACTTGCCGGTGCCGGGGGAGTCGAGGTACTGGCTGCCGCCGTACGACGTCCAGGCGTCGATCCAGACGAGGATCGCGGGCGGCGACTCGCCAGCGGCGAACATCGAATCTGCCAGCTCGGGAAAATTCCAGCGGAAGGCACTCCGGTTCCGCCACATGTCGACCTGGCCGGTGAGCCCCTGGATGACGTAGATGGACGGATAGCGCCGCTCCGTCTCCTCGTCGTAGCCGGGAGGCACGTAGACCCAGAGCGGCCGCACGTGGGGGTCGCCGAGTGGGTTGTCGCGGAGCGTGTCGCTTTCGAACGCGTGCTCCTCGAAGCGGCCGGCGAACTCCGGCCCCCACGGTCTCGACAGGTTCTTGGTCTCTACTTCAGCCAGGGTGCGAGGAAGTGCTCGATCTCGCGGCAACCCCGCGGGACCTCGAGCTTCGACTTGACCTTCTTGCCCTCGACGACGGCGAGGGCCGGAACGCTCTCGACGCCGAAGCGCGCGACGAGTTCCTGCTCGGCCTCCACGTCCACGCGGTAGATCATGAACGTGTCGTGGTTCTGCCGCCGCTGCAGCACCTGTGCGAGGAAGCCCTCGACGCGGCGGGATTGGCCCGAGGAACTGGAGAGAAAGAAGACAAGCTTCGGTTTTTGCTGTTCCGCACGCGACCCCACAGCGGGGACAAGATAGCCGCTCTAGGAGGGCTTGGCGGAATTCCGCTCGTCGCCGGGGCGCGATGGGCGGTGCGAGGCAAGGACGCAGGGAGCGTCGTGATACTGGGAGCCGTAGGCTGCGACCGAGCACGCTGCCTCGCGCCGTTCCAGCGCGTTCCGGCGGCTCAGCGCTGTATCTCGCCAAGCCCTCCTCAGACCGGTTGTGCCGCGGGGGCCGAGACTGGAAGGCCGGCCTCTCGCAGCAACGCCCTGAGCATCGCGGCGTTGACCGGCGCCTGGGCGACGACCTCCCCCTCCTCGGCCTCGACCACGCCGGAGTCGATCTTCGCGACGCTCGGCATCGGCGAGCGGTTGTTGTTGTTGAACATCGCGTACACGTTCTCCACCTTCGTCGCCAGCTCGCCGAGTGTCGGCACCCATTCCCGGAGCTCGTCCTCCGAGTAGAGATAGTCGAACCGCTCCGATGCACCGCCGCCGCGCTTGTTCCAGGTCTTGACGTTGCGGCCGTGGAAACGCACGTACGCGGTCGGGCTGGTCGCCGCGACGACGGTCGGCAAGGCGTTTCGCCCCTCCACGGGCGGCGCGTCGACGATCACGTAGGAGAGCCCGCGCTCCTCGAGGAACGAGAGCATCGACGCCCGGTTCTCCTCGTCGAGCCAGCTGGCGTGGCGGAACTCGATCAGGAGCTCGTCGCCGGGCATTTGCTCCTGCGCCCACTCGATGTACTCGAGCGAGTACGGCTTGTACACGATGTACGGCGGAAACTGCATCAGGATCCCACCGAGCTTTCGGGCCGCGCGCAGCGGCTCCACGGCCTCGCGGAAGCGCTTGAACACCTCGGCCCGGAACTCGCGCGGTGGCCGCTCGACGCGGCCGCGGGCGTCGGTCGGGACGTCGCGGAGGTCGGTCGGCAGCTGCTCGAGCTTGACCGGGTGGCGCGTCATGACGCCGAACGCCTTGATGTGCATCGTGAACCCAGGCGGCGTTCGCTCCGCCCAGAGCTCGGCCATGTGCGCGTCGGGGAGGCGGTAGTAGGTCGAGTTCGCCTCGACGGTGTCGAAGCGCTCGGCGTAGTACCGCAAGCGCTCCTCGCCGGTCTTGACCGACTTCGGGTACCAGAACTTCGTTAGCGACTCGTCGGCCCACGAGCAGGTACCGACGCGGATCGAACCCGCCATGCGGTGATCGTACGCGGCGGCTTGGCCTCCGCGATGTGGCTAGCGAATGCGAAAGCCTGCGCGCCGCGGACGGCCCATGTTCCCGCCCGCATCCTTGGGCAGCGCGAGCAGGCGATAGCTGCCGCGGGCGAGCTTGCGGCGGCCGATCCGGCCGCGGAAGTAGAAGCTGTTCCTGCCGGTCAGGCCGCCGCGGACGAAGCCGCCGCGCATGAGGCCGTAGGCGGTGCAGACGCGCCTGCTGCGCCGGACGCAGCGTTCGATCCGGAAGGTCGTGTTCGCGGTCTCGGAGAGCATGTAGCTGACGATCGCGATTCGCCGGAACGCGATCGGACGGACCTTGAGCGCGGAGAGGACGGGCAGTGCCTGATCCGCTCCGGTGGTCGTTCCGTCCCCGTTCGTCGCCACGACGCGGAAGTGGAACGAAAGTCCGGTAGTCGGCAGGCGGACGATCGCCGAGACGGCGACGGAGCCGTTGCCGCTGCCCACGGGCCGCGCCGGCGTCGACGCGCCGTACGCGCCCGTCCGGCCGTACTCGAAGTGGAAGGTCGTGTCGCGGAAGCTCGGGTTGACCGTGGCGGTGAGCGTCGCAGTCGTGGCGCCAACGCTCTTGGCGGCTCCCGTCGTCGCGATCGGCGTCGACAGCTCGTACGCGCCGATGTCGCACACGTTGCGCGGCCGCGAAGCGCCGCGCTGGTCGTTCGGCGGGCAGCCGTTGTTGTCGCCGCCGTCGATTGCCGGGCTCGCATCGAGCGGCATCTGCGTGTCGGTCGGTCCTCCGTTCGCGGCCAACGGTCCGAGCTTGACGTCGACGCTCTGGCGGTCGCCCGGACCGGTGAGCTTGCAGTCGCCTCCATTCGAGAGGTTGTGGCCCTGCGACGTGACTGTCGTCGCGGCACAGTTGTCGAGGGCAGTGGTCGTCAACGTCTGGTCGTGCGCGAAGTTGTCGGCCACGATCGAGTTTCTGAGCGCGACCGTGGGGGCGCTGATCCCTCCGCCGGAGAACGGGCCGTTGAAGGACTGATTGCTCGTGATCGTCGAGCTCGCGAGCGTCAGCGTCGAACCGGCGCTGCCCTCGATCCCGCCGCCGGCGCCGTTCGACATCCAACCGCCGGCGGCGTTGCCGCTGATCGTCGAGTTCGTGACCGTGAGCGAGCCGGCGAAGTTGATCCCGCCTCCGTTATAGGCCTGGTTTCGCGCGATCGTGCTCTCGCTCACCGTCAACGCCGAGCTCGAGTCGACGCCGCCTCCGTTGGACGTGCCCGCGGCGCGGTTGCCGGTGATCGTGTCGCGGACGAGCCGCAACGCGCCCGAGCTTGCGATTCCGGCGCCGTTGGCGTTGACGAGGCCACCGGTGATCGTCACGCCCGAGACCTCGACGTTCGCGCCGGCCGCGACATGGAAGACGCGGTCGGTGCCCGTTGCGTCGATCACGGTCGAGCGTGCGCCGGCGCCGGTGATCGTGACGCTCTTCGTCAGGTCGAGATCTCCCGTCGAAGCGGCGTCTTCGTTCAACCCGGCGCGCGTCAGCCGGTAATGGCCGGGCGGCAGCGTGATCGTGTCGCCGCCTGCTCCTCCATTCGCGGCGAGCACCGCTTCGCGGAGCGAGCAGTCGGAATCGCATGCACCCGGGCCCGGGTCGTCGGTCCGCGTCACGGTGAACGTCGCCGCATGCGCCTGGCCGGCCCAGCAGAGCGCTACGACGAGCACGACCAGCAGACCCCTGTGCTTCATCGAATTCCTTCTAGCCAGCGGTCCAGCGCCCGTCAAGCAGTCTTTACGTGGTCTTTAGACGCCTTGTCAGGCCGTCTGCGGGACCGCCGGCTCGCGCTGCGCAGGGGTGCCGGAGGCAAGCGGCAGGTCGACGGTGAAGGTGGAGCCACGGCCTTCCTTCGATTCGACCGTGATGCGGCCGTTCATCCTTCGCACCAGCTCGCGGCAGATGTAGAGCCCGAGCCCGGTGCCGCGCACGCCGCGGGTGAGGTTCGGATCGACACGGTAGAACTTGCCGAAGATCCGCTGCTGGTCGCCGTGCGGGATCCCGAGGCCTTCGTCCGTCACCATCATTCGCAGGCCGTTGTCCCGCGCGAGGACGCGGAGCTCGATACGGCCGCCCTTCGGCGAGTACTTGACGGCGTTGTCGATCAGGTTGACCAGGACCTGGCGTAGCCGGTCGGCGTCCGCCGCCACCGGCGGCAGCGGCCCCTCGGCCACGAGCTCGAGCCGAATGTCTTCGCGGCCGGCCCAGAACGAGCGCATGTCGTCGACGACGCCGCGCGCCAGGGCCTCCACGTCGACATCCTGCCGCTCGAGCTGAAGGCGGCCGGAGTCGAGGTTGCTGGCCAGCAAGATGTCCTCGGCGATTCGCGTAAGCCGTTCCGACTCGTCGCCGATGACCTCGAGCAGGTTCGTCTTGTGGACGTCCTCCAGCTGGACGTCCGAGCGCCGTAGCGTCTGCGCGGCGCCGTAGATGGCCGCGAGCGGAGTCCGCAGCTCGTGCGAGATCGTCGCGACGAACTCGCTCTTCAACTCGTCGAGCGCCCGCTCCTCGGTCAGGTTTCGGAAGGCGTAGACGACGCCGTCGTCGGACCTGACTCCGGAGATGGAAAGCCAGAGCTCGCGCCCCTCGATCTCGAGCGGCAGCGTCTTCGCGTCGTGGCTGCGAGGGCCCGGCATCTCCGCTACCGGAACGGCGGCCGAGAAGGCGTCCCAGCCGGCGAGCGTCTCGTCCGCGCGACGACCGAGCACCGAGCTCGCGGCGAGACCCGTGATCGCCTCCGCCGCGGGATTCCAGTGGCGGATGAGGCCCTCGTCGTCGACCAGGAACACTCCGTCGTCGACGTGCTCGAGCACGCGTGCGTGCCGCTCCAGCGCCGCCCGCTGCGCGTCGACCTGGCGATCGAGCCGCCGCATCTGGATAGCTCGCTCGAGCGAGGCCATGAAGTAATCGCGGTCGATCGGCTTCTGCACGAAGTCGTAGGCGCCGCCGCGCAAGGCTCGGACAGCGAGGTCGTGCTCGCCGTGTCCGGTGATCAGGAGGGTCGGGGTCGTCGGCCGGACCGCCCGGATCTCCTCGAGCAGCTCGAGCCCGTCCATCCCCGGCATCTTGATGTCGCTCACGATCGCGTCGTAGTCCGTCTTGCGGATGCGCTCGAGCGCGTCGGCGGCGGTTTCGCAGGTGTCGATCCCGATGCCGTTCATCCGCAGGCCGAGCGCGCGCGGGAGCGCGTCGAGCAGCGCCCTGTCGTCGTCGACGAGCAGGATTCGCGCGCCGTTATTCGTCACAACATCACCCCTCGGGCCGGCTCGTCGCCGCTGCCTGCCATCGGCAGCTCGATGACGAAGGTGGCGCCCCGGCGAGTGCTGCTGACCGAGATGTCGCCGCCGTGCTCCTTGACGATGCTGTAGGTGATCGAGAGCCCGAGCCCGGTCCCGGCTCCCACCTGCTTCGTCGTGAAGAAGGGGTCGAAGATTCGCTGCTCGAGCCCGCGCGGAATGCCCGGGCCCGTATCGGAGATCGCGATCCGGATGCGGTCGCCGTCCCGGCTGGAGACGATGCGGATCCTCTTCCGCGGCGACTCTTCGAGCGCATCGCGCGCGTTCGTGAGCAGGTTGATGAAGACCTGCTCGAGCTGGATCGGATTTCCGAGGACGACGAGCTCGTCCGGGCAAAGCTCGAACTCGACCTCGATGGCGCGCAGCCGCAGCTGCTCCTGGACGAGCGAGAGCGAGCGCTCGATCGCATCGTCGACATCGACCGGAGAGATGGTCACCGACGCCGCACGGCCGAACGTGCGCAGGTGCGAGATGATGTCCGTGGCTTTCTGCACCTGCTCCATCGCCTTGTCGAGGTCCTCGAGGATCCGCTCGGTCTCGACCTGGCCGAGCTTGATCTGGTCGATCACGTTTCCGACGAACAGCCCGATGTTGTTGAGCGGGTTGTTCAGCTCGTGCGCGACCCCGGTCGTCAACTCGCCGAGCGTGGCGAGCTTCCCCGCGTGGACGAGCTGCTCCTGTTTGTCGCGCAGCTCCTGCTCGCGCCGCTCCATCTCCTGCGTGGTCTCACGCAGGTCGCCCATGATGTGGATCATCGCCTTGCGGCTGTCGGCGAGCTTGAGGTTGGACTCGTGCGAGTCCTTGAGGATGTGCAAGAGCGCCCGGCGGGAGTTGTCGAGCCGCTCCGTCTGCCGTGCAAGCCGGCTCCGGTCCTGCTCGTAGTCGCCGAGGATATGCAGCATCGCCTTCCGCTGGTCGCCCAGCTTCCGGTTCGACTCGTTGAGGTCGCCCATGATGTGCACGAGCGCCCGGCGGCGTTCCTCCGCCTGCAGCACGCGCAGCTGGAGCTGCTCGACCTCTTGCTTGAGCGCTTCAGGGTCGAGAGGGACGGCCTCGCCGTCCCCCTCCGGCGGGAGCGCGTCTGGTTGGGTTGCCATTAGCCCGCGGCGCGCTCGTCTCTCAGCTTCTCGTTTTGCTGCTGGAGGCTCTCCAGCTCCTTCTCGAGCGCGATCATCTTCAGCTCACGGCCGACGACGACTTCCTCGAACTTCTCGAGGTCGAGGATCTTCTCCTGCAGCTCCGTCTTCGATTGCTCGAGGTCGCGGACGACCTGTTCGTATTCGCGCATGTCTCTAAGGACGCCGATCGCGCCGATTACTTTTCCGTCCGTGTCTCGGAGCGCCGACGCGTTCAGCGTCGTCGGGATCACCTCGCCGGAGGCGCTGCGCGGGTTGAGGCGGGCGTTGCGCGTGACACCGCGCTCGACCACCTCGCGGAGCGCGGCGGTGAACTCGCGCGTCTCCTCGGGGCTGATGAAGCGCGAGACCGACTGCTCGACGACCTCGTCCTTGCGAAAGCCGAGCAGCTCCGAGACCGCCTCGTTCGTCTGCAGGATCTTGCCCTCGAGGTCGGAGACGAACACCGGATCAGGCGCGTTCTCGATCAGGCTCTCCGCGTAGGCGCGGGCCTTGTCGAGCTCGCGCATGTCGCGCAAGACGCCGATCGCCCCGATCACGTTGCCGTCGGCATCGCGGAGCGCTGAGGCGTTCAGCGTCGTCGGGATCACCTCGCCCGAGGCGCTGCGCGGGTTCAGGCGGGCGTTGCGGGTCACGCCCCGCTCGACCACCTCGCGTAGGGCGGCGGTGAACTCGCGCGTCTCCTCGGCACTGATGAATCGCGAGAGCGACTGCTCGACCACCTCGTCGCGGCGAAAGCCGAGCAGCTCCGACACCGCGTCGTTCGCCTCGAGGATCTTGCCCTCGAGGTCGGAGACGAACACCGGGTCGGGGGCGTTCTTGATCAGACTCTCCGCGTAGGCCCGGGCCTTGTCCAGCTCCCGCATGTCGCGCAAGACCCCGATCGCGCCGATCACGTTGCCGTCGGCATCGCGGAGCGCCGACGCGTTCAGGCTCGTCGGAATGACTTCACCCGACGCGCTGCGCGGGTTGAGCGCCGCGTCGCGGGTGACGCCGTGTTCGACCACCTCTCGCAACGCCGCCATGAACTCGCGCGTCTCCTCCTCGCTGATGAAGCGGGAGAGCGACTGCTCCAGCACCTCGTCGCGGCGAAAGCCGAGGAGCGCCGAGACCGCGTCGTTCGCCTGGAGGATCTTGCCCTCGAGGTCGGAGACGAAGACGGGGTCGGGGGCGTTCGCGATGATGATGTCGGCTGCGAGCGCAGCTCCGCGCGCGGCGGCGCCGTCGGTCTGAGCCGCCGTTGCGGCGCCGTCCTTGTCCATGGACGTGCGTTCCTTTCTTGTTTTTGTCGCGGGGGGCTTCAGAGCTTTCTTGGCCACAACTGGCTCCTCCACGAGTTTTTACGACTGGGCAATGCGGCTGCCCGCTCTTTTCATTCTGCTTCGTTGCAGCCGCATAAGCAACGTTTGCGGCAAGTCGGCGGAACCTCGGCGATGTTTGAGAGGTAGTGGGAGCGATGCGGGCGATTGAGCACGCGGTCGACATCTGGGACCTGCGCGGCATGGATCCGCGGCTGAACTCGGGCATGCTCGTCGGGCATCTACGGGATTTCGCGGACGATGGCTGGGAGCTCGTGTGGATGGGGCTCGGCGTCGAGCTCGCCGACCACCCCGGCCCGTGCCACGTCCTTGTCTTCAAGCGCGTCCTCGAGGAGTAGCGTCTTCGCGCGCGATCCAGGCACGATTCTGCTCATCGATCCAGATGGCTCGAACCTGTCGTGCGTCGCTCTCGACGCGCCCGCAAACGATGCGGTGTGGGAGCCGCTCGCATGAGCGCTCCGCCGGCCGGCCGCATGAATCGCCGCACGCTGCTCGTGCGGGGCGGCGTGGTGGTGGGCGCCTCCACGGTCGCAGGGGCGGGCGCCTACGTCGCGGCGCGGGAGCTGGCCGGGAGCGACGATTCGGCCGAAGCCACGCACCGCGCGCTCGACTCGCGCTTCCTCCTCGACCCCGACTACGTCAACCTGACGACCTTCCTGCTGGCCTCGCACCCGCGGCCGGTGCGCGACGCGATCGAACGGCACCGGCGCGCGCTCGATGCGAACCCGGTTCTCTACCTCCGCGAAGCGGAGACCGCGCTCGAGGACGCCGCCCGCTCCGCTGCCGCGGCCTACCTCGGCACCGACCCGAGCCTCGTGGCGCTCACCGACTCGACGACGATGGGTCTCGGCCTTGTCTACGGGCGGCTGCGGCTGGAGCCGGGAGACGAAGTGGTGACGACCGAGCACGACTTCTACGCCACGCACGAGTCGCTCCGCCTGCGGGCGCGGCTGGACGGCGTTCACGTTCGTCGAATCCGTCTCTACGACAAGCCCGAGGCGGCATCCGTGGATGCGATCGTCACAGCAGTTTCTCGCGCGCTCGGGCCGCGAACACGCTGTCTCGCCGTCACGTGGGTCCATTCATCCACCGGTGTGAAGCTTCCGCTGCAGGAGATCGCCGCTGCGGTCGCGAGCGCCAACCGCGGCCGACGCGCCCGTGAGCGGATCCTTCTCTGCGTCGACGGCGTCCACGGGTTCGGCGTCGAGGGCCCCTCACCCGTCGCGCTCGGCGCCGATGTCTTCGTCTCAGGCTGTCACAAGTGGCTCTTCGGCCCTCGCGGCACGGGCATCGTGTGGGCGGCACCGCACGCCTGGGAGCGGCTCGCGCCCACGATCCCGACCTTCGACGGCCGTGCGTACCTCGCGTGGATCCAAGGCCGCCCACCGTCGGACACGCCTCCCGGGCCGCTGATGACGCCCGGCGGGTTCCACTCCTTCGAGCATCGCTGGGCGCTCACCGAGGGATTCGGCTTCCACGACGAGCTCGGCGGTCGCGCGAAGGTCGCGCAGACGACGCATGCGCTGGCGACCGCGCTCAAGGACGGCCTCGCAGACGTTCCAGGAGTGACGGTGACGACGCCGGCGACCGAAGTGCTGTCGGCCGGTCTCGTGTGTGCCGACGTCGCGGGAGTTCCAGCCGGGACGGTCGTCGATCGGCTTCGCGAGGAGCACCGCGTCCTTGCGAGCGTTACCCCGTACGCGACGGAGTACGTCCGCTTCGGCCCGAGTGTCGCCAACAGCAAGGAGGACGTCGAGCGGGCGATCGAGGCCGTAGCGGCGGTGGCAAATCGCTAGCGAAGCAGACGTCCGAAGGCGCCGCACCCCTCGCTGCTTTGCCTGATCGCGTGATGGGCTAACGAATCGCTCTGACCAGCGTGGACGTCGGCGTCGACGTCGCTCTACGCCGCGTTTCGGCTTACGCAAACCGGGAGCGCGAGTGGCTGGGTCGCACTCGCTCACAAATGTACTATTGCGGCAGAGTCGTTAGGTCCGTCAGCGTCCGCGGTCGCGCGGCGGTAGGGGCAAGGAGGTGTCGTAGCACCGCGATCGTGATGAGGCGATAGGCGTAGGCCGGGGACGCTCGGCAGCGAGCTGAGCCTGCGCCGGGGCTATCTGCGCCGGGGGGTCGGTCGACGGGCTTCCGAGCTCGAGCAGTCATAGATACGCGACGAACGCAGAATGTCTGCCGTCGTCACTACCGCGGTTGCCGCACTCTCGGCGGTTACTGCCGTCGCAACCCTCTTCGCCTACCTCTACTTCGTACGGCGCTCGGACCTCGTCGCCGCTCGCGAGGAGGCCCTGGCACTTGCAGAGACGCGGCGCCAGGTGATCCGTGAGCTCAAGGAGCGCTTGAAGTCAGTCGAGAAGCGGCACGAGCGGGCGAAAACAGGCTCCGAGCGCCGAATCCGTGCGCTGCAAGCCGCGCTCGACCGGGCGCGTGCACAAGCTCGGAACGACGCGTACCAGACCCAGCACTTCTATGCCGCGGCGCTCTCGGACCTCGCGAACGATCTCGTCGCCGATCTTGAGCGGGCTCCGCCTAACGTCGACGCCGCGCTCGCACGGATTCGGAAGCTGCTCGCGTCCGAGCACTCTGCCAGTGGCCGCAGGTAGAAGAGCCGTCCGTTCCGCCCCTCGAGCCTTCGCGCCCAGCAACACGAGCGAGAAACACGAGTCGAGAACGGCGCGACGTATCACCGTGTCGTCCGACTCCGCGCCGACCGAATCAGCGGCCGGCCTGCTACTTACGTGCGCTGCATCCCCTCCGGCGTGAGCGTCGCGAACAGCGGCGGACGTCGAGCGGCCTGCCGCCATCGAGGCTGTGATCTAGTGAATTCGGCGCAGCGGTCGCGCTTTACCTGCCATTTGCCGCGGCTTTACCTCGACGTCCGATCGTGGGGCATCCCCGACGGAAGGAGTGCCCGATGCGCGCAGCCGCCACTGATTTCCAGACCCGATTCCGGCTCTGCTTCGAGCGAGGTCGGCCGAGATTAGCGCCGCGTTATCGCGACCTTCGATCCTGGGCCTCACCTCACGAAGGAGCCGCCGCGATGAACTCACCAGCGCCAGTAGCCCACCGCTTTCGCCGGCCCGCCAAGACACTCGGCGGCTGGCCCACCCTCGTCGCCTCCGCATGTTTTCTCGCCGTCTTCGTGGCTGGGGCAGCTGGGGCCGGTAGGGCGAATCCCTCGTTCGTGCCCAGCGGACTCATCCAGGGCGGAGGAAGCCCATGCTCGGTCACGGTCGCGAAACTGGACGGAGACGACAACCTCGACCTCGCCGGCGCGAACTGCAACTCGGACGATGTGACGGTTCTCGTCGGCGATGGCGGAGGACACTTTCGGCCCGCGGCCGGCTCCCCGATTTCCGCAGGTGACGGGCCTAAGGCAATCCTGCACGCCGACTTCAACAGCGACGGCAAAGCGGATCTCGCCGTCGCAAACATCGAGTCGAAGGACGTCACCATCCTGCTCGGGAACGGCTCCGCAGGCTTCAGCCCGGCTCCAGGCTCTCCCGTCAAGATCGGGCATAGCCCCGGGCGCCTCGCCAGCGCAGATCTGGACGGTGACGGCCGAGTCGATCTCGTCGTGCCCGGGTCTCCGAATAGCGTCACCGTTCTCCTGGGCGACGGGACCGGGAGGTTCAACCCGGCAGCCGCGTCGCCGCTCGCGATCGGCGGGGGCTACGGGCCTCAAGCGGTCGATGTCGCCGATTTCAACCGCGACGCGAAACCCGACCTGGCCGTCTCCACCACCGACCCGAAGCAGATCGCGATCCTGCTGGGCGACGGCGGCGGCGGGTTCCGCACCTCCACGACGCTCCGCGCGCGGTTGCTCGCGGTCGCCGACTTCAACGGCGACGGCAACGCGGACGTCGCCGTTACCGGTCTGGCTCCGCTCAAGATCACGGTGCTGCTAGGCACGGGCTCCGGTCGCTTCACTCCCGCTCCTGGATCACTGCGTGGGAACGCTGCGTATGGCGATTCAGTCGCGGTTGCCGATTTCGACAACGATCGAAACCTCGACCTCGCACTGACGGGATTCGACTCGGCGATGCCGGTTCTGCTCGGAAACGGCAGAGGCGACTTGCGGCCGGCCGTCGACTCGCCCTTTCCGCTGCCGTCGTCGTCGTTCGGCTGGGGTGCCATCGCTGCGGCAGACCTGAATCACGACGGGAGGGCCGATCTCGCCGTCTCGATCCGTCGTTCTTTCCAGCGGGGAGGCGAACACGGTCTCGCGATTCTCTGGCAGACACCGCCTGCGCCGGCGAGCGTCCCCGGAGGCAGTTTTCCAGGGCCTCGAGACGCCTTCTTCTCCACTCGCCCGCCGATCACGCATCTCGCCGCCGACGGGAACAGAGCGGCGGTCGCGACTGCCAGGATGAAGAGTTGTGGCCCCATCAACATCTTCGTCTGGACCGCCTCTCGGCGGAAGGCGAACCACTTCAAGGCTGGGTGCGGCGGAGACGGCGTCAGCGAGATCGCGCTCGGCGGCGGGCAAGTCGCCTGGCTGGAGGAGGGCGGCGGAAACAGCCTCGAGCTGACCGTGACGGCGGCGCCGCTCGCCGGAGGGAAGCCGAAGCAAATCGATTACGACGGCAACGGTGACCGCGCGGGAGGCGACCCTCGCGGCGGATGGCTCGGCCAGCTCCTCGGCGGCGGCTCGCTGCTCGCGTACAACGGCTGGACGATCACCTGCGACGTGCCCGACGGCTACTCGTGCGACGAGTACGCGCCTTCGGTGACCGTGACCAGGCAGCGCCTCGTTCGGATCATGGCGCGACGGAAGGTGGTTGTGAAGCGCGGCCGCGCCTCATACCCGCTGGCCGCCGTCGGCGGCGGGCGGATGGCCGTCGAGTCCGCCGGTGCCGTGAACGTCCTCGCGGCCAACGGCTCGCGCGTCGCCACAGTTCCGCCCGCGAACGAAAACCCGCCGCGTGCGATCGCGCTCAGCAGGACGCGGCTTGCCGTTTTGCGCACCTTCACCCTCGACCTTTACGACCCGGCGACAGGTAGTGCGACGAAGTCAGTCGCGCTCGGTCCGGCCGCGATGCTGCAACTCGCGGGCGTCAACGCGAGGCTCGCACTGCTCCGCGGCCGGCACCGGTTGGTGCTCGTGCGCCTGAGCGACGGCAGGCTGATTTCGATCGCGCTCCGTTCGAAGACGTACGTCGACGCCAAGCTGACCTCGGCTGGGCTCTTCTGCGCGTACAACGTCCCCCGCGCAAGGAAGAAGGGCCGGATCGTCTTCGAGACGACGAGCAAGCTGCTTGAGCGGTTCTAAGCGTTGCGGGCCTCTCATCGAATTCCAATCTCCGCCGGCGAGACTCGCGCGCCGGTACGCGCAATCCACGAGAGGAGTCGATGATGCACCGGATAGTTGGCGCAGCTCTGGCTGCAGCCGGAGTGATCCTGGTCGCCGTGATTGCGGTCGTGGTGGCGCTCGGCGATGCCGCGCCCGCCTCGACCGCTCCGTCGTGCCCGAGGCCGCCCCGCCTGCCGGCGACCTTCGTAAGCCAGATCGACAACCCGTATCTCCCGCTCAAGCCCGGTACGGTCCTCACCTATAGGGGCAAGCTCGACGGGAAATCGGCGACGGACGTGTTCACGGTCACCAATGACACGAAGGTGATCCTGGGTGCGACCACGACGGTCGTGCACGACCAGGTCTTCGTAAAAGGGGAGCTCGTCGAGGACACGTTCGACTGGTTCGCCCAGGACGCAGCCGGCAACGTCTGGTACTTCGGGGAGGACACCAAGGAGCTGGAGAACGGCCAGGTCGTCTCGACCGAGGGCTCGTGGGAGGCAGGCGTGGACAACGCAAGGGCCGGGATCTTCATGCCCGCCGACCCCCAGGTGGGCCAGGTCTTCAAGCAGGAGGACGCTAAGAACGTCGCCGAGGACTGCACGAAGATCGTTGACCTGCACGCTTCGGTCAAGACGCCGTTCGTGTCCTCGGACGACGCGCTGAAGACGGAGGAGTTCTCCCTCCTCGAGCCCGAGGTGCTCGACAACAAGTACTACGTCCCCGGCATCGGCTTAGTGCGCGAGCAGACGATCGTCGGCGGCAGCGACTTCCTCGAGCTCGCCTCGGCCACCGGCCTGTAGCGGCCTCGCCTCCACGGCGCCTTAGATGGAGAGCCCCGCCTTGCGCGGGGCTCTCTCGGTTCTGAGGCTTACCGGTGCGATCATCGGCGCGACCGCAAGGAAGGAGAAGGCATGAAGGGCGATTTCAGCCGGCTTACGTTCGATCCGCGAAAGCGCTACACGGCCGTGCTGATGCAGCAAGGCCGGGTGCAGACGGACGCCGACTGGAACGAGCAGGCTGCGATCATCGAGCACCTCGAACGGACTAGGTTCGAGGACGTCGTCGGGCCGTCCGCCGTCCCGGCTAGGGGCGGGTTCGAGGTCCACGCGGGTGCTGACGGTGCGCCGACCCTCTCCGCGGGCCGCATGTACGCGGGTGGACTCATCTGCGACCTCGTCGCGGAAACGCCGATTGCGCAGGTCGCGCGGAAGCCGCTCCGTCCCGAGCCCGGGCGGACGGACCTCGTCTACCTCGACGCGTGGGAACGTCTCGTTACGGCGCTCGACGATCCCGACCTGGCAGACGTTGCGCTCGGGGGCGCGGACACTTCAGCGCGTCTTCAGGTCGCCTGGACGGTCGACTTCGTCGAGAACGTGGGCGATCTGTTGTGCGCCGACGCAGCCGCAGCCCTGCCGGGGCTGGGCCGCGGGCGGCTGACCGCTGCCGCACCGAACGGATATTCCGGGGTCGAGAACCTGCTCTATCGCGTGGAGGTCCACGGCGAGGGGCCGCTCGGGAAGGCGACGTTCAAGTGGTCGCGCCACAACGGCTCCGTGGTCTTGGCCGTCGAGCGGTTCCTGGGACCGAGCTCGCTTCTCCTCGCGCCCTCGGCGGCCAACCCGCCGAGGATCTCGGTCGGCGACTGGCTCGAGATTGGCGGCCTCGAGCTCGAGCGGCGCGGTCTTGCCGGAACGCTCGCACGTCTCGAAGACTGGTCGATTGAAAGCCGAGAAGCGGTCTTCGACCGCGACGTCTCGCAGCACGCCCACGAGACGAGCGTCCGCGCGCGGCAGTGGGATCAAACGCAGGGGCCAGCACTGCCCGTCGAGGCGGGTTGGGCGGAGCTGGAGGCCGGCATCCAGGTTCGGTTCGACGGCTCCGACTTCCACGCGGGGGACTATTGGACGATCCCCGCGCGGGTTGCGAGCGCGACGGTCGAGTGGCCCTCCGATGCGCCGCCCCAAGGCGTCGAGCACCGACTGTGCCCGCTCGCGCTCGTCAGGTGGGGCGGGTCAAGAACTTCGTCATATCAGGACTGCCGACCCGCCTTGGTGCCTTTGACGGAGCTGTACGCGGAGCTACACCGTCTTCGAGCCGAGGTGGCCGAGCTCAAAGAACGCGCCGGGACAAACCACGCCTCCGGAGCCTGAGGGCAAAGCTCAAAACCCCAAGAACGGCGGGGACGCCAAGGGCGACCGGGACTATCCCCCCGGAGTTCAGCGTCTTGCGCTGCGCGACAACTAGGCGGATCGCCGGCCCTGTCGACGGCAGGGACGCGCGCCCGTGTTCGCGGAGGACGGCCACGTAGACGCCGAACTCCCCCGAGTTGACGGCCTGGATCCGCCACGTCGTCGTTGTCGACCGGCCGGGCGGGATCGGGCGGAGATAGCGGGTTCGCTCTGAGGACCAGTCCTCGGGGTCGACGTAGACGCCGTCGCGCAAGCTGAGGACGTTGAGGTGGGCGATCAGCCCGCTCGCAGCCGTCGAGCCGCGGTTGGTGATCGTCGATCGGAACACGAGCTTGCGCCCGAGCTCCGTGGAGATGCGCGTGCGGTCGACGGTGACGGACACGGCGGCGCCGGAGTCGGCGGCGCACGCGACAGAGGCGAAGACCTGCGCGGCGACGACGAGGGCGACAAACGTCGCCAGACCAAGGCGCCGGCTCATCTCGACATGCCGCCTTGAAGCCGGAGGAAGCGTTCGCTCAACACCAGCGCCGCCGCGGCGAGTACGGCGGCCCAGGCGATCGGCGAGACGAGCAGGGACGCGTCCTGGCTCCACGCGTGCCTGCTGACGACGATCTTGCTCACGTACTCCTCGCCCGCGCTGATCGGGTCGAGGCGGACGAGCAGCTCACCCGCCCAGCCCTTCTGCGCGCCCGACGGGAGCTGGGTTGGCGCGAAGAGCGCGATCAATACGAACAGGCTCACGGCGAGGCTAACGCGGTTCGAGTCGACGAAGAGGCTGACGATCAGGCCGAGCGAGCAGAGGAAGACAGCGAGAACCGTGCCGACTCCCAGCCCGATGGCGATCGCGTCGCCGAGATTTCCGACGTCGCGACCGAGGAACCAGATGTAGGGGACGGAGATCGCGAACGCCGCCAGCCAGAGCGAGATCGCGGCGAGAAACTTCCCGATCGCGGCGTGACGACGGGGCAGAGGGGTGAGGAGCAGAGTCTCGAGCGTCCCGCGCTCGCGCTCGCCCGTGACCGCGTCTGCGCTCGCGAGCAGCGTAAGCAGCCCTCCGACGGCGATCGCCACCTGAAGCGTGAGACTCACCGATTCGCGCTGCTCGAGGAAATTGAGATCGGTGTTCGTCGCCAGCAGATACGCGATCACGCTCAAGAGGACGCTGAAGCCGAGGCTGAGCATCAGACCGCGCCCGCCCAGCCAGAGGTCGCGGAGCTCTTGCTGGAGCACGACCACCCATCCGGGGGCGCTCCTTGCCTGCGCTGTCTCGGCGGCGGCCACCATCTCAGCCGGCCTCGGTCATCGCGAGGAAGGCGTCGCTGAGGCGCGCGCCTTCGAGCTCGAAGGAAAACAAGGTAACCCCTGCGTCGAGGACGGCGCGGACGGCCTCGTTCGGCGACCCGTTGTCCGCGTAGCTTCCAGGTGCGAACACGAGGGTCAGCCAGCCTGGTTGACCGTCGGCGCGCTCGACCTCCTCGACTCCGGGAGCGCGAGCGAGCGCCGCCGCGGCGCGCGTAGCGTGCTCGGGCGCAACATGGACGCGGCCGCTCCGGGGTGCCGCCGCACGACGCGCGACCTCCGACACTGTTCCCTCCGCAATGACGTGGCCCCGGTTGAGGATCAGCACACGCGAGCAGTTCTCTTCCACCTCGGCGAGGAGATGCGTGCTGAGCAGAACGGCGACTCCGCGCTCGCTTGCGATTCTGCGGACGTTGCCGAGGACCTGCCGTTGGCCCGCCGGATCGAGCCCTAGCGTCGGCTCGTCCAGGAAGACCACCTCTGGGTCGTTCACCAGCGCACGTGCCGTGCCGAGGCGCTGGCGCATGCCGCGGCTGTACGTCGCGATGAGCGAGTTGCGACGACCGGCGAGTCGTACCTCCTCGAGCAACTCCCGGGCGACGGCGCGGGCACTTGCTCGGGAATGCCCGTACAGCCGGGCGTGGTAGCGCAGGTACTCCTCGCCGGTCTGTCGCTCTGGGTAGCCGGCGCTCTCGGGAAGAACTCCGATCCGCTTGCGGATTTCGGCGGCGCGGGTGTGGGGAATGCCGGCGACCGTGAAGCTACCGCGGGTCGGGCTAAGGATCGTCGTGAGGACGCGTATCGCGGTCGTCTTGCCGGCGCCGTTCGGACCGAGCACGCCCACGACCTCGCCCGCCTGCACGACAAGGGTGAGATTTTCCAGGGCGACCAGCGATCCGTACTGCTTGCCGACGCCGTGGGTTTCGATCGCCGGTGTCACTGCGACCTCGGCCCCCCGACGAACTCCCGCGCCGCCCGGACGATGAACCGCAGGTCTTCCCAGCTCGTCGCGTGTCGAAGCACGAAGGCAGGCGGCGCGTCGTCGTCGAGGCGCGCGTTGGAGCCGTAGAACCATGCCTTCGCCGTCTCGTCGCCGTAGGCGCTGACGAGGAGCCGGGCGGCCTGGTAACCCTCACGCATCCGCCGCTGGGGCTGGTCGCGCGGCGTGCTGAGCCCGGCGATCCAGCGGGCAACCATCTTGGGGTCGTTCACGCCGCTGATGTCGGCCGTGACCCTCTGACCGAGATGCTGTCGCAGGAAGGCGACGATCTCCGAGATCGGCAGTCGGGCCGCTTCAGCGCTCAGCCTCTGCGCCTCCAGCGTGCGGCTTGCGTCTGCCTCGGTCACCGCGCCCTACTCGTAACGCAGCGCCGCAATCGGATCGAGCTTGGCGGCGCGGCGCGCCGGGTAGTAGCCGAAGAAGAGCCCGACGACGATTGCGACCGCGAAGGCCGCAATGAGGGAGCGAAGATCGATCAGGGTCTGCCAGCCGACGAATCCGCTGATCGACGTCGTCGCGCCGATGCCTGCGAGCACGCCGGTGACGCCGCCGAGCGTGCTCAGAACGATCGCCTCCGTCAAGAACTGCGCCTGAATCCTCCGCGGCTCGGCTCCGACCGACTTCCGGATCCCGATTTCGCGGATTCGCTCGTGGACGGACACGAGCATCATGTTCATGATCCCGATCCCGCCGACGAGCAGCGCGATCCCGCCGAGCGCGAAGGTGAGGATGCGGAAGGTCGTGGTTGCTCTCTGTGCCTCTTTGACGAGCTCAGCTTGATCTTCGACCGAGAAGTCGTCGGGATAGGAGGCCGGAAGCTGGTGCTGGCTGCGGAGCAGCGTCGTGATCTCGTCCATCGCCGGCTCGAGGTTGGCCTCGTCGCGGACGCGAAGGTCGATATGGACGACGTTCGCGCCGCCCAGGAGGACGCCGGTGAGGATGGGTAGGGGAATGAAGATGCGGTTGTCGAGGTTTTCGTCGGCAAGCTTCCCTCTGCGGGCCTGGGTGCCGACCACCTCGAACTCACGGCTGCCGACGCGTACGGTCTTTCCAATCGGGTTCTCGCCCGGAAACAGGTTCTCGCTCGCGACGAGACCGAGCACGATCACGCTGCGTCCGAAGCTGACGTCGCCGGCCGAGATCAAACGGCCCCGCGCGGCCTGTTGATTCTGGACAGCGGCATAGGACGCGGTCACGCCTTCCAGCCACGTGTTCGTCTGGTTGCGTCCGGCGGAGACGGTCAGGCTCTCGATCGCCTGATGAGGAGCCGCCGCGGTCACCATCGGCAGCTTCTCGATCGCGGCGACGTCCGCGGGGGTGATCGTGCGGTCGGTGGCCGACTGACGGGTGCCGATGCTGATGAACTCTCCGTCCACCTTGATCACGTTGCCGCCCAGCCTGCGGATGCTGTCCGCGACCTCCTTCTTTGCGCCCGCGCTCACCGCCTGAACCGCGATGAGTGAGGCGACGCCGATGACCACGCCGATCGCCGTCAGGACGGCGCGGAACCAGTTGGCCTGGAGCGCCCCGAAGGCGATTCGCCAGTGCTCGAGCATTCCCGTCACCGGGCCAGTCCGGCCGCGACCGGGTGATCCACCGGCTCGTCGGCGACGACGAGCCCGTCGGAGAGCCGGACGATTCGCGACGCTCGCTCCGCGACCTCCTCGGAGTGGGTCACGACGACGATCGTGGCGCCCTGATCGTTCAGGCGCTCGAGGACGGTGAGGACTTCCTCCGCGCTGGCCGAGTCGAGGTTGCCCGTCGGCTCGTCGGCAAGTACGACGCTCGGTCGGACGACGAGCGCGCGCGCGATCGCAACCCGCTGCTGCTCGCCGCCCGAGAGCTGAGTCGGATGGTGGTCCGCTCGGTCGGAGAGCCCTACCTCGGCCAGGGCGTCGAGGACGCGGCGCCGGCGCTCGTTGACACGGACGCCCGCGTACACGAGCGGAAGTTCGACGTTCTTGTAGGCGGTCGAGCGCGGAAGGAGGTTGTAGGCCTGAAACACGAAGCCGATCCGCTGCCCGCGAACGCGGGCGCGACGCGCCTCGTCGAGCGAGGACATCTCCTCGTCAACCAGCCGGTAGGAGCCGGTCGTCGGGCGATCGAGGCAGCCGAGGATGCCGAGCAGGGTCGTCTTCCCCGAGCCGGAAGGCCCCATGATCGCGACGAATTCACCCTCACGAACGACGAAGCCGACGCCGCCCAGCGCGAGGATCGAGACCTCGCCGCTCTTGTAGACCTTCGTGACGTCGGCGATATCGATGATGGTCTCGCCGGTCGCTTCACTCAACCTTCTTCTCCGCCCTCGTCCTGGGACGCGGCGAGCACGACTCGCTCGCCGTCCCTGAGACCGCTCTCGACCTCGACGCTCTTGTTGTTCGCGAGCCCGAGCTTGAGTTTCCGCGTCGACGTATCGCCTGACCCGTTGATCACCGTGGCGAAGGGCCGGTCTTCGGCGTCGTGGGAGACGGCGTCCACCGGCACCTGCACGACGTCGTGGCGCTCCGCGACGATGATGCGGACGCTGACGTTCATCCCGGGTCGCAAGCCGGCGGCGCGCGTGAGGCCAAGTCGCACCGGGAACGTGACCGTACCGCCGTTGTCGTTGCCCATTAGCGCGGCGAAGAGCACTTTCGCGGGAAACGACTTGCCGCCGAGGGCGTCGACGCTGACGACGGCCCTCATGCCTCGCCTGACGCGGGCGACGTCGAACTCGCTCAGGTCGATGCTCACCCCCAAGCGATCGAGCCCGTTGACCGCGACGATCGGCGTCGAGACGTCGACGGGCGCCCCGTTGACCGTTAGCAGCGCCGTGACCGTTCCGTCGGAGGGAGCGCGAACCGTGAGCAGGCGCTCGGCTAAGCGCGCGCTCGCGAGCTGGGCTCGAGCAGCCCGCACCTTCAGTCGCGCGAAGGCGACGTCGATCCATGAACCGGGCCCGCCACGGGCGCGCAGCACAGCCAGGTCGGCTTGCGCCCGGCGGAGGTCGAGCCGGGCGGGGGTGATATCGGTCCGGAGCGAGGGCCCGAAGAGCTGTGCGAGCCTCGCTCGGGCGAAGTAGACAGCCTCGCGCGCGGCCGCGAGCGCCGCGTGGCTCGGGCCGGCTTCGAGAGCCCTCAGCTCGGCCCTTGCCCGCTCGAGCTCCAGCCGCGCCGCCGTCACGTCGGCTGGGCTCGGCGGGCTGAGGAGCTTCACGAGCTTCCGTCGTGCCGCCTCGACCGCCGCCCTCGCCGCGGCGATCTCCTCTGCTGAGGGAGCGGCTGGAGGCCTCAACAGCACCGCGAGCTCCGCCACCGCCCTGTCAAGCTCGAGCTGGGCGGCTCTGATCGCCGCCGGGTCCGGCGGGACGGCCGCCTGTGCGTCCGCCAGGTTCTCCTTCGCGACAGTCACGGCTCGCTGGGCGGCAGCAATCTCCTCGGGCAGCGGACCGGCCGGCGGGCGCAGCAGCGCGGCGAGGTCGGCCTCGGCCTTTCGCAGCTCGGCCGTTGCCGCGCTCACCTCGACGGGATCCATCGGCGCGAGAATCTGCGCGAGGCGCTGCTGGGCAAGCTGGACATTGCGCCGCGCGATCCGGACTGCCTCGGCCCGGGCCGCTGGGGTTCCTCCGACGACGAGCTCGAGCGCTTCCTGTGCGCGTTTGACGGCAAGCCGCGCCGCGGACACATCCGCGCGCCGCGGAGGAAGGAGAAGCCGCGCGAGTCGCTCGCGAGCGGCCGTCACTGCGAGGCGGCCTGCCGCGAGCTCTTCGGGTGTCGGCGGGACGCCCTTGAGCGGGTCGCTTGTTCGCTTCTGGCGCAACTCGAGCAACGCGGTCGCAAGGTCGTTCTGTGCCTGCCTCCGCGTGCCGGCCACCAATCCGCCGTCACTGAGAAGCGCGAGCGCTTGGCCGGCGACTACCCGCTGGCCGGGTGCGACCAGGAATCTCGAGACGTAGCCGTTTGCGCGCGGGAAGACCGCACCGGTCGGAGCCAAAGCCGCAGCGGCGCCCGCGCCGGCGCCGGAGGTCGCCGGGCCGCTGGGCGCGGACGTTCCGGGCGACGCCGATGCGGCTGTGCCGCCTCCGACGGCCGGAGGAACGATGGGCTGACTTGACGCCCCCGCCTCCACGATCCGTCCGACCCCACCGACGGAGACCACGAGATCGCCCCGAGTCGCCGTCGCGATCGAATCCTCCGCCGCAGTACCGCTCTGGAGCAGCCAGATCGTGATGCCGATGCCGAGCGCGGCGACCAGAGCAAGCAAAACAAAAACCCGCCGTGAAATGTTCGAGCTAATCACGGGCTGCGTCCTCTCTTCGCGTGCCGAAATGCCACTTCAAAGTCCCTGCTCGATTCTCCGTCGCCGACTCAATTGCCGGAATGGATCGATCGATCCCTTTCGGGTCCAGACGCGGCACTAGAACCCGTATCCGTCGACCGACTCGTGTGTCAGCGAAAGGCTGCGACCGGCGCGACGCCTTCGCGGGAGTGACTCGAAGCGGCGCCTGCGTAAAGCCGCATCTCGGCGACCGCAGCCATCCGCGTTCGTACCTGAAGCTTGTCGAGGATGTTGTGGACGTGGTTCTTTACCGTCGCGCGCTCGATGCGCAGCTCACGACCGATTTCCTTGTTCGAGAGCCCTCGGGCAATGAGGTCGAGAATCTCGAGCTCACGCGCCGTGAGGCGCGCCTGCACGGGCGGCCGGAGCTCGGCCGCGAGCGCACGAACACGCTTCGCGACCAGCGTGCGCATTCGCGCGGAGCACACCATCTCCTCGCGCACCACGCTCAGGATCGCGGCCACCACTTCGTCGAGCGACTGTTCGCGGGTGACATAACCGAGGACGCCCGCCTCGACGAGGACGATCAGGTCCTCCTCGGCCGGCGGTACATCGAGCGCGACGATCTTCGTGTCGGGCAGCGCGTCGGCGAAGCGCCGCGCTATCCACGCCCCGGCGGGCATTGCAGTGTCCACCAACACCACGTCAGGCCGGAGCTCGGCGATCCGCAGCAAGCTCTCGTCTGTGCCGCCCGCTGCTCCAAGCACCTGGATCTGGTCTGTCGACGCGAGGACGCGACAGAGCCCCTCCCGGTAGAACCGGACGTCGCTGACGACAAAGACGCTGATCGTGGCGCGAGGCGACACGTCCATGTCGATCCTCCACGGGGCCTCCGCCAAGGTCTCCGAAGCCTTAGGGGAGGGGTCCCGCCCCGGGAACAGTTACCTTTTGTTGTAACGAACTCGCCGCCCGCAGAGAATGGACCGCGGGATCAGTTCTGGATCCAGATCAAGATCTGGATCTCCTGCGCGATTTGAGCGGCAAACAGAGCCAAAGGTCCATGTGTGAGGAAACTCGCCCTCATGCGCGCAACTGCCTCTTCGCGCCGGCTGACCCCGAGCTTCCCGAGGATGTTGTGGACATGATTCTTGACCGTCGTCAGCTCGATGTACAGCCGCCCCGCGATCTCCTTGTTTGAAAGGCCCTGCGCGACCAGTTCGAGAATCTCCACCTCGCGCGCAGTCAGCCCGTGCGGCGACGGGGGACGGTCTGCGGCGAGGGCCTGCACGCGCTTGACCAGGACCGTGGCCATCCACGGCGAGCAGACCATCTCGCCGCGCGCGACGCTCTCGATCGTGGTCACGAGGTCGTCAAGCGACTGGTCTCTCGTGACGTAGCCGAGCACGCCCGCCTCGGCGAGCGCGATGACGTCTTCCTCCGACTCCGGCGCGGCGAGCGCAACGACGCGGGTCGTCGGAGCCGGTCCCAGCAGGTAGTGAGCCGCAGCTACGCCTCCTGTCCCCGTGTCCAGGAGCACGACGTCCGGTTGGAGGTCGCGAACCTGCTCGATCCCCTCGTCAGCGCTTCCGGTCGCGCCGACAACTGCGATCCGCGAGATCCGGCCGAGGAGGTCGGCGAGGCCCTCGCGGTACAGCCGCACGTCGCTGACGATGAAGACTCGGAGCGCTTCCCGCGGCGGATCAGAAACCGGAGCGGAGCTTTCGGGCCGAAATCCACCCTCGGGGCCGATGTCCCGCGTTCGTGAGGCCTCGGTGACCTCGGCGAAGGGGCGAACTGTGTCCATCACATGGATGGCCGCAGCGTCGAGTCACGCTTGTCGGTTTAGACAACCGAGTATACGCCGCTTACTGGGAAATTGGATCTTCGCCGAGCGGAGTGCGCGAGGCGCCTCGGAGCGTCTTGGCCGGTCCTCGAAGCGATCTCCGTAAGAAATCACCAGCTCTTTTCACCATCTATTCCCACCTGTATTTCCTTGCTCGACACACAGTCCTAGTTCCCCAGTTGGACCGCAAAGGGATCGATCGATTCATTTCGACAAGCAGGTCGGCCGCGGAGAATCCAGGTGGTTTGAACACGCTGCCCGGCCTGTGGTGAACGTGGACACGGCTCCGCCGACTCTCCCCGTTCGCGTCGTCCTCGCCGACATGTCGCGGCTGACTCGAGAGCTCATTCGCCGGATCCTCGAAAAGGAACCTGGCAGCCACGTGGTGTGTGACGCGAGCTCGACCTCGGTTCCGCTTCGGCGGCTCGTCGAGGAGACCGGGGCCCACGTCGTGATCATCGGAACAGAGGCGGGTGGGCTTGCGGAGTGCCGTGAGCTCCTGGAGGAGCGCGCTCTACTGCGAATGGTCGTGGTCAGCGCCGACGGACGGGACGCGCAGATCCACGGCGTTCGGCCGTACGAAAAAGCCGTAGACGACTTCTCACCGCGGTTCGTCCTCGACCTCGTCCGCCCCCCGGAGAGGCTCGACGACCTGGACACGCAGCGAGGTTTGCAGCCGTGATGCGTTCGATCATCTCGCTGAGCCTGAGGTTCCGGCTCCTCGTCGTTGCCCTGGCCGCGGCGACCGTGCTCGTCGGAATCGTCGAGCTCCGCGGAATGCCGGTGAACCCCTTGCCGGAGTTCGCCCCGCCCACCGTCGAAGTCCAGACCGAGGCGCTCGGGCTTTCTGCCCCAGAGGTGGAGCAGCTGATCACGGTTCCGATGGAGCAGGACATGCTGGTCGGGATCCCGTTTCTCGACGACATCCGCTCCGAGTCGGTTCCGGGACTCTCGCGGATTCGTCTGATCTTCGAGCCGGGCACGAACCTCTTCCGCGCTCGGCAAGTCGTTGCCGAGCGGATGACGCAGGCGCACGCGCTGCCGCACGTCTCGAAGCCGCCGCAAATCCTGCAACCGCTGTCGTCGACGAACCGGCTGATGATGATCGGCGTCTCGTCGAGGACCGTATCGCCGATCGAGATGTCGGTGCTCGCGCGGTGGACGATCGCGCCTCGCCTCATGGGCGTGCCGGGAGTCGCGAATGTCGCCATTTGGGGGCAGCGCGATCGGCAGCTGCAGGTGCAGGTCGACCCCGAGCGTCTCCGCGCTCAGGGCGTCTCGCTCGTGCAGGTTCTCGAGACGGCCGGGAACGCGCTGTGGGTCTCGCCGCTCACCTTCGTGCAAGCCTCGACGCCGGGCACCGGCGGGTTCATCGATACGCCCAACCAGAGGCTAGGCGTCCAGCATCTCTTGCCGATCCAGACGCCCGCCGACCTCGCCAAGGTGAGGATCGAGAAAACTGGCGCAAGGAAGCTGCGCCTTGGGGACGTGGCCGAGGTGGTGGAGGATCACCAACCGCTCATCGGCGATGCGCTCCTACGTGACGGGCAGGGGCTTCTGCTCGTCGTCGAGAAGTTTCCGGACGCCAACACCCTCGAGGTCACCCGGGCCGTGGAACGGACCATCGACGCGTTGCGTCCAGGCCTCGCCGGCCTCGAGTTCGACACCACCGTTTACCGGCCGGCGAGCTTCGTCGAGGAATCGATCGATCATCTCACCCTCGGCCTGATCGTCGGCGCTGCCCTCCTCGTCCTGGTCTTCGGCGCCTTCTTCTTCCGCTGGCGCACGGCCATGATCGCCCTTGCGGTCGTGCCGGTGTCGCTTCTCGCTGCGGCGCTCGTCCTCTTCGCGCTCGGCGAGACGCTCAACGCGATGGTGCTCGCAGGGCTGATGGCCGCTCTCCTCCTCGTGATCGACGACGCCGTCGCCGACGTCGAGAGCATCGGCCGGCGTTTGCGCGACCGCCGCGAGAAGCGGACCGCGGCGTCGACTGCGACGAGCATTCTGGAGGCGTCGCGCGAGGTACGCAGCGCTGCCGTCTACGGAACGCTGATCGTCGCGCTGTCCGTCGTTCCGGTCTTCTTCCTCGAGGGCGTGGCGGGCGCGTTCTTCCCGTCTATTGCGGTCGCGTACCTGCTCGCGCTTGCGGCGTCCATGGTCGTCGCGCTCACGGTCACCCCGGCTCTGAGCCTGTTGCTCCTGTCCGGCGGGCGGCCACAGCGCCGCGACTCGCCCGTCCTCCGCCGGCTCCGGCGCGGTTATGAGCACCTGCTCGAGCGGATCCTGCACAGGCCCCAGCCCGTGTACCTCGCCGCCGGGGCGATCGTCGCCGCCGCCGCCGTCGCGGTGCCGTTCCTCGGGCAGTCGTTGCTGCCGACGTTGAAGGAGACGGAGCTGCTGATTCAGTGGGACGGGCCGGCCGGGACGTCGCTCCCGGAGATGAACCGGATCACGACTCTGGCCAGTCGCGAGCTCCGCTCCATCGAGGGAGTGCGGGACGTGGGGGCGCATGTCGGCCGCGCCGTGACAGCGGATCAGGCCGTCGGCGTCAACGCCGCCGAGATCTGGGTCAGCATCGACCGCGGAGCCGACTACCAGGCCACGTTGGCCCGCGTTAAGCGGGTCGTGGGAGCCTATCCGGGGCTCTCGCGGGAGCTCCAGACCTTCTCGAACCAGAGAGTTCGCGAGGAGCTCGCCGGAGCGGATGAGGACATCGTCGTCCGGATCTACGGCGAGGACCTGAAAGTTCTCGGGAGAAAGGCCGGCGACGTCGAGCGCGTCCTCTCAGGGATAGGCGGCGTCGTCGACGAGCACGTGAAGCATCAGGCTGAGGAGCCGACGCTCGAGATCGAGCCTCGGCTCGCCGCGGCGCAAAGATACGGAATCAAACCGGGTGACGTCCGCCGTGCGGCGGCCACGCTCCTTTCGGGCATCGCCGTCGGCAGCCTGTTCGAGCAGCAGAAGGTCTTCGACGTCGTCGTCTGGGGGACGCCCGAGAACCGCAGCAGCCCGACCGACGTGCGCCGGCTTCTGATCGACACGCCCAGCGGCGGGCACGTCAGGCTGGCCGATGTGGCCGATGTGCGCGTGGCGCCGAATCCGGCGATCATCCAGCGCGAGGGGGTCTCGCGTTACGTCGACGTGGGCGCGAACGTGCGGGGACGCGACGTCGGCGCCGCCGTCGCGGACGTCAAACGGGGCCTCGGCGCGATCGACTTTCCCCTCGAGTACCACCCCGTAGTGCTGACTGCGGAAGGTCAGCCCTGGGGGCGCCTGCTCGCGATCGGGCTGGCCGTTGCGGTCGGGATCTTCCTCCTCTTCCAGGCGGCGTTCGGCAGCTGGCGGCTGGCGACGATCTCGTTCCTGACGTTGCCGCTCGCCGCAGCCGGTGGGGTAATCGCTGCTCTGGTCGACGGCGGGAGACTTTCGTTTGGTTCGTTCATCGGCCTGCTCGCGCTCGTCGGGCTCGCCGCGCGCAGCCACCTGGTGCTCGTCACGCAGTACCGACAGCAAGCGACCGAAGACGACGCGTTTGGCCCGGAGCTCGTCTTGCGCGGCGCACGAGAAGCGTTCTCGCGCACGTTCGTCACCTCCGTGGCGGCGGCGCTCGTGGTCCTGCCGTTCGTCATTGCCGGGCGCATTGCCGGCTACGAGATCGTTCATCCACTCGCGGTCGTCCTCCTCGGGGGCCTCGTGGCCTCGACGTTGCTCACCCTCTTCGTCGTGCCTCCGCTCCATTTGCGTTTCGGAGCGACGCCTAACCGCGAGTCGACGACGGATCGCGGTGAGAAGGAGGTAGGGAGATGGCGGTATCCGTAGGCCCTAGATCGATGTGGCGGGACCGCGGGGCTCGGTGGGGGGCCGTCGCGGTAATCATCGCCGGCGCAACGGC
The DNA here is from genome assembly GCA_046728975.1 of Actinomycetota bacterium. Taxonomy (GTDB): domain Bacteria; phylum Actinomycetota; class Thermoleophilia; order Gaiellales; family Gaiellaceae; genus JBKPFU01. The sequence goes on along the minus strand of JBKPFU010000144.1, from coordinate 4,319 downwards.
GCTCGTCGTGTACGGGGGGATCGCGAGAAGCTCGCCGTCCTCGAAGGCCGAAGGCGAGCGTGCGCTCGTCGCACCAGTCGACGGGACGGACGTGGCTCGTGTGACGTTGTCCGCTCACGCGATCAAGCGGCTCGATCTGCAGACCGTCGCGGCGCAGAGCGTTCGGGTCAAAGGCATGCAGCGAGTGGTAGTCCCGTACGGCGCCGTTCTCTACGACGCGAGGGGCCAGACCTGGGTGTACGCGAGCGCGAAGCCTCGAACCTTCCTCCGGCAGCGCGTCACCGTCGACACCATTCACGGCGATCGGGTCGTCCTCGCTCCTGGAGCGTCGCCCCGCATGCGGGTCGTGACCGTCGGGGCGCAAGAGCTCTGGGGCGCCGAGCTCGGCATCGACAGCGCGGAAGAATGAGCCAGAACTGGGGCGTCCGGCGATGATGCGCTGGCTCGTCGGCTCGAGCCTCAAGTTCCGCTACCTCGTTGTCGCTGCCGCCGCAGCCCTGCTCGTCTTCGGCGTCGGCGGGCTCCGCGACATGCCCGTGGACGTCTTCCCCGAGTTCGCGGAGCCTCGCGTCGAGATCCAAACCCCGAGCCTCGGCCTTTCGGCGGCCGAGGTCGAGCAGCTGGTCACCGTTCCCCTGGAGCAGGGGCTACAAGGGCTCGAGGACGTCGAGACGATCCGGTCGAAGTCGGTGCCGCAGCTGTCGTCGATTCAGCTGCTCTTCGAGCGCGGGACCGACCTCATGCGAGCACGCCAGCTCGTGCAGGAGCGCGTCTCGAGCGTTACTCCGACGCTGCCGACCTGGGCGAGCCCGCCGTCCATGGTCCCGCCGCTGTCGTCGACGAGCAGGGTGATGAAGATCGGGCTCTCCTCGAAGCGCCTGTCGCTGATGGAGATGTCGGTGATCGCGTACTGGAAGATCAGGGCGCGATTGCTGCAGGTGCCGGGCGTCGCGAACGTTCCGATCTGGGGCGAGCGGCTGAAGCAGATGCACGTTCGCGTCGATCCGCGGAAGTTGCGGGATCACGGCGTCTCGCTCGTCAGCGTCATGGACGCCGCCGGGGGCGCGTTGGACGCAGGCTTGCTGCAGTTCTCCACCGGGTCGGTGATCGGGACGGGCGGGTTCATCGATACGCCGAACCAGAGGCTCAACATCCGCCACGTTCAACCGATCGTGACGCCCGCGGATCTTGCCAAGGTGCCGATCGAGAAGCGGAACGGCAAGCAGCTGACCCTCGCGGACGTGGCCACGCTGGTGTGGGATCACCAGCCGCTGGCTGGGGACGCGGTCGTGAACGACGGCCCCGGGCTGATGCTCGTCGTCGAAAAGTTTCCGTGGGCGAACACGCTCGACGTGACCCGCGGGGTGGAGGACGCGATCCGGGAGATGCGACCCGGCCTGCCCGGCATGGAGATCGACACGACGATCTTCCGGCCGGCCACCTTCATCGAGCAGTCCCTCGACAATCTGACCAAGGCGCTCCTGATCGGCGCTCTGCTCGTCATCCTCGTTCTCGGCGCGTTCCTCCTCGAGTGGCGTGCGGCGGTGATCAGCGTGATCGCGATCCCGCTGTCGCTCGTTGCCGCGGGACTCGTGCTCTACGCGCGCGGCGCGACGATCAACGTAATGGTGCTGGCTGGGTTCGTGATCGCCTTAGGCGTCGTCGTCGACGACGCGATCATCGACGTCCAAAACATCGTGCGACGACTGCGGGAGGCTCGCAGGCAGGGTAGTCGCAAGCCGCCGCCCCTGATCGTCCTCGACGCGACGCTGGAGATGTACGGCGCCATCGTCTACGCGACGCTGATCATCGTCGCCGCGATGGTTCCCATCTTCTTCTTGACGGGTTTGACCGGCGCGTTTTTCCAACCGCTCGCGTTCTCCTATGTGCTCGCGGTCGGCGCCTCCCTGGTGGTCGCGCTCACCGTCACGCCCGCTCTGAGCCTGATCCTCCTGAGGAAGGCGCCGCTCGAGCGCCGGCAGTCCCCCCTCGAGCGATGGCTCGAGGCCGGCTACGAGCGAATCCTCTCGCGGATCGTCCACCGGCCGCGGCGGGCGTACGCGACCGTCGCCTTGGCCGTCGCTGCGGGGATCAGCGTCGTGCCGTTCCTCGGCCAGTCGCTTCTCCCGTCGTTCAAGGAGCGGGACTTCCTCATGCACTGGTTGACGGCGCCCGATACGTCCGGCCCCGAAGAGACGCGGGTGGTGGTTCGGGCGTGTCGCGAGCTGCGGACGGTGCCGGGCGTGCGCAACTGCGGGTCGCACATCGGACAAGCGCTCCTGATGGACGAGATCGTCGGCGTCCACTTCGGCGAGAACTGGATCAGCGTCGACCCGAAGGTCGACTACGACGCGACGCTCGCGAAAGTCCAGGACGTCGTCGATGGCTATCCCGGGATCCAGCGCGACGTGCAGACCTACCTGTCGGAGCGAATCCGGGAGGTCCTGACGGGTTCGAGCGACGCGATCGTCGTCCGCATCTTCGGTGACGACCTCGGCGTCCTCAACAGCAAGGCCGACGAGGTGCTGCGTGTGATGAAGGGAGTCGACGGGCTGGTCGAGCCGAAGGTGGAGCTTCACTCCGACGTGCCGCAAGTCGAGGTCAAGACGAACCTCGCCGCCGCGGAGCGTTATGGGATCAAGCCGGGCGACGCGCGTCGTGCATCGGCCACGTGGATCGCAAGCGAAGAAGTCGGCGACCTCTTCCGCGCCGGCAAGGCGTACGACGTCCATGTGTGGAGCACGCCCGAGGCCCGCAACAGCCTGACGAGTGTCCGAAGCCTCCCGATCGACGCGCCGGGCGGCGGCCAGGTGCGTCTGGACGCGGTCGCGGACGTCCGCATTGCGCCGACCCCGAACGTGATCGAGCGCGAAAACCTTTCGCGTCGCATCGACGTCAGCGCCAACGCACGCGGGCGCGATCTCGGCGACGTCGTGGGGGACGTCAAGGACGGCCTCGAAACGGTTGGGTTCCCGCGCGGATACCACGCGGAGCTGCTCGGAGAGTTCGCGGAGCGGCAGGCGGCGCAGAGGCGCATGCTCCTCTTCGGGATCGGCGCTGCGGTGGCGATCTTCCTCCTCCTGCAGGCGTCGTTCCGGAGCTGGCGCCTTGCAACGCTGTCGCTCCTGACCCTGCCGATGGCGCTCGTGGGTGGTGCGCTGGCGGCCTTCATCGGCGGGGGCGTGCTCTCGCTCGGCTCGCTGGTTGGCTTCTTCACCGTGTTCGGGATTGCCGCCCGCAACGGCATCCTCATGATCAACCACTTCCAGTACCTGGAGCGGCACGAAGGCGAGAGCTTTGGCCCAGCGCTCGTTCTGCGCGGGGCGCGCGAACGGCTCTCGCCGATCCTGATGACGACGCTGGCGACAGGCCTTGCCATCGTGCCGCTCGTTGTCGGGGGCAACGTCCCCGGTCAGGAGATCGAGCACCCCCTGGCGGTCGTCGTCCTGGGCGGCCTCTTCACCTCGACGCTGCTCAACCTGTTCGTCGTGCCGGCGCTCTACCTGCGTTTCGCGAAGCCGAGGGAGGTCCCGAGATGGTGAGCATCCGCATCAGCAGCGTGGCGTTGGCCGTGGCGGCGTCACTTCTCCCGCTCGTCGGGGCGGCCTGCAGCGGCGGAGACGGCTCGGAAGCGTCGGCGAGCAGCAACGCGCCCCCGCGCGAGATCGCGGCCAAGGACTTCGACTCGAGGAACTTCGATCACTCGACCACGATCGACAACGAGTGGTTTCCCCTGCGGCCGGGGACGCAGTTCGTGTACGAGGGATCGACACGGGAGGAAGGCAAGCGCGTTCCTCATCGCACGGTCTTCACCGTCACCGACCTGACCAAGGTCATCGACGGCGTGCGCAACGTAGTCGTCTGGGACCGGGACTTCCGGGTGGGTGAGCTGGTGGAGACCGAGATCGCTCTCTTCGCACAGGACAACCAGGGGAACGTGTGGCACCTCGGCCAGTACCCCGAGGTGTACGAGAACGGGAGGTTCGTCGAGGCGCCGGCGTGGTTCCACGGCCTCAAAGGCGCGAAGGCGGGCATCACGATGAAGGCGAAGCCACGGCTCGGAGCCCCGAGTTACGCAGAGGGGTTTGCTCCTCCGCCGATCAACTGGGTCGACCGCGCCGAGACGCACAGGATGGGCACGAGGACCTGCGCCCGCCGGCGCTGTTTCGAGGACGTGCTGGTCATCCGTGAGTTCGAGCCCGGCAAGCCGGAGTCGTACCAGCTCAAGTACTACGCGCGGGGCGTGGGCAACGTTCGAGTCGGCTGGCTCGGCAGGAAGGACGAGGACCGAGAGGTCCTGGCGTTGGTCGCCGTCCGTC
>JBKPFU010000143.1:0-6676 GCA_046728975.1 Actinomycetota bacterium | reverse complement strand
GGCCACGGTGGCATCGCCGGCTCGCTTCTCGGAAGCGTGTCGGCCGACGTCGTCCGCCGGTCGAAGAGGCCGGTGGTCGTCGTCCACGAACCGAGCTAGCGACCGGCAAGAGGCCGGCGGGCGCCCGGGTGGCCGAGTCCTACTACGCGGCGCGGAGCCGCCGCGATCCCGAGTAGTGAGTCTCCCGACGTCGACCACACGTTTGCCTTCGTGACCCGCTTGCGCGGCGTGAGAGGTGAAGCCAGGGCCGCGCAGGGCTCCTGCCGCTGCTAGTTGACGCTGGGCGGTCCGTGCAGAACGCGGCCGACCGCATCCGCGCCGCTGCGCAGAGATCTTGGATCGAGCGTGTGGCCGCTCGCGGCAGGCGCTCGAGCATGCTGGCTACATGGAGGTGGGCCGACCGTCACCGAGGACCCGGGCCCACTCGAAGGCGTTATCCGGGGCCTCATCGATCTCGGACCTCTCCGACCGAACGGCGACGCCTGATGTGCTCCGGTCACTGAAACCGGCGGAGAAGGGCGCATCCGAGCGGTGATCGGCGGAGTTCTGCCCGAACTTGCGCCCGAGGAGGCGCCATGTCTCCGGAGGAAAATGTGATCGGCCTCTATCAGGAACCCGCGTAGTGAGAGACTGACCCCGTGGCCGACCCGCGTGAGCGCTTTCTGATCCGGTACGCGGGCTCATTCGCGCCCTTCCTCGTCACGCGCGCCGAGGGCGCCTGGGTCGAGACGGCGGACGAGCGGCGAGTGCTGGACTTCACATCCGGCCAGATCTGCTCGACGCTCGGGCACAACCACCCGCGGATCGCCGCCGCGGTTCGCAAGACGCTCGACGAGGTCGTCCACCTGAACTCGTGGATGCTCTCCGAGCCCGTGCTCGCACTCGCGGAGCGTCTGGCGTCGATGTTCTCGCCCGGGATCGACAAGGTGATCCTGCTCAACACCGGCTCCGAAGCGAACGAGGTCGCGCTCAAGCTGGCGAAGATGCACACGGGGCGGTTCGAGGTCGTCGGGCTCGCACGCAGCTTCCACGGGCTGCTTGCGGGGATCTCGTCGGTCAACTTCTCGATGGCGCACGCCGGGTACGGGCCGCTCCTGCCCGGCGCCTTCGTGCTGCCGGCGCCGTACGCCTACCGCTGCCCGATCCGTCATTGCAACGGCACGTGCGACTGCACCTGCCTGGAGGCGGGCTTCGAGCTGGTCGACCAGCAGTCGGTCGGCTCGCTCTGCGCGGCGATCGCGGAACCGGTGCTCTCCGCCGGCGGGATCATCGTTCCTCCCGACGGCTACCTCCGCCGTTTGCGTGAGCTGTGCGACGACCGCGGGATGCTGCTGGTGCTCGACGAGGCGCAGACGGGATTCGGGCGATTGGGAACGATGTTCGGCTTCGAGCACGACGGGATCGTTCCGGACTTCGTCGCGGTCTCGAAGACGCTCGGCGGCGGCATCCCGCTCGCCGCGACGATCACCACCTCCGAGATCGAGGAAGATTGCGTCAGGAAGGGCTTCCTGCACGTCACCTCGCACGTCTCCGACCCGCTTCCTGCGGCAGCGGGGCTCGCGGTGCTCGACGTGATCGAGGAGGAGGGGCTCGTCGAGCGCGCCCGCGCGCGGGGCGAGTACCTGCTCGAGCGGCTGCGCGAGCTGCAGGCGGAGCACGAGCAGATCGGCGACGTCCGTGGGCGCGGGCTGCTCGCCGGACTCGAGCTCGTCGAGGACAGGGAGAGCCGCCGGCCGGCGGACGCGCTCGGGGCGTCCGTGACCGTGGAGTGCCTGGAGCGCGGGCTCTCGATGAACATCGTCCGCGCAGGCACCAGCGCGAACTGCTTCCGGATGGCGCCGCCCCTGACGATCACGGAGGACGAGATCGATCTCGCGGTCGAGATCCTCGACGGGTCGCTTAAGGCGGTCCTCGCCCAACGCGCCGAGCCGGCGCGCGCGTAGCGGGCTCTCGCGCAGTCGATAAGGCCGCGCTCAGAACGCCTGCTCTAGCGTTCGCAGGGTGTCCTGCATTACCCGGTGAGGCCCTCGGCCTGCGCTGGCGGGACGTCGCGCTTGCCGATCCGGCCGGCGCCACACTCCGCGTCCGCGAGACGTGGGTCCGCCGCGCGCCGGACACGCCGAAGTCGGAGAAGTCGGAACGGACGATCGCGCTCGACGAGCGGCGCTACGCGGTCACGCTGCGGCTCGTGCTCAAGCGCGCGCGGATCGACAGGTACATGCGCCCGTTTCACGACGGGCGGCACACGAGCATCACCAACGCGGCGGCGGCCGGAGTCTCGCCGGCGGCGCTGATGGCACGGCCGGACACTCCGACTTCGCCACGACGCAGGGCTACATCGACCTGGCCGGCGAGACGTTCCGCGAGGAGGCGGCACTCCTCGAGGAGCGGCTGTTCGGGCAGAAATCCGGGCAGAAGTAGCCCGCTCGTTCACTAGTTCGACAACGGAGAGCCTCGCGGCGGCGGGGCTTTTCGCTGCAAAGGAGCGGAATCTCGGCGGAGTGGGGGCGGGAGGATTCGAACCTCCGTAGGCTGAGCCGGCGGTTTTACAGACCGCTCCCTTTGGCCGCTCGGGCACACCCCCGCGGGAGGCGCATTGTACCGGGGGTTAGGATCGCTTCCGTGGAGCGGTTCGACGCGATCGTGGTCGGCGCGGGGCCCGCAGGCTCCGTGACCTCTTATCTTCTCGCGCGCGCGGGAACAAAGGTCCTGCTGCTCGATCGGGCGCAGTTTCCACGAGACAAGCCGTGCGGCGGCGGCCTGACGATCCGCGCGGTTCGGGAGCTGCCGGTCGACCCGGCCGCAGTCGTCGAGGACTCGGTCGACACGTTCGAGCTCGGGCTCGACTACCGCCGCCGCGTCGAGCGCAAGAGCTCGGAGTCGCTCGTCCTGATGACGCAGCGCAGGCGCCTCGACGCGTTTCTCGCCGAGCAGGCGGCGGCCTCAGGCGCTGACTTCAGGGACGGACAGAAAGTGGCCGACATCCTGCTCGACGAGAACGGCGTGCGCGTCAACGGCGCCCGCGCCTCGTTTCTGATCGGCGCGGACGGCGCCAACGGAGTCACGGCAAAGACACTCGGCCTCGGCGGCCTCCGGGGCCACGGCGTCGCCCTGGAAGGAAACGCGCGGCCCGACTACGAGCCGGGGAAAGCGATCGTCCACCTGGGCACCGTCCCCGGCGGCTATGCCTGGATCTTCCCGAAAGGGGATCACGTCAACGTGGGCGTCGGAGGCTGGGACCACGAAGGGCCGCGGCTTCGCGCTCACCTCGCACGGCTCTGCACGCAGTACGGCATCGCCGAGAGCAGCCTCACCGACGTCCGCGGGCATCGCCTGCCGATGCGCGCGCCGGGCTCGAAGCTGAGCCGTGGCTGCGCCTTGCTCGTGGGCGACGCCGCCGGCCTGATCGACCCGCTCTCCGGCGACGGCCTGTACGAGGCGTTCGTAAGCGCACGCCTCGCCGCGAACGCGGTGCTTCGGAACGACATCGCCGGTTACGACCGCAGCCTAGACGCCGCGCTCGGGCGAACTCTGGCCGCTTCGTGGAAGGCGAAGCTCGCCTTCGACCGCTTCCCACGCCTCACCTACGCGGTCGCGCGGGCGCCATTGGTCTGGCCTTTCTTCGAAGCGTTCGTCCGCGGCGACGTGCGCGAGCCGGCAGACGCACGCGGTCCCGTCAGAGCGCCGCTCCGCCTCGTCGAGGCGCTTTCCCGCTTGTCGTAGAGCGTCGCGCGAAAGGCCTCTCGCCCGACCGGTCATTTCAGACGGGCGCGCGGGCCAAGCCCACGCGCCCTGATGGTCGGCGCCGACAAGCGGCGCCTTAGTCTCAAGACCGCGCCCGGCTCTGCCGATGTCGGCCGAGTGGACCTGAACGCCACCCTGCGGCGTGCCGTGGAAGCCGGCGCGAGCGACATTCACCTCAAGGTCGGCCAGCCGCCGGTCATCCGGCGCGACGGCGAGCTTCAGCCGCTCGAGGGCGGGACGCCGCTGCGCGAGGATGGCTCCGAGGCGGTGCTCTCAATCATCACTGAGCTCGCGCCCGCGAGGCGTGCCGCCTTCTACGAGACGGGTGAGCTCGACATGGCTTACACGGCGGAAGATCTGCCGCGCTTCCGGGTCAACGTGTTCCGCCAGCGCGGGCTGATCTCGTTCGCCTTCCGGGTCATTCCCAAGCAAGTGCCCAGCTTCGCCGACCTGCGCCTTCCGCCTGGCGTCGCCCGGCTTGCGGAGGAGCACCGCGGGCTGGTGCTGGTCACCGGCGCGACCGGGTCGGGCAAGACGACGACGCTCGCCGCCGTGCTCGGCCACATCAACCGGACGCGGAAGCAGCACATCGTCACGATCGAGGACCCGATCGAGATCCTCCACGAGGACCTCAACTGCATCGTCAACCAGCGCGAGGTCGGGCTCGACACCGAGTCCTACCTGACGGCGATCCGGCGGGTGCTGCGCCAGGACCCCGACGTGATTCTGATCGGCGAGCTCCGCGACGCCGAGTCGGCGGAGACGGCGCTGAAGGCGGCCGAGTCTGGCCACCTCGTCTTCTCGACGATGCACACGATCGACGCCGCCGAGACGATCGGGCGGATGATCGAGTTCTTTCCGGCGGTCAAGCAGGACCAGATCCGCTCGATCTTCGCGGGGGTCCTACGCGGAGTGATCAGCCAGCGCCTCCTCCCGCGCGTGCAGGGCGGCCGCGTCGCCGCAGTCGAAGTGATGGTGAACAACTCGCGGATCGCCGACCTGATCCGCGAGAACAAGTCGGAGGAGATTCCGGACGCGATCGAAGAGGGCGCGTTCTTCCAGATGCAGACGTTCACTCAGGCTCTGATCGACCTCGTCCTCTCCGGCGAGATCGACCGCGAGGTCGCCGCCAACGCCGCCTCGGTTCGCCACGACTTCCTCGTCGCGCTGGAGCACGCGCTCAAGCGCCAGGCCGCCGGGATCACTGAGGATCAGGAGCGCCCGCAGTCGGCTCCCGATCCGCGAGAAGAGCCGATGCCCGGCCTGCGCGTCGTCCCGACCGCAGAGGGATGAAGCGCGTCCTTCTTGGCTTGGCGCTCGCACTCGCGAGTGCAGCGGGGACGGCCGGTGCCGACACCTTTCGCGTCGTCTCCGCGCCGGCGTCCCTTCCGAGCGCCTCGACGCCGAACACGGCTGGCGCGCTGGCGGTTCCAGCGAGCTGGACGCGCCCGCCCGGGCAGCCGCGCACGCTTTCGTTCCAGGAGCTCGAAGCGGTGTGGCAGACCGCGGGCGCGGCCTATGGGATCCCATGGCAGGTGCTCGCCGCGATCAACAAGGTTGAATCGAACTTCGGCCGCAACATGGGCCCGAGCTCGGCGAACGCGATCGGCTGGATGCAGTTCCTTCCCTCGACGTGGCTCCGCTGGGGCCTCGACGCCAACGGCGACGGCCTCGCCGACCCCTGGAGCCCCGAGGACGCGGTCTTCGCCGCAGCCCGGTACCTGGCCGCGTCGGGCGGGCAGACCGACATCTCGCGCGCGATCTTCTCGTACAACCACGCGCAGTGGTACGTCGACGAGGTGCTCCAGGTGGCGAAGGTGTTCGACCAGGGCGGGACCCACGGCACCTTCCGGCTCGACCGGGCTCAGCAGGGGCTCGATCAGGCACGGCGCGGGGTCGTGGCGGCAAGCCGTTCGCTCGCGTCGATGCAGAAGCGGATCCGCGCGCTCGCGCGCGCGGAGCGGCGAATCCTTGCCCGTGCCGACCGGACGCCGCTGCTCTCGGATCAACTCGAGCTGGAGAAGCAAGCCGGGCTGATCGGGGCGCGCCGCGCGCACTTCGAAGCGCGGATCGAAAAGCTGCGCGCGAAGCTGAACGACGCGCGCTCGTCGCTCCGCACCGCGCAACGCCGAGCACAGCGCGACTCGCTCGCGCCGGCGGCGGGGGCGCTGCTGGCCGCGCCGGTCGTGGAGGGCGACTACGTCTTCCCCGTCGGCGGTGGGCCGGCGGTCGTGTCGGTATCGCACCACCACCACGACTACCCGGCCGCCGACATCGCGGCTCCCGAGGGCTCTCCCGTGTACATGCTCGCCGACGCGGTCGTCGTCAGTTCATACAGCTCGCCCGGCGGCCGGTGCGGCATCGGCCTGACGGTTCGGACCGGTGACGGCCTGACCTGGACGTACTGCCACCTCGCCTACCTCGACCCCGGCGTCCGGCAGGGAGCCTTCTACGAGGCCGGAGTGCAGGTCGGCCTGGTCGGCTCGACCGGCCACGCGACGGGCCCCCACCTGCATCTGCAGCTCCAGCCACCGACCTCCTATCCGCAGGCGATGCCCTGGTTCGAGAGCTTCGCCGGGACAGCGTTCCGCTGGCAGGACGGCGGCGGCTCGACGTCGCCTGCCCCGGAGGGCGAGCCGGACGTCTTCCGCGAGGTTTCGCACGCCGATTCAGGCGTGATCCGCTTCAGCCGGTAGCGACTCAAGCCGATGCTCGTTTCTGCCGAAAGTCGTGGTATGGCGGTTCGGCTTGCCGCGCTCTTGCCACGCCTCGTCGTGGTCACGGTCGTCTTCGTTCTCGCGACGGGGACGCTGACCTTCGCTGCCGAGAAGCGGCTGACGGCCGCTGCCCCCGAAAAGCCGAAGGCGACCCCGCCGGCCGTCCTCGTCGTTCCCGACGTGCACCGCCAGGCCTACGTCTTCGCCAAGGGCAT
>JBKPFU010000142.1:0-1838 GCA_046728975.1 Actinomycetota bacterium | reverse complement strand
GGTGGTCGGATTCGACGAGACTCTCGACGAGCGGCTCGAGCACCTGCAGCGGACGCGCGACTTCCAGGACGACTGCCTCGACGCCGGGCTCGACGGTCTCTTCTCGTTCCTCTGCTGGACGTACAAGCCGTACGGGACGGCGTTCGGCGGCCGCGAGATCGACGCGCGCGAGTACTGGCGCCACACTGCCTTGTCGCGGATCTTCCTCGACAACATCAAGCACGTCCGTACCTCGGTCCTGACGCAGAACGAGGAGGCGTTCCGCGCGCTCGACTACGGCGCCGACGACTTCGACCTGCCGATCGAGGACGAGGTCACGCAGAAGGCGGGGGCTCGGATCGACCTCGACCTCGAGGGGCTGCTCGAGATCCCGCGCTCGCTTGGCTACATGGTCGAGTACCGCCGCGCCGAGCGCCCGGCCGCGCTGGCCGCCTCGTAGCCGCTTGCCGGACGCTCCGGTTCATTACGCGAAAAGCGGCGAGGTCAACATCGCCTACCAGGTCACCGGCGGCGGCCCGTTCGATCTCGTCCTCGTGTCGGGGTTCGTCTCCCACCTAGACAACGACTGGGACCACCCCGCCTCGGCGCATCTGCTCAATCGACTCGGATCCTTCGCTCGGCTGATTCGCTTCGACAAGCGCGGAACCGGCCTCTCCGACCGCAGCGTCGGGCTTCCCGACCTCGAGACCCGAATGGACGACGTGCGGGCGGTGATGGACGCAGCCGGAAGCGACAAAGCTGCCCTGTTCGGCTACTCCGAGGGCGGGCCGATGTCGATGCTGTTCGCGGCGACCTACCCCGAGAGGGTCAGAGCGCTGGTTCTCTACGGGACGTACGCGAAGCGGACGCATCCCGACGACGACTACCCGTGGTGCGAGACGTGGGAGCAGCGGCAGCGGTATGCCGAAGCGGTCGAGCGCGAGTGGGGTGTCGACGCGGACCTGACGCGCATGGCGCCCGGCGGCGACGAGAGCCTGAAGCGGTGGTGGATGGCTCGCGCCCGTGCGTCGGCAAGCCCTGCGGCGGCGCGTGCCCTGATCCTCATGAACTCCCTGATCGACGTCCGCAACGTCCTCTCGAGCATCCAGGCGGAGACGCTCGTCCTCCATCGCCGGGAAGATCGAGATTCGAGGCCCGAAGAGGGGCGGTATTTAGCCGAATACATTCGCGGTGCGAGGTTCGTCGAGCTTCCCGGCGAGACGCACGTTCCGTGGTGGGACTCGGACGACCTCGTCGACGAGATCGAGGAGTTCCTGACCGGCGTGCGCCCGACGCGTCTCGAGAACCGCGTCCTGGCGACCACGCTCTTCACCGATATCGTCGACTCGACCGGGAAGGCGCACGAGCTCGGCGACCGAGGCTGGGCGGAGCTCCTCACCCACCACCACGAGCTCGTCCGCAACGAGATCGGCCGCTACGGCGGCGAGGAGATCGACACCGCCGGCGATGGGTTCTTCGCCCTCTTCGACGGGCCGGGACGCGCAGTTCGGTGTGCGGTCGGCGCACGCGATGCCGTCCGCGGGCTGGGGCTGGACATTCGCGCGGGCATTCACACCGGCGAGGTTGAGCGGCCGGCCGGCGGGCCGCCCCGAGGGATCGCGGTCCACGTCGGCGCCCGCGTCGCCGCTCGGGCGGGGACCGGCGAGATCCTCGTCACGTCCACGACCGCCGACCTCGTTGCCGGATCAGGGCTCGAGTTCTCGGACCTCGGCGAGGTCGAGCTGAAGGGCGTCGGCCCGCGGCGCCTCTTTGCCGCGCGCGTCTGACGACTCAGATGCCTCGGTTCCGCGGAACGTCAACCGTCGACGCCCTCCCACGCCGGACGCCGTTTCCATCCC
>JBKPFU010000141.1:0-8773 GCA_046728975.1 Actinomycetota bacterium | reverse complement strand
GTGCGGCCTCCCGCTCGAGCGAGGGAAGACGCCACGGGAGGAGCGGCGGATCGTCAGCGTGGTCTTCGTCGACATGGTCGGGTTCACCTCGCTCGCCGGGCGCCTCGACCCGGAGGATGTTCAGGCGAGACTCCGGCCGTATCACGCCGCGGTCCGCGCCGAGATCGAGTCTTTCGGCGGCATCGTCGAGAAGTTCATCGGCGACGCAGTGGTCGGCATCTTTGGAGCTCCTGTCGCCTATGGCGACGACGCGGAGCGGGCCGTCAGGGCGGCGCTGACGGTTCGAGACACGATCGCGGCGATGGACGAGGCCGACCGCCGCCTCGAGCTCAAGGTGCGCATCGGCGTGAGCACGGGCGAGGCACTTGTCGCAGTCGACGCGAGGCCGGCACTAGGCGAGGCGATGGTCGCCGGCGACGTGATCAATACGGCCGCGCGGCTCCAGACCGCGGCGCCGGTCGGAGCCGTGCTCGTGGGCGAGGGCACCCAGAAAGCGACGAGAGACGCGATCGTGTACGCATCCACGCCGGCCGTCGAGGCAAAGGGCAAGGAGCGACCGGTCCCGGCGTGGGTCGCTCTCCGCGAGGCTCGGCTGCCCGGAGAGCGTCCTACGCGTGGCCCGCTCGTCGGGCGCCGTCACGAGCTCGACGTTCTCCGCGGGACGTGGGAGCGCGTGGCGTCGGAACGGCGGCCGCACCTCGTCACGATCATCGGGGCGCCCGGGGTCGGGAAGACGCGGCTCGCGCGCGAGTTCGCCCAGACGGTTCGCGACCGCGGCGGTCGCACCGTCCGTGGGCGAACCCTCCCGTACCGCGAGAGCACCGCGTACTCCGCCCTCGCCTTCCAGCTCAAGCAGCTGTGCGGCATCTTCGAGACCGACACCGTTGAAGCAGCGTCGAAGAAGCTTCACGACGCCGTCTCGGCCGTCCTGCCTCCTGGAGAGTCGCAAGAGGTCGCGAAGGATCTCGGGATCATCCTCGGCCTCGATCCGTCGGAGACCACGGCCGACCGCGACAGCCTGTTCTTGTCGATCCGGAGCTTCATCGAAGGGGTCGCCGCAGATCAACCGGCGATGCTGGTCTTCGAGGACCTCCACTGGGCCGACGTCGCTCTGCTCGACCTCGTCGAGCTGCTCGCGGCGCGACTGCGCGATCTCCCCGTCCTCATGCTGGCGCTCGCGCGCCCCCAGCTTTTCGACGTTCGCCCCGCCTGGGGCGGCGGGCTGCTCGCACACACGGCGCTCCCGCTCGACCCCGCTCGACGCCGCAGCGGCGACGGAGCTCGCGGCGCAGCGGCTTGCCGACAACGGCGCGACCGCGAACCTCGAGCGTGCGGCCGATCTCGCAGCCACCGCGGATGGCAACCCGCTGTTCATCGAGCAGTTCGCAGCGGCGCTCACCGAGTCGGGCGATCCTTCCGCGCGCCTCCCGACGACGGTGCGCGGGCTCATCGCGGCGCGTCTGGACGGCCTTCCTCCTCGCGAGCGTGCGGTCGTCCTCGACGCCGCTGTCGCCGGCCGGGTGTTCTGGCTGGGAGCCTTGGAGCGGATGGCCGCCGATCCACAGACACTGCGCGACGCGCTTTTGGAGCTCGAACGGCGCGAGCTGATCACGAAGCAGGCGATCTCGGCCTTCGAGGGGCATGAGCAGTTCTCGTTCAACCACGTGCTCCTACGAGACGTCGCGTACGAGCTGCTCCCGCGGGCGGCGAGGCGTGAGCGTCACCGTGAGACGGCGCTGTTCTTCGAAGAAGTCGGCGGTAACTCCGGCGAGGTCGGCGCCGTCCTCGCGCACCACTGGCGCGACGCGGGCGATTCCGAGAAGGCGGTGCGCTACCTCGTCGCGGCCGCCGAGAATGCCGAGCACGGCTGGGCGAAGGAACGGGCGGCGGCGCTGTACCGCGAGGCCCTGCAGCTTGTCCCCGAGGACGAGCGCGAGCGGCGTCGGAAGTTGACGCGAAGCATCGCGCTGGCCGAGACGGCGACGTATCACGTCGCGGACGCCCGGCTGCTCGGGCGCGGGGACTAGCCCGGCTCGTCCGGCGGGAAATCCGACGGCGTCACGTCGCCGGCGATCTCGTGTAGCTCCTGGATGTCGTGCGCGCCCAGCCGCTTCGAATGCTCCATCACGACTTCCTCGCTCGGCGCCTCGTAGACGCAATACGTCCGGACCATGCCGTCACCGTCCACAACGACATGGCTGTGCTCCCAGGTGACCTCGCGGAACTCGCCCTCGACGAGCTCCCGCGACCGTCGGCCGACGACGGGCATTTCCGACTCACGGACGGAGAAGCGCCTGACGATCAGGTAGCGCGGCACGTCCGCATGGTAGACACGGCGGCCGGGGCGACAGGTGCGGCTGCTATGCGACCGCGGGCTCGGGCTTCAGCTCCTCTCCGAACTTGGCGCGTGCCACGAACTGGCCGATACCCGGCTGGGCGACCAGCTCGTCGCCCTCGACCAGCACCTCCCCGCGCAGCAGGACGATTTCCGGCGTGCCCGTGACCTCGGTGCCTTCGAACAGGTTGTAGTCGATCTTGGAGTGATGCGTCTCGGCCGAGATCCTCACCCGCTTCTCGGGATCGAAGACGACGACGTCGGCGTCGGAGCCAACGGCGATCGTTCCCTTGCGCGGGTAGAGGCCGAACAGCTTCGCGGGAGCGGTCGAGAGCAGCTCGACCATCCGGTTCAGCGAGATGCGCCCGGCGCGCACGCCGAACTCGTGGATCATGTGCAGGCGGTTCTCGAGGCCCGGCGCGCCGTTCGGGATTTTGGAGAAGTCGTCTTTGCCGAGCGTCTTTTGGCCGTCCCAGAGGAAGGCGCAGTGGTCGGTCGAGATGGCCGAGAGGATGTCAGTGCGGACGGCGTTCCAGAGCACGTCCCGGTTCGCCTTGTCGCGCGCCGGCGGCGTGAAGACGTACTTTGCGCCTTCGAAATTCGGCCGCTCCAGATACGGGTAGTCGATGAAGAAGTACTGCGTGCAGGTCTCGCCCCAGACGTCCCAGCCCTTCTCGCGTGCGGCGGCGATCGGTTCCACGGCCTCGCGGCACGAGACGTGGACGACGTAGAGCGGCGAGCCGGCGACGCGCGCGAGCTGGATCGCCCGGTTCGTCGCCTCGCCCTCCGTCTCCGGCGGCCGCGTCAGCGCGTGGTACTTCGGCTCGGTCTTGCCCTCCGCCAGCGCCTGCTTGACGAGAACGTCGATCGCGTCGCCGTTCTCGGCATGCACCATCACGAGCGCGCCCGTCTCCGCCGCGACCTGCATCGTCCGGAAGAGCGTCTCGTCGTCGACCATCAGCGCGCCCTTGTAGGCCATGAAGAGCTTGTACGAGGTGATGCCCTGGTCCGGGAGCGACGCCAGCTCCTCGAGCGTGCCGCCCTCGCGCAGGTCGGTGACAGCCATGTGGTAGCCCATGTCGATCACCTGCTTGCCGTTCGCCTTCGAGCGCCACTCCTCGAGCGCGGCCGCAAACGTCGAGCCCTGCGGCTGGAGGATGAAATCGACGTGGCACGTCGTGCCGCCGAAGGCCGCCGAGGTCTGGCCGGACTCGACGTCGTCGATCGTGACGGTGCCTCCGAACGGCATGTCGAGATGGGTGTGCGGGTCGACCCCGCCCGGCAGCACGTACTTGCCTGAGGCGTCGATCACCTTGTCCGCGTTGACGTCCAGCGACTCGCCGATGACGGAGATCCGCTCGTCCTCGACGAAGACGTCGGCGACGTAGTCATCTGCCGCGGTGATGACGCGGCCTCCCTTGATCAGAACGGACATGCGGATCTCCTCCCTTTCAGCCTCGTCGTTCTATTTGCCGCCGGCCGTCACCTTGACGTCCGCCTTCGTCCAGTCGCTGCCGTTCACGTCGACGCTGTCCTTCTTGATCATGTCGACTGCCGCCTGCGCCAGATCGGTGCGGTAGGCGTCCTTCGAGGCCGGCTTCTTGATCACCTTGAAGTCCAGCGCGATCTTGGCGGTCCGGTCGAAAGCCGCCTTGTCCATGACCCCGATCCCGTTCGACGCCGGCCAGATCAGGGCGTTGATCTCGTTCATCTGCCAGGTCTGGTGACCCTTCGGGAGCGTCGGGCCCTTTGCGAGGACGATGTCGACGCACTCCTGATAGTGGTCGCGGCAGTACGCCCAGCCCTCGAAGGAGGCGGCCAGGAACCGCTTGGCGATGTCCTGGTTGTCCTTGTTCGAGATCCAGTCGCCCTTGACGAAGACGCCGTCCTCGAGCATTCCCGTGCCCTGGTCCTCGAGCTTGAGGACGTTCAGGTCGTCGAGCGTGTAGAGCTTCCCTGTCTTCGGGTTCTTCGTCTCCAGGACCTGAGCGAGCTCGTTGTAGGTCATCGCAGCGGCAGCGTCGACCTGGCGGTTCAGGAACAGGTTCATGTCAAACGGCTGGTTGACGATCGTGACGTCGCTCTTCGAGTTCGGGTTAATTCCGTTCTTCGTCAGCGCCGCATAGAGCTCGAACTGGTTGCCGCAGCACCAGACGCCGACCTTCTTGTCCGCCATCTGGTTGATCGTCGAGATGCCGCTGTCCTTGTGCGTGATCTCGGTCATGCCGCTTCGCGTGAACACCTGGGCGATGTTCACAAGGTCGCCGCCCTGGTCGCGCGTGGCGAGGAGGCTCGGCAGCCAGTCGATCCCGAAATCGGCTTGGCCGCTGGCGACGACCTGCTCCGGTGTGATGTCGGGGCCGCCGACCTTGATGTTCACGTTCAGGCAGCGCTTGTCGTAGAAGCCCTTGTCCGCAGCGGCGTAGTAACCGGCGAACTGCGCCTGCGTCACCCACTTCAGCTGCAGGGTGACGTCGTTCCTCTTGTCGCACTCGCCGCCTCCGGCCGACGAGCTCTCGTTGCCTCCGCCGCAGCCGGCGGCCATCACAGCGGCCGTACATGCGAGGAGGCCCACGATCAGCCAGCGGTGCTTCATTCGTCTTCCCCTTTCTTCGTCTCCATCGTCAGCCACCGCCCCCGGGCGACGGTTGCCACCGTGTCACGATTCGCTCTGCGAGTGCAACCGCGAGGTAGAGCGCCAGCCCGAGGAGGCAGGCGACGGCGATCGCCGCCCATGCCAGCTCGAACTGGAATAGCGATGCGCTGTTCTTGATCTGCACCCCGAGCGCCTCGATCGACCCGCCGAAATACTCACCTACGATCGCGCCGATCATCGCCAGGACGCTCGAGACCTTGAGCGCGGTGAATATGTATGGAAGCGCGTTCGGAAAGCGGACGCGCCGGAAGATCTCGAGCTCGCTCGCGGCGTAGGACCGCATCAGCTCGATCGACTCGGCCCGCACGCTCGTCAGCCCCCGGATCGTGTTCACCAGCACCGGGAAGAAGCAGAGCACGGCCGCGATCGCCATCTTCGACGACTTGTTCAGCGGCGAGAACCATGCGTTCGTGATCGGCGCGAACGCGATGATCGGGATCGCGTTCGCGGCGATCGCGTACGGCATCACGGCGATCCGCAACGGCTTCCACCGAGCGAGCACCAGCCCGACCAGGATCCCGAGGCCGCAACCGATCACGAAGCCGCCGAGCGCCTCCTGGAACGTGAACCAACCCGCGCTCCAGAGCGTTTGCCGCTCGTCCCAGAACGTGGACGCGATCTCGGTCGGCTTCGGCAGCAGAAATCTCTGGACGTGCAGCGCGGTCACGAGCCCTTGCCAGAGAGCGAGCCCGAGGACGAGCACTGCGGCGGCCGGCAACCAGTCTCGGACGCGCCTGCCGACGAATCGCGCCCGCCCGAGCGGCAGCGTCGGCTGAACCGGGACGGGCGCGTTGACGCTCATGCCGAGGCCGCCTCCGTCTCCGCCTCCGCCTCGGCGAGCGCAAGGTCTATGTCGGAGCCCATGTGCAGCGCCTCGCGCACCTGAGTCACGAGCTCGAAGAAACGCGGTTCTTCCCTTGTCGCCGCCGTCCGCGGCTGCGGGAGGTCGATGCCGATCACGCTCGAGACCCGGCCCGGGCGTGGCGACATGACGACAACGCGCGTCGACAGAAAGACGGCCTCCGCGATCGAGTGGGTGACGAAGACGATCGTCGAGCCCGTCTCGTCCCAGATCCGCAACAGCTCCGCGTTCAGCCGCTCACGCGTCATCTCGTCGAGCGCGCCGAACGGCTCGTCCATCAGGAGCAGCGCCGGCGAGAACGAGAGCGCGCGCGCAATCGAGACGCGCTGTTGCATTCCGCCGGACAGCTGCCACGGATAGTGGTCCGCGAAAGCCCCCAACTCGACGAGCTCGAGCATCTCCGCGACCCGCTCCCGGCGCCGCCGCTTGTCCCACCGGTCCATCTCGAGCGGCAACGCGATGTTCTTCGAGACCGTGCGCCAGTCGTAGAGGACGGCATCCTGAAAGACGATCCCGTAGTCGCGGTCGCGGCGCGCCTGCGGTGCCGGCTTCCCGTTCACGACGAGGCGCCCGGCGCTCGGCTCGATCAGGTCGCCGATTATCCGAAGCAGCGTCGACTTCCCGCAGCCGGACGGCCCGATTAGCGACACGAATTCGCGCGGCTCGATCTCGAGGTCGATGCCCTGGAGCGCCGTCGTCCCGCCCTTGAAGGTCTTCGACAGGCCCGAGATCGAGACCGCTGCTGCCTGCTGCTCCGTCATGCAACATGCTCCGGCGCTCGGCGGACCACCATCCGTTCAACCAGGACGACGACGAGAAAGAAGAGGATTCCGAGCGCCGCCGCAACGAGGTTCGTCGCCCAGAGGTTCTTTGGCTGGAAGCTGTAGTACTGCGCGAAGTTGAGGATCGCACCGCCGAGCCCATCCTGGATCGAGGACGGCAACTCCCCGACGATCGCCCCGACGACGCAGGCGGCGGCGGCGACGCGGAGCGCGGAGAACACGTAGGGCAGCGACGCTGGGATGCGGAGCTTCCAGAGGATCTGCCAACGGCTGCCCGCGTAGGAGCGCATCAACTCGACTGCGCGCGGGTCCGCCGACTTGAGCCCGCGCAGCGAGTTGATCGTGACCGGAAAGAACGTCAGGTAGGCCGCGATGACCGCGACCGAAAACCACGCCGGGCTGCCGCGGCTGCCCATCCAGACGACGACCATCGGCGCGATCGCCAGGATCGGCACCGTCTGCGAGGCGACGATGTACGGAAGGAGGCCGCGCTCGAGCAGGCGCGAGTGCGCGAGCACGACCGCGAGTGCGAACCCGACCACGGCCCCGAGTGCGAAGCCGGTGGCCGCTTCCTTCGCCGTGAAGACGGCGGAGTCGAACAGCACGTGGATGAGCAGCGGCCCGTTCGCCCGGGACGGCTCGAAGAGTTGCGCGACGATCGAATGCAGGTGCGGCATCGTCGTGTCGTTGACCGCGAACGGCCAGGTGATCTCGGCCTTGATCCCGACCCACCGGTAGGCCTCCCAGAGGCCCCAGAGGAACACGAGTACGGCGAGGAAGAGGAGCGCTCGTCCTGCCTCGTGCCTGACCCGCTCTCCCCGTTCCGCCCGCGGCTGCTCGACGGCGATCGCCGACACGGCTATTGCTTACCACACTCGCGGCCGCGCGGGAGGGAACGTTAAGGTCGCGCGCGAATGGCGCTCGATCCAGGCAGAACCGTCGCCGAGCTGCGCGAGTTGCAGCAGCTCACCGGCGACGAGAACGGCGCGCAGCGGGTGGCGTGGACGGACACCTGGAAGCAGGCAAAGGAATGGCTGAGCGGCAAGCTGTCGGATCTCCCTCTAGACGAGGAAACGGACGCGGCGGGCAACCAGTGGTTCACGCTCCGCGGCGCCTCCGAGCGGGCGGTGTTGATCGGCGGGCACATCGACTCGGTGCCGAACGGGGGTTGGCTCGACGGCGCGCTGAACGTGATGGCCGGCGTCGAGGTGATGCGGCGGCTGGCCGAGGACGGGCAGCCGGCGACGACTGTCCGCCTCGTCAACTGGGCGGACGAGGAGGGCGCGCGCTTCGGCCGCTCGCTGTTCGGCTCCTCCGCGGCGGCCGGATCGATGGCAGACCAGGACGAGCTGCGCGAACGCCGCGACGCCGACGGCGTCTCGCTGTCCGAGGCAATCGGGCGCTTCGGCGTCGATCTCGACACGGCAACCGACGCGAGCAGCGAGCTCGAGAATGCCGCCGCTTACCTCGAGCTGCACATCGAGCAGGGCCCGGTACTGGAGTCGATGGACCTCCCGCTCGGGGTCGTGCTCGGGACGTTCGGGGTCGAACGCCACCAGGTGACGTTCAAGGGCCAGGCCGCGCACGCCGGCTCGACGCCGATGGACAAGCGCCGCGACGCGCTCGCCGGCGCGGCGAAGCTCGAGCTCGAGCTTCGCGAGATCGCCAAGCGGGTCGGTGAAGGGGCGGTGTGCACGATGGGCGGCGTCGTCACGAGGCCCGGCATCGTTACCTCCGTCGTCGAGACGGCCGAATGCCTGGTCGACCAGCGCCACCTGGACGCGACGTGGCTGGCCGAGATGCTGAGCAACGCGGAGGCGGCCTCGAGGCGCTTCGCGCAGGAGGAGGACGTCGAGGTCGAGTGGGAGCGGATCTGGAACATCGAGCCGATCCTGTTCGACGAGCGGTTGATCGAGCTCGCCGACGAGTCCGTTCGAGAGGTGGCCGGTACGTCCCATCGGCTGCCGAGCGGCCCTCTGCACGATGCCGCCGAGGTCTCGCGCGCCGGCGTTCCAACGGTGATGCTGTTCGTGCAGAGCCTCCGCGGCCTCTCCCACACGAAGCTCGAGGACACGAAGGAGGAGCACCTCGAGCTCTCCGTGCAAGCGCTTGATCGTCTCACGGAGAAGGTGATTTCA
>JBKPFU010000140.1:0-3446 GCA_046728975.1 Actinomycetota bacterium | reverse complement strand
CTCGCCGCTATACCCCGGTAGGGTATCCTGGTGTGCGAGCGAAGGAGGAGGAGCGAATGGACACCAAGACCTACTCCGTTCCCGGGATGCACTGCGGCCACTGCAAGGCGGCGGTCAGCCGCGAGCTCGAGGCCGTGACGGGCGTCGAGCGTGTCGACGTCGATCTCGAGACGAAACTCGTCACGGTGCGCGGCGCAACGCTCGACGACGCCGCATTGATCGCCGCGATCGACGAGGCGGGCTACGACGCCGAGAGGGTCGCCGCCTGATGAACCAGGCGGCGGCACCCGAGCGCGTCCGCCTCGAGATCGGCGGCATGACCTGCGCGTCGTGCGCGTCGCGGATCGAGCGCAAGCTGAACAAGCTCGACGGCGTCCAAGCGAGCGTGAACTACGCGACCGAGGAGGCTGCCGTGAGCTTCGACTCCGCCCGCGTCGACGTGGACGCGCTGGTAGCCGCGGTCGAGGCGACGGGCTACACGGCCGCGCCGCCGCGCGCGGGCCTCGACGAGCAGGCGAGCGAAAGCGGGGCCCGGATGCTCCGGCTGCGGCTTGTTGTCGCTGCGCTGCTGTCGATCGTACCCGTCCTCTTCGTCATTGTGCCGCCGGCGCGGTTCGCCGGCTGGGAGTGGCTCGCTCTGACGTTCTCCGCACCGGTTGTGCTGTGGGCGGGGTGGCCGTTCCACCGCGCCGCCGCGCTGAACGCGCGCCATTTCGCGGCGACCATGGACACGCTGATCTCGATCGGCACCCTGGCGGCGCTGCTCTGGTCGACGGTCGTGCTCGTGGCCGGACTGGACAGCGGAACCTACTTCGAGGTCGGCGCGGTAACGACGACCTTGATCCTGCTCGGCCGCTTCTTCGAGGCCAGCGCACGCCGGCGATCGGGCGAAGCGATCCGGAAGTTGCTCGCGCTCGGAGCCAAGGAAGCGCAGGTGTTACGCGACGGCGTCGAGCAGGCGGTGCCGATCGAGGAGCTTCGCGTGGGCGACCGGTTCGTCGTTCGTCCCGGCGAGAAGGTGGCGACCGACGGCGTCGTTGTCGATGGCGCCTCCGCGGTCGACCGGTCGATGTTGACGGGTGAATCGGTACCGGTTGAGATCGTTGCCGGCGACGAGGTCGCGGGCGCGACGCTCAATACCTACGGGAGGTTGATCGTCGAGGCGACGAAGGTCGGTGCCGATACGGCGCTGGCCCAGATAGCGCGGCTTGTCGCCGAGGCGCAACAGGGGAAGGCGCCGGTACAGCGCCTCGTCGACCGTGTCTCGGCCGTGTTCGTGCCGCTCGTGATCGTCCTGTCTCTCCTGACCCTCACCGGATGGCTTGTGCTCAGCGGCGACGCGGGGGCAGCGTTCACGGCCGCGGTCGCCGTCCTGATCATTGCCTGCCCGTGCGCGCTCGGTTTGGCCACGCCGACCGCGTTGCTGGTCGGTACGGGCCGGGGCGCGCAGCTCGGCATCCTGATCAAGGGGCCGGAGGTGCTCGAGCGGACGCGGCAGGCGACGGCGATCGTGCTCGACAAGACCGGCACGGTCACGGAGGGACGCATGGCGCTCGCCGACGTCACTTCCCTGAACGGCGCCACGCGCTCCGACGTGCTTCGTCTAGCCGGCGCCGTCGAGGCGGCGTCGGAGCACCCGATTGCGCAGGCGATCGTGCGCGCGGCACGCGTTGAGCTCGGTGCTCTGCCGAGCGTCCGCGACTTCCGCAACGAACCGGGGATCGGCGTTCGCGGCGTCGTCGAGGGCCACGAGGTCGCGGTCGGCCGGCGCGACGGCCGCATCGTCGTAAGCTGGGACGGGAGCGAGCGCGCCGAGCTACGGGTCGCCGATCGGATCAAAGCGACGAGCGTCGAGGCCGTCGGAGATCTGAAAGCGCTTGATCTGACGCCGGTGCTGCTCACGGGCGACAATCGCGAGACAGCGGAGCGGATCGCGCGCGAGGTCGGGATCGAGCGCGTGCTCGCAGACGTTTACCCCGACGAGAAAGTACGCGAAGTTGTCCGCCTGCAGAAGGAAGGCGAGGTCGTCGCGATGGTCGGCGACGGCATCAACGACGCAGCCGCGCTGGCGCAGGCAGACCTCGGCCTGGCGATCGGCACCGGCACGGACGTCGCGATCGAGGCGTCCGATCTGACGCTGGTATCGGGCGATTTGCGCGCCGCCGCCGACGCGATCCGTCTGGCGCGGCGAACGCTGCGAACGATCAAAGGCAACCTGTTCTGGGCGTTCGCCTACAACGTCGCCGCGATTCCACTCGCAGTCGCGGGGCTGCTGAGTCCGATCGTGGCCGCCGCGGCGATGGCCGCCTCGTCGCTGTTCGTGGTCTCGAACTCGCTGCGGCTACGCCGCTTCCACAGCCGAAGAGAGGAGCCCTGATGCAACACGGCTACGACAAAGAGACGCTCAAGAAACGCCTTCACCGCATCGAAGGACAGGTGCGCGGCATCGAACGCATGGTCGACGACGACCGCTACTGCATCGACATCCTCACCCAGGTCGCCGCCGTCCGAACTGCACTGGAGAGCCTGAGTCTCGAGGTGCTCGAAGACCATGTGAACCACTGCGTCCACGACGCGCTCGCCGCCGGCGACGAGAAGGTCGCGACGACGAAGAGCAAAGAACTCCTGGCCGCGGTGCAGCGCTTCGCCAAGACGAGGTAGCGATGTCGACCCACGCCCACGCGCGAGAGGGCGGCAGGGCGGAGCACAACGGCAAGGCCGCTTCGGCCGTTCTGCACGTCGGCGGGCTGCACTACGCCTCGGAAAAGGCAGTCGTCGAGCGCGTCCTCGCCGCCCGCCCGGGCGTCGCGGCGGTCGAGGCCAACCCGGTCGCGCAGACCGCAACCGTCGAGTACGACCCGACGCAGACCTCGGTCGAGCAGCTGACGCGCTGGGTCGAGGAGTGCGGCTACCACTGCGCCGGCCGCTCCACTCCAGGTCACGTTTGCGATCCGCTCGCCCAAGCCGAGCCACTCGCTCCCGCCCACGACCACGCCGCAGTTGAGCGTGCCGATCAGGCCGACGGTCACGGACATGGCGGCCATGCCGGCATGTCGATGGCCGAGATGGTGCGCGACATGCGCAACCGCTTCCTGGTTGCGCTCGTGTTCGCAATCCCGATCGCGCTCTGGTCGCCGCTGGGCGAGTCGCTCTTCGGCTCGACGCCGCCGACGCCGTTCGGGATGCGCGAGTCGCTCTGGCAGTTCTTCCTCTCGCTGCCGGTCGTGTTCTACTCGTCGCAAGTCTTCTTCAAGGGCGCCTACAAGGCGCTGCGGGCGAGGACGCTTGACATGATGGTGCTGGTCGCGGTCGCGATCGGCACCGGCTGGACCTACTCGGTCGCCGCGACCTTCTGGATCCGCGGCGACGTCTTCTACGAAGCCTCCGCCTTCCTCGCCGCCTTCGTGCTGCTCGGGCACTGGTTCGAGATGCGCGCCCGCGGCGGC
>JBKPFU010000139.1:0-7264 GCA_046728975.1 Actinomycetota bacterium | reverse complement strand
CCGTGACGGCGTCCAGTCCCTCCAGCACCTCCTGGGGCTCGGCTGTTCGTCCCTCGAGCACCTCGCGGCGCAGCCCGAACATGATCAGCCCCTGCGGGCTCTCGATCTGCAGCACGAACCGCCCCTTGGCGAGATTCCGCGACTTCTCGAGCTCATCCGCCTCGACCGGCTCGTCGGCGATCTTGCGCAGCTCGTTGACGATCGTTTCGACCGCCTGGTCGATCCGGTTGATGTCGACGCCGGCCTGTGAGTACAGCGAGCCCGTGTCCGTGTAGCTGTGGTTCAAGGCGTAGACGTAGTAGGCGAGCCCCCGGCGCTCGCGCACCTCGCTGAACAGCCGAGACGACATGCCCGTGCCGAGCACGGTCGCGAGCAGCATCAGCGTGTAGCGGTCCGGGTGGTCGAGCGGGTAGCTCGGAACGCCGAGAATCAGATGCGCCTGGTCCGACGCCTTCTCGTGAATCCTCACGCGCCCGCCGTTCGTCTTCGCGACGTCGGCGGCCGCGGGCGCGCCGGTCTCGGCGGGCTCCAAGTCGCCGAGCAGCCTCTCGATGCTCTCGATGAGCCCAGGCTCGATCTTGCCGCCGACCCCTACCACCATCCGCTCGGGCTTGTACCAGCGGTCGACGTAGTCCGTGAAAGTGTCGCGCGTCGCGCCGCGGACGGTCTCCTTCCGCCCGATGATGTCCCAGCCGAGCGGGTGGTCGCCGTACAGGAGCTCGTCGTACACCCCTGAGATGTAGTCGCGCGGCGTGTCGAAATACATGTTCATCTCCTCGATGATCACGCCCTTCTCGCGTTCGATCTCCTCGGGCTCGAACTTCGAGTTCCGCAGCATGTCGACCAGGACGTCGAGCGCCGTGTCGCGAAAATCGGCGCCGCAGCGAACGTAGTAGCCCGTGTACTCCTTGCTCGTGAACGCGTTGAACTCCCCGCCGAGCGCGTCCACCTCGATGCCGATGTCGCGCGCCGTTGGGCGCCGTTCCGTGCCCTTGAAGAACATGTGCTCGGCGAAATGCGCGATTCCGTTGGTCTCGCGCGACTCGTAGCGGGAGCCGGCGGCGAGCATGATCATGCACGTCACGGATTCCGCAGTCGGAATGGGAGCCGAGACGACCCGGAGGCCGTTCGGCAGGGTGTGCCGCTCGTAGGCCTTGTCGGTCATCGCGCGGATGCTAGCTACGACGAGGCGTTACGCCGCCAGAGCGAGGCGCTCGCGCCACTCGCTTGGGAGGTCGACCGGCTCGCGCCGGTCGTAGTCGTAGGCGACCTGCACGCTCTTCGCCTGGGCGACGATCTCTCTGTCAACCCGCAGCTCGTAGTCGAGGTCGAAGCTCTTCGTGCCGAAGCGGCTCGCGCGAACCGCGATGTGGATCTCCTGGTCCATCCGCACGGGCGCACGGAAATCGATCTCGACGCGAGCGAGGATGATGTTCATGTCCTCGATCCCGGTTGCCGCTCCGACTTCCTTGAGAAAGGCGACCCGGGCTTGTTCCAGGTACGTGAGGAAGACCGCATTGTTCACATGACCCATCGGATCCAGATCGCGAAACCGCACCCCTTGAACGTAGACAAAGCTCACCGCGGTCATTCTTACGCCTTTCTTAGCTCGAGCCGCTAGCTTCGCTCGAATGGAAGACCGGATTACGCGTCGCGGCTCCCTCGCCAGGATGGGCGGCTTCTTCGCCGCGCTCGCCGCCGGCGGGTGGAAGGTCGCCTCCTCCGACGGCGGGGCCGAGGGAGCCGGGCCTGCCGGGGTCGCTTCCGGCGCGGTCACGTGCGTCCTCACGCCCGAGCAGACGGAGGGGCCGTATTACATCCCGCGCGAGCGCGTCCGCCGCAACATCACGGAGGGCAAGCGCGGCGTGCCGCTGGCCCTGCGCGTGGTGGTCGTCGACGCGTCGACCTGTAAGCCGATCAAGGGCGCGGCGGTCGACATCTGGCACTGCGACGCCGCCGGCGCCTACTCCGGTGTCGGCGGACAACGAAACCGGACGTTCCTGCGCGGGATCCAGCGCACGAACGCGAATGGCCTCGCCGTTTTCCAGACGATTTATCCCGGCTACTACCAGGGCCGGACGGTGCACATCCACGTGAAGGTGCACCTCGGCGGCAAGGTCATCCACACGGGCCAGCTCTACTTCTCGGACGCGGTGACGGACGCCGTTTTCCGCCGCGTGCCGTACAACAAACGGCCGCGTCGGACGACCCGCAACGCGAACGATTTCGTCTATCGAAACGGCGGCAAGAGGTCGATGCTCCGCCTGCGCAAGAACCGAGCCGGCTACCTCGGGTCGATCACGATGGGCGTCCAGCGGTAGCGCTTAACCGGAGCTCCAGATTCGCCTTCACCGCCGGCCATTCGTCGTCCGTGATCGAGTAGTACGCCGAGTCGCGGATCTCGTCGGGCCCGAGGATGATGTGCTTGCGAAAGACGCCCTCGAACTTCGCCGGAAGCGCCTCGAGTGCCCGTCGCGAATAGGTATTGCGCTCGTCGGTCTTGAACTCCACCCGCATGCAGCCGAGCTCCTCAAAAGCGCGCGTGAGCATGAGCAGCTTCGCCTCCACGTTCGCCCCGGTCCGCCACATCGACGGCTCGAGCCACGTGTAGCCGATCTCGAGCCCGCGGTCAGCCGGGCGCAGGGTCATGTAGCGGGTGCTCCCGACGATCCGGCCGCCCGTGCGCTCGATTGTGGTGAACGGCGCCTCCTCGCCGCGGTCGGCGGCCCCGAGGGAGCGCTCGAACCAACGCTCGAACGCGTTCGGGACGCCCGCCAGGTCGAGGCGTGTCCACCGCCAGATCTCCGGATCCCGCGCCGCCTGCCGCAGCCCCTCCTCGTGCTCCGGTGCGAGCGGCTCGAGCACGACCACCCGCCCTTCGAGACGCGCCGCGAGGCCGGGCCAGCTCATCGGTCGGAGCGCCTGTAGACGAAGCGGACCGCGGTCCAGTCCTCGTCGATCGCGCAGCTCTTGTTGTCGACCAGACCCGCCTCGAGGCCGATGCGCTGCACGTCCTCGAACGTGAGATCGCTGTCGATCTTCGATGCCTTTTTCGGGTAGGCGATCCAGAGCCCGTCGGCCGGATCGAGTGTCCCCTTCAGTTCCTTGAAGCGCTGCTCCAATTGCTCGGCGGTGGTGGTGAAGAACAGCAGGACGTTCGCGCCCGGTTTTGCGCCGAGCTTTTGCGTCAACGGAGTGGTCGAGTAGTCGCGCTCCGGCATTCGTTAAATGGCCGTAAGGATTGCGGCGTTGCGGTTGCGAAAGGGTGGGGTCGTCTCGCTAGCGTGAGGACAGGTGACGAACACGCTGCACATCCTGACGATCGTGACGCTGCTGGCGACCGCGTGGCTCGTGTCGCGCGCCGCCGCTGTCGTCGCACGCAAGGTCCTCGTTTGGCACGACCGGCGCAGCGAGGCTGCCGCGGCGACGGTCGCCGTGCAGATCGCGCAGGTGAAGCGGCGCGAGACGATCGTCAGCGTCATTCGCGGCGCGATCGCCTACACGGCGTTCGCAATCGCGGCCGTGCTCTCGGTCGCCCAGCTCACCGGCGGCCTCGACCGCCTGTCGACGCTTGCCGGCGCCTCGTTCGTCTTGATCCTCGCCGGCTTCGCGATCCAGCGCGTGCTGATGGACGTGGTCGCTGGGCTGATGATGTTCCTGGAGCGCTGGTACCACGTCGGCGACACGATCGTCATCCCGACGCTGGAGCTGCAGGGCGTCGTCGAGGACGTCTCCCTGCGCCGGACGGTCCTGCGCACCTTGGACGGCGAGACGATCCAGGTGTCGAACTCGCAGATCCCGGCCGTTCGTGTCCTGCCCACGGGCGTCAAGGAGCTCGCGATCGAGCTGTTCGTGCACAACCGCGAGCTCGGCGAGCGGCTCGCAGTCGGCCTTCAGGCGATCCTGCCCGAGGGGCCCACCACCTTCGTGAAGCGGCCGTGGATCGAGGAGGTCGAGGAGCTGACGGAGACGCTCGTCCGGATCCGCATGCGCGCGGCCGTCGCGCCGGGGCGCGAGTGGCTCGTCGAGGGCTTCGTCTCGGATCTGATGAAGGAGCGGGCCGAGCCCGGGCTGATCGTGCACGGTCCCGTCGTGCTCGCGGTCGACGAGCAGGCGGCCCGGAGCTTCGCACGGGCGAGCGCGGCCACTCGCTGGAGCGGCCGCCCGGCCGCGACGCCTACGCCCGGCGGGTAGTAGCCGCCCACGCCTCCAGCAGCTCTGCTTCGCGCTCCGGCGTCAGTCCGGCATCTTCGGTTGGCATGGCGAGGTCGAGCGTCGCTCGAATGGTCTCGGCGAGCGGGCGGAAGCTCAACCCCGCGGTCAGAGCACGCGTCACGTCGACCGCGTGCATCGCGGCCCACTTCGGATGGGCGATCCACATCGGCAGCCCCATCCACTCCTCGACCGCGTGCTCGAGCAGGAAGTCGTCGGGGACCCAAACGAACCGGGCGTCGCTGCGGGCCACTTCGCGGCACGTCTCGAGCAGCTCGCCCCAGGGGACGCCTTCGTTCACGGCGTTGTACGTCCCGCCCTGCCGCGCCTCGCACAGATCGAGGATCCACGCGGCGACGTCGCGGACGTCGACGAACTGCACTGCTCGCTCTGGCGGCGCCGGAGCGACGACATCGCCGCCGCGCGCGATCCGGTGCGGCCAGTACGTGAAGCGGCCGGTCGGATCGTGCGGCCCGACGACCAGGCCGGGCCGGATGACGGTGGCGCGTTCGTCGAGTATCTCGCGGACTTCCGCCTCGCAAAGCGCCTTGAGGGCGCCGTAGTTCGCATAGTCCTCGCGCAGCTCGTCCGCGGAGTGCTCCTCCGACAGCTGCTTCAGCGGCGCGCTTTCGTCGGACGGGCGACTGAAATCGTCGTAGACGGAAATGCTCGAGATGAAGACGTAGAGGCTGGTCGCGTTGCGAAGCCGCTCGGCCGATGCGCGCACGACGCGCGGCACGTATCCGCTCGGATCGACCACGGCATCCCACTCGCGCCCCGCAAGCGTGGACAGGTCGCCGCCGCGGTCGCCCCGCAGCTTCTCGGCCTCGGGAAAGAGCTCCGGATTCGACTCGCCCCGATTGAAGAGCGTGACCTCGTGGCCGCGCGTGACTGCTGCCTCGACCACCGCGCGGCCGACGAACTTCGTCCCGCCGAGGACGAGAAGCCTCATGTAATCCCCGCGAGCTCTTCCAGCAGCCGGTCCACCTCGTGGGCCGTGTTGTAGTGGACGACTCCGACGCGGACGGCGCCGCCGGCCTCCTCGAGCCCCAGGCGTTCCATGACCTCGAGGGCGTAGTAGTTGCCGTGCCAGACAGCGATCCCGCGCAAGCCGAGCCGCTCGGCGACGGCCTCGGGGGAGCGGCCTTCGACCGTGAAGGCGAACGTCGGGACGCGTCCGTCCATCGTGGGCAGGCCGTAGAGGCGGCACGAGCCCGGCAAACCGGCGAGAAACCGCTCGCCGAGCGCGCGCTCGTGCGCCTGGATCGCCTGCCAGCCGAGCGAGTCGAGGTAATCGACGGCGGCGACGAAGCCGGCGAGAAGCTCGTGCGGGAGCGTCCCGGTCTCGTAGCCCGGCGCCGGCCGAACCTTGTACGGCCGCCAGCGCTCGAGCAGCTCGGAGCGCACGAACGCGAGGCCGAGGTGCGGCCCGAAGAACTTGTACGGCGAGCAGATGAGGACGTCGGCGCCGGCGGCGGCGACGTCGATCGGCCCGTGCGGCGCGTAGTGGACGGCATCGATCCACGCCACGGCGCCGGCCGCGTGCGCGAGCTCCACAACCCGCTCGACGTCGATGAGCGTCCCCACCGCGTTCGACGCCGAGGGGAAGGCGACCACCCGCGTCCGTTGCGACAGCTGCGCCGCGAGATCGTCGAGGTCGAGCGTCGTGTCGTCGCGGATGTCCGCGAAACGGACGACGAGGCCGAGGTCGCGCGCGAGCTCCAGCCAAGGCGCGATGTTCCCGTCGTGGTCGAGTCGGGTGACGACGATCTCGTCACCCGCAGCGAGCTCGCGCGCGGCGGCGCGCGTCAGCGCGAAATTGAGCGTCGTCATGTTCGCGCCGAAGACGGCCTCGCCGGGCTCGCAGCCGAGAAACCGCGCCGCGGCCAGACGGGCGTCCGCAACGAGCGCATCGGTCTTCCGGCTCGTCTCGAACCGGCCTCCGACGTTCGCGTTCGATTCGCGCAGGTACGCCGCGATCGCCTCGATCACCTCGTCCGGCGTCTGCGTGCCGCCCGGCCCGTCGAAGAAGGCCAGATCTCCCTGGAGCGACGAAAAGCGCGCCCGAACGGCCGCGACGTCGAGCGCAAGCGTGCTCACGGATTCACGCTACACGCTTGAGTCGGCCCACCCGCGCGTCTACACTCGCCGCGACCGGGACCTCGAGGAGGGGAGGGCAGATCCCGTGGGAGAGGCAGTCGCAGTTCCCGCCGAAGGCGTCGAGGAGCGTGTGCCCGAGGCCGTCGTGGCGGCGCGAGACGTCACCAGGCGTTACGGCGAGGGTGATACCGCAGTCGACGCACTCCGCGGCATAACGCTGGACGTCGACAAAGGCAAGCTGACGGCGGTCATGGGCCCCTCGGGGTCCGGAAAGTCGACGCTGATGCACATCCTGGCTGCGCTCGATCGGCCAACTTCCGGTTACGTCTGGATCGCCGGGACGCGGCTCGGGCACCTGAGCGACAACGAGATCACTCGCCTGCGCCGCAAACACATCGGCTTCATCTTCCAGTTCTTCAACCTGCTGCCGATGCTGACGGCTGAGGAGAACGTCGTCCTGCCGCTCTCGATCGCCGGCGAGAAGCCGGAGCGCGAGTGGATCGAGCAGCTGCTTCAGCAGACGGGCCTGAAGGACCGCCGTGAACACCGGCCGGCGGAGCTGTCCGGCGGCCAGCAGCAGCGCGTCGCGATCGCACGCGCGCTCGTGTCCAAGCCCACGGTCGTCTTTGCGGACGAGCCGACCGGCAACCTGGACTCGAGGACGAGCGGCGAGATCCTCGCCGTGCTCCGCAACTCCGTGGACAGCTACGGCCAGACGACCGTGATGGTCACTCACGACTCCCGCGCGGCGGCGATCGCCGACCGTATCCTCTTCCTCGCCGACGGCTTGATCGTCAAAGATCTCGGCCGTGCCTCGGAGCACGACATCATCGTGGCGATCGAAGAACTGACGCGGTGATCACGGTCGCCCTCCGAGGGCTGGCCGGCCGGAAGCTGCGGGCGTCGCTGACCGCGTTCGCGATCATCCTCGGCGTCGCGATGGTGAGCGGCA
>JBKPFU010000138.1:0-7036 GCA_046728975.1 Actinomycetota bacterium | reverse complement strand
GGTGAATCGCGCCGCGCCCGGGAGACGCAGTTCGGGCTAAGCTGGCGGAGAGCTCGACCCGACACGCGAGGAGGTACAGCATGTGCTGGTCGAAGTTCGAGCGCGAGCAGTGGGAGCGCGAGCAGCGCGAGCTCGAGGAGGAGCGCATCCGCCTGATCTCGACGGAGCCTGAGCCCCAGGCGCCCGAGGCCGAGGTGGAGACCGAAGAGCGCGAGCCCGAGCTCATCCCGAGCTAGCGCGACTGAGGCGTGCCGGGAGGCCGCCCCCGGGCGGCCTCCCGCTTTCGTCGCGGCGCTCGACGCGGTAAAACACCACCCGCAGCGAGTCAAGGAGGATGGGATGGAAGGCCGTGTCGGTGCCACCATCGTGGTCGAGTCCGAGCGGGCAACCCAGGCTCACCGGACCGGCGTGATCGAGGAAGTCATCCAGGCCGAGCCGCCGCGCTACCGCGTGCGCTGGGAGGACGGCCACGAGAGCATCTTCACGCCGGCGGCGGGAGTCGCCCGCATCGAGGGCGAAGAGTCGGCAGAGACATAAATCGAGACGCCCGCGTCTGGACGGAGCGGCAACACCGGATCCGGCTCAGTGTGCGGGGTTGAACGTGCTGAGCCGGTCGAGCACGAGCGCGTCCGCCTCGCGCTCGCTCGACTCGTAGCCGGTGACTGCGGAAAGGAAGTGGGGCCGGTCAAGGGTGTAGAGACGGAGCGGCGTCCGGGCGCGCACCGTCGCGGTGCGCAGCACGTCGTGAAGCAGGGCGATCTCGCCGAAGCTGTCTCCTGAACGCAGCCTGCGAATCAACCGGCCGTCGCCGACCACCTCGGCTTCGCCGTCTTTGATCACGTAGAAGCGGTCGCCGTGATCGCCCTGGTGAAAGACGTTGTGACCCGTGGGCACATCGATGGTTTCGAGGTGAACCGCGAGCTCGTCGATCTCGGGCATCGGCAGTGGGCGGAACATGGCGACGTTGGTGAGCACCTCGATCTCCTTGTCCCGGTGTGCGATCGCAGCGTCGATCGCGCGCAAGCGGGGCCAAGCAAGGACGGCGAGCGTCGGCGCGACCAAGCCGAGCACGATCAGGGCGCCGCGGATCCCGAGCAGATCGATCGCGAACGGCGTGGTGAACGCGCCGACTGCGATCGCCAACGCGGTCAGGCTCGCCTTCGCACCGAACACGCGCGCCAGCAGCTCCTCCGGCACGAGCCGTGCGGGCAGCGTGTGCAGGCCGATGTCGACGAGCGCATTTCCGACCCCGATCAGGCACATCAACCCGAGTACCAGCGGCTCGTGCGGAAACGCTCCACTCAAGGCAAGAGGCAGACCCCAGAGGATCACGCCAACGCCCTCGAGGGCGGCGCGCCGTCGGCCCGTGACGAACATGGATGCGGTCAGCGAGCTCCCGACGGCGCCCGCGCCGACGGCTGCGGTGAGCAGTCCGACCCCGGAGGCTCCCATGTCCAGCTGCTCGAGCGCGAGCGCGGCCACGAACACGTAGAGGAAGCCCTGCGTGAGTGCCTGCGCGAGCGCCAGCCCGACCAAGAGGCCTGCGTCCCGATACCGGGCGAGCGCCTGAAAGCCTTCCACGGCCTCGTGCGCGATCCGTCGCAGCGGCTGGGGCCGTCCGCGAGGGGGCGCCTCGTATGACAGCCCCAGCAGCAGCACAGCCGCCGCGAGCGACAACACGGCGCTGGTCAGGAAGACCGAGGCCGAGCCGGCGAGAGCGAGAAGTAGCGCGGCCGCAAGCGGACCAACGAGCGTGCTGGCCGAATCGAGGAGGCCGCGGACGACGTTGGCGCTGCTCAGCTCGAACGGTGCCTTGCACAGTCCCGGCAGCAGGGCCGAGTGGGCAGGGCGGAACATCCTGAAGGCGGCAGTGGCGATTACGGCCAGCGCGTAGACCACCACCTTCGGCCCGCTCGCAACGAGCACGGAGGCGGCAGCGGCGGTCGCGCCGGACCGGATGAGGGATGACCAGACGAGCACCCGATCGCGCGAGAAACGATCCGCGAACGCCGTCCCGATGGGCGCGAGCAGCGCGGCCGGAGCCGTGCGGACGAACGCCACGAGGCCCACAGCGCCCGCGCCGCCGTCGCGAAATGCCACCACGCTGAGGGCGACCGTGAACGCCGCTTCGGCCGTCCAGGCGGCGCCGAACGCGAGCTGCGCACGCAACAACCCTGGGTTACGCGCCGTCACCGAGAAGGCGCGACCCGACGCGGCGAGCCGCTCTCGCACCCAAGCCGGCGCCGCCGAGGCCGCAGTCAGGAACCCATCCGGCCGCTTCAAGCCGAGCGCACCCTATGGCCGTCGTCTCGGGGCCGTCAACGATGGCCGAGACTCGGCGGCCGGGAGTCTGCGCCGCCCATCCCACGCACCGACGAGAATCACCTTGCAAGCGGACCCGCCGACCTGCTCACGCATCGATGAACCCGCTCATCGCGCTCACGATCATCGCCATTGCCGTGGCCATAGCGGTCACGCTGATGCTCCTCGTCCGTCGGTTCGTCGCCCCGCGTGGCGGGTTCTTCACCGACCCAGATCGCGCGGCGGGCGTCTTCGGCGTCACCGGAACTGGGTTCGCCGTGCTGCTCGCGTTCGTGATCTTCCTCTCCTTCTCGAGCTACGACCGCGCACGTGACAAAGCCTCAGTCGAGGCGGTGGCGATCAGTCAGCTCTTCAGGACGGCGAAGCTCTTCTCACCAGCCGTCGAGCGACGGCTGCACGGTGAGCTGATCTGCTACGCCCGTGCGGTCATTGACGACGAGTGGAAGACGATGCGCCACGGGCACGAAAGCCCGCTCGTGAACGGCTGGCTGCTCCGGATCGAGCAGACGATTGACGGGATCCAGGTTCAGGGCGAGAAGCAACGCGTCGCATACGACCACTGGTTCGCGCAGGCGGCGGAGCGGCGGGAGGGACGGCGCGGGCGACTGGACGAAGCCGAGCCTCTCGTGCCCTCGCTGGTCTGGTTGGCGCTGTTCCTCGGCGGCGCGCTGATCATCGCCTACATGTGCTTCTACGCAGATCCCGCGGAGCCGTTCTTCGTTCAGGCGCTGATGATGGGTGCCGTGACCACGATGGTGGTGGCGGGATTGCTCGTCGTGCGGTTCCTCGACCACCCGTATGCGAACGAGAGTGGCAGCATCAAGCCGACCACGATGACGCTGACGCTCCGCCGGATGGAGGACGAGGACAAGGCATCCGGCGCACCAGCAGCACCTCCCTGCGACGGCCGCGGACGGCCGCGACCTGTAGGGGTCTAGGCCAACCCGGTTCGCGATCTCCTTTCGACGTACTGTTCTCGGACGCGATGGGTGAATGCCTCCGGCGCTGCCGCCGGATGGCGAGCTCACACGACACGCACGAGGATGGCCTCGCCTTGTCCTCCACCGCCGCAGATGGCCGCGACCCCGAGTTCGCCGCCCCTGCGTCGCAACTCGTACCCGAGCGTCAGGACGAGCCGGAGCCCGGACGCTGCGAGCGGGTGACCAAGAGCGACTGCGCCCCCGTTGACGTTGACGCGCTCCGGATCGACTGCGAGGTCCTCGATCGAGGCGAGCACCACTCCGGAAAAGGCCTCGTTGATCTCCCAGAGGTCGATGTCGGAGGCCGCGAAGGCACAACGTTCGAGCAGCCGCCTGGCTGCCTCCGCGGGCCGAAGGTGGAGGGACGAGTCGGGACCGGCGATGACCGCCCGGCTGCCGATCTCGACCACCGGCTCGAGGCCGGCAGCTCGAGCTCGCTCGAGACTCGTGACGATGCCCGCGCTCGCGCCGTCCGAGATCTGTGAGGCGTTGCCGGCCGTGATCGTTCCTTCCTGTGTAAACGCCGGCGGCAAGGACGAGAGCTTCTCAATCGAGGTGTCTCGCCGGATTCCCTCGTCCTCGGAGAGCTCGTGTCCGTTCACGCGAACGGGCGCGATCTCCGCGGCCAGCCGCCCGCCGTCGGTTGCGGCCGCAGCACGCTCGTGAGATCTGAGCGCGAAAGCGTCCTGTGCCTCGCGAGTGATGCCGAGCCTCGCGTTCTCGCGGTCCGAAAGCGAGCCCATGCCCGCATCCGAAAGCTGGCACCAGAGTCCGTCGTGGATCATCACGTCCACAAGTCGGACGTCTCCGGATGCCCGCGCGCCACGCATATGCACCGCGTGGGGTGCCCCGCTCATCGAGTCGAACCCGCCGACGAGGACGCAGTGGGCTTCTTCCTCGCGCAGCATGCTCGCAGCGAGCGCAACGGCGCTCATGCTCGATAGGCACACGTCGTTGAGCGTCGTCCCGGGAACGTTCCTCGGAACTCCTCCTCGTACAGCGGCCTGCCGCCCCGGGTTCTGGCCGTTCGCCGCTTGGAGGACGTTCCCGACGATCGCGTAATCAGGCACAAGCCCGGGGCAGCGCAAGAGAGCCGCCCGCACCGCATGCGCACCGAGCTCGACCGCGGGCACATCCGCGAGCGCGCCCTGGAAGCGACCGATCGGCGTCCGCGCACCGTCGACGAGAACGGGGGTCGTGCGAGGCGTCACATCTTGAGGATAATCCGCCAACACGCGCAGCCCACCTGAGCCCGTGACGCGGATTCCGCTACTCGTTCTCGGCGCCGGTCCCTACGGCCTCGCGACTGCTGCCCTTGCCAGGCAGCGCTCGATCGAGACGGTCGTGGTCGGCGAGCCGATGGGCTTCTGGCGGGAGAACATGCCGCGCGGGATGCTCCTCCGCTCGGGCATCGACTGGCACCTCGATCCGTCCGGCATCCACACGCTGCGCGCCTACCTGGAGGAGGCCTGTATCGCGGAGAACGACGCGTGTCCGCTGCCGGTCGAGCTCTTCATCGACTACGCCGACTGGTACGCGACCAAGACGCGCATCCAGGTCGAGAGAAGCACGGTGACCGCGCTGAGCCGGCCGAAAGGGCAGGGATTCGTGGCGGAGCTCGACGACGGATCGACGTTAACGGCAGACGCCGTCGTCGCCACGCCCGGCCTCCGCTACTTCGCGTGCGTCCCGTCCGAGGTCGCAGGCTCGCTGCCGCCCGAGCGCTACTCGCACACGTGCAACGCGACCCGCTTCGCGAACCTCGAGGGAAGTCGCGTCTTGATCCTCGGCGGTCGTCAGAGCGCGTTCGAGTGGGCGGCGCTCATGGCAGAACAGGGCTGCGAGGAGATCGAGATCGTTTTCAGGCACGATTGTCCGAGCTTCGAGCCATCCGACTGGAGCTTCGTCGACGTTCTCCTCGAGCGGACGGTACGTGTCCGAGGCTGGTTCCGCGGGCTCGCGCGGAGCGAGCAGAAGGCAATCAGCGATCGCTTCTGGGCAGAGGGAAGACTCAAGCTCGAGCCCTGGCTCGGACCACGAATCAATACGCCTGCGATTCGGGTCTCTTCGAACCAACAAGTGCTCGGCTATGCGGAACGACAGGCAGGGGACATCGAGGTTCTGCTCCTCGGCGGCCGGCGGCTCATCGTCGACCACGTGATCCTCGCGACCGGTTACAAGGTCGAGATGGGCAACGTGCCCTACCTCGCTGCTTCGAGCCTCGTCGACGAACTGGCAATTCGCAACGGCTTCCCGATTCTGGACGAGGACTTCCAGACGAGCGTGCCCGGGCTGTTCCTCCCCAGCTGGCCATCGGTCCAGGACTTTGGGCCGTTCTTCGGCTTCGTCGCCGGCGTTCGGGCCGCCGCGACGATGATCGTGGCCAAGCTCATGGTTCAGATGAGCGGACGGTCGGTGAAGAACGCGGCGTTCTAGCCGAACTAGCCTGCCCCTGCACGCAGGGCAGAGAACGTGACGCACGCGAAATCGCAGCGGGTGCTGCGTGTGCATTTTCCGGTAGCGTCGCGCCGTGCAGGATCGGGAGGGCACCGTCCCGTTCCGCGTCGACGGCGACACTGCGGAGACGTGGTACCGCCTGGTCGGCGAGCTTCACCAGTACGGCCCGGCGCCGCTCGTCGTGTTGCACGGTGGGCCGGGGGCGTCGCACGACTACCTGCTCCCGCTGACCGACCTTGCTGAAGATCGCGCCGTCGTCTTCTACGACCAGGTCGGCAACGGTCGCTCGACGCACTACCCCGACCGCGGCGCCGACTTCTGGACGGTCGAGCTCTTCGTGCGTGAGCTGCACAACCTCGTCGACGCACTCGGGATCGCCGACCGGCATCACGTGCTCGGCTCGTCCTGGGGCGGCTTTCTCGCCCAGGAGTACGCGCTCACGCACCCGACCGGGCTGCGCTCGATAGTGCTCGCCGACACAGCGGCTTCGTTCCCGGACTTTGTCTCGGAGGCGAACCGCCTGCGCCAGGAGCTCCCGCCGGAGGTCGAGGCCACGCTGAAGCGCCACGAGGACGCCGGCACGACCGACGACCCGGAGTACGAGGAGGCGTGCATGGTCTTCTACGCGCGCCACGTCTGCCGGCTCGATCCCTGGCCGCAGGAGCTGGTCGAGGCCTTCGGGTGGGTCGACCGCGATCCGACCGTCTACCACACGATGAACGGGCCGAGCGAGTTCCACGTGGTCGGTTCGATCAAGGACTGGAATGTGAAGAACCGGCTCGGCGAGATCGACGTCCCGACGCTGCTCGTGTCCGGCCGCTACGACGAGGCGACTCCGCCGCTGCAGGAGACGCTCAAGGCCGGGATCCCGGCCTGTGAGTGGGTCCTGTTCAAGGAGTCCTCACACGTGCCGCACATGGAGGAGCGGGAGCAATACATGGAGGTCGTGGGCGAGTGGCTCGCCCGCCACGACTGAGGGTGGCGGACCGCGAGGGCACCGTCCGCTTCCACGTCGGCGGCGACACCGCGGAGACCTGGTACCGGATCGTGGGCGAGCTCGGGCGGGAGGGGCCGGCGCCGCTGGTCACCCTCCACGGCGGCCCCGGCGCGTCGCATGACTACCTGCTCCCGCTGAGCGATCTCGCGGGAAACCGAGCAGTCGTTTTCTACGACCAGGTCGGGAACGGACGCTCGACGCACTTCCCCGGGCGCGGCGCCGACTTCTGGACCTTCGACCTGTTCGTGCGCGAGCTGCACAACCTCGTCGACGCGCTCGG
>JBKPFU010000137.1:0-22961 GCA_046728975.1 Actinomycetota bacterium | reverse complement strand
TCCCGCACGGCGCCGCCGGCGCGAGCAAGGCCGATCACGTTGGACGCGCTCGAGACCGCGTTCACGAACACCTGCGGGCGCCACTTCAGCTGGTGCGAGTAGACGTACGACTGGATCGCGAACTTCGGCGTCGCGAACAGCATCAGCGTGTTCACGCGCTTCGACTTCAGTCGAATGATCTGCGAGCGGACGTTGTCATCGGTGACGTCGTAGCCCCGCTGCTCGACGATCAGCCTCGTCTTGGCGCCCAGGCCGGCCTTCAGGCCCTTGATCAGGTCTTTCCCGTAGTCGTCGTTCTGGTAGAGGATCCCGATGCGCGCCTTCGGCTTCACGCGCGCGATGTACCGGCCGTAGATCTTGCCCTCGCTGAAGTAGTCGAGCTGGAAGCCGATCGTCCACGGGTACTTCTTGTAGTCGCGTCCCCACGTGGTCGCGCCGCTGGCGACGAAGAGCTGCGGAACGTCGAGCTGGTTGAGGTACGGGCGGACGGCCAGGTTCTGCTCGGTGCCGAGGCTGTTGAAGATCGCGAACACGTGGTCTTGCTGGACGAGCGACCTCGTCTGCTCCACGGTCCGGGACGGGTCGTATCCGTCGTCGACGTACTTATAGTTGATCTTGCGCCGGTTGACGCCGCCGCGCGCGTTCACGTACTTGAAGTAGGCGGCGGCGCCCTTCGCAACCGACGCGAACGCCGATGCCGGGCCCGAGATCGGCGTCGTCCCGCCGATCAGAATCGAGCTCGACGTGACGCCGGGAGGCGCCGCCGCCGAGACGCTCGTTGCGAGGACGGCCGCTGAAATGACGCCCGCCGCGAGATAAAGGCTCTTCCCCATCCCCTAGTGAGACCGAGTGTACAAGCGGGCAGTTAGCGGATCGATCGCCCGGCGGGCCAGTCCGCCGAGCCCGCGCGGCAGCAGAATCATCACGAGGATGATCGCGGCGCCGTAGACGACGAACGGGACGCCGGGCGCCTTTGAGATCCGCTCGGCAAAGTCGGGAAGGAACTGAAGGAAGAGCGCGCCGAAGACGGCCCCGGGCAGCCAGTCGACGCCCGCGACGACCGTCCCGACGAGGATCTGCAGGGAGAGCCCGAACGGGAACGCGGTCGGCACGGCGAACCCGTTCAGCGAGACGAGCAGGTAGAGCGACCCGGCGACGCCGGCGTAGAACCCGCTGATCGCGAAGGCGACAGTCTTGTAGATCGAGAGGCGGACGCCGGACGAAACCGCTGCGACCTCGCTGTCGCGCAGAGCGCGTAGGGCCCGGCCGAAGCGTCCGCGCAGGAGGAGCCACGCGAGCGCGAACATGAGCAGCCCGATGCTCCACGTCAGGTAGTAGAAGAAGTCGTTCTGCGTGAAGCTGTGCCCGAACACCGTCACCTTGAGCGTGGCGGCGCCGGTCAAGTCGTTCAGCGACTTCTCGAAGACGTTGATGCCGCTGGTCCCGCCTGTCAGACAGCGC
This sequence comes from Actinomycetota bacterium, assembly GCA_046728975.1. Classification (GTDB taxonomy): domain Bacteria; phylum Actinomycetota; class Thermoleophilia; order Gaiellales; family Gaiellaceae; genus JBKPFU01. The sequence continues at coordinate 21,500 of JBKPFU010000137.1, read as the reverse complement.
TCGGAATCCGCGGCGCCGGTGCAGATGTCCTTCTTGAGTAACAGCGGCGTGGCGATCGCGAGCGCGAACGTGACGAGTGCCAGGTAGAGCCCGCGCAGCCGCAGCGCGGGCAGGCCGACGATGAACCCGGCGAACCCAGCGACTAGCCCGGCGAGCGGGATCGTCCAGACGTCCCGTAGCCCGAAGTCGGCGACCACGATTGCTGTCGTGTAGGCGCCGACCGCCATCAGGGCCCCGTGCCCGAGCGAGATCTGGCCGGTGTACCCGGTCAGGATGATCAGGCCGAGAATCGCGATGAAGAACGTTCCCGCTCGCGCGAACTGCGAGGCGCGGAAATCCGACAGCCAGTGCGGCAAGACGATCATCAACGCCACGGCGGCCGCGAAGACGAGGAGCCCCAGGGCGATGCGGTAGGCCGGCCGCATCAGGCTCTCCTCAGCGCGGCGCGGCCGAACAGGCCTTCCGGACGAACGAGCAGTACGAGCAGGATCAGGAACAGCGCAACCGGCAGCCGCAGGTCGGTGCCGACCCAGTCCACGTAGGTGCCGAGCAGGTTGAGGAGAACGCCGAGGATCAGGCTGCCGACCACCGCTCCGGCAGGGCTGTCCATCCCGCCGAGGACGGCGCCGGCAAAGGCGTACAGCAGGATCGGCTGCATGAAGTTCTGGTCGAAGCTCTGGAGCGGCGGCGCCGCGAGCAGCCCCGCGACGGCACCGAGTGCCGCCGCGAGGCCCCAGCCGAGCGCGATCATCCACGAAACGCGGACGCCCGCCAGCCGACTCGAGTCGGGGTTGAGCGCCGCGGCCCGCATCGCAAGCCCGAGCTTCGTGTACTGGAAGAACAGGTAGAGCACGATCACGACCCCGATCGAGACGGCGATGATCGCGAAGTCCTCGATCGAGAAGGCGACGCCGGCGATCTCGACCGGGCGCCGCGAGAAGGCGCTGGGCATCGACTTCACCTCCGGCGACCAGATCCAGAAGGCGGCGCCGTTGAAGATGAAGAAGAGGCCGAGCGTGACGATCACGACCGTCAGGTTCGGCGCGTCGCGCAACGGCCGAATTGCCGCACGCTCGACTCCGATTCCCCCGGCGAAGGCGATCAGGATCGTCACGACGACAGCCGGCCAGTACGGCCAGCCGTGGTCGATCAGGCTCCAGGCGATGAAGGTCGCGAACATCGCCATCTCGCCCTGGGCGAAGTTGATGACGCCGGTGGTGCGGAAGATCAGCACGAGCGCGAGCGCGAGCAGCGCGTAGACGCCGCCGGAGGCGAGCCCGCTGACGACCTGCTGGAAGAACTCCGTCCAGTCGAAGGCCGCCAGCGGCATCAATAACCGAGATACGACTTCCGAACGGACTCGTGACGGCGCAGCTCGTCGCTGGTGCCGGCGACGGCGACGCGCCCGACCTCGAGCACGTACGCCCGCTGCGACGACTCGAGCGCGAGGTTTGCGTTCTGCTCGACCACCACGACAGAAAGGCCCTCCTTCTCGTTCAGCTCCCGCACGATCCGGAAGATCTCCGCGACGACGATCGGCGCGAGCCCGAGAGAGGGCTCGTCGAGCAGCAGTAGGCGTGGCCGCTGCATCAGCGCCCGCGCGAGCGCCAGCATCTGCTGCTCGCCGCCCGAAAGGGTCCCCGCCTGCTGGCCGGCCCGGTCGCGCATCCAGGAGAAGTGGCCGAAGACGCGTTCGAGGTCGCCCTTGAACGACTTCCCGTTCCGTCGCACGTACGCCCCGAGCCTGAGGTTCTCGCGCACCGTGAGCTCCATGAACGTCCCTCGTCCTTCGGGAACGTGGGCGATGCCCCGCCTGGCGACGGCCTCGGGCGATCGGCGCGCGATGCTCTTCCCTGCAAAGACGATTGACCCCGTCTTCTTGACGGTGCCGGAAATCGCTCGCAGCGTCGTCGTCTTGCCTGCACCGTTTGCGCCCAGCACGGAGACGATCTCCCCCTCGTCGACGGCGAGCGTCACCCCGTGCAGTGCTTTTACCTGCCCGTAGCGCGCCTCGACGTTCTCGAGCTCAAGCAGCGGCGCCAAGGTAAGCCTCGATCACGGCCGGATCGGCCTGGACTTCCTCCGGCGTGCCTTCGGCGATCTTCCTCCCGAAGTCGAGGACGTAGACGCGTTCGGCGACGCCCATGACCAGGTTCATGTGGTGCTCGACGAGCAGGATCGTAAGCTCGAAGGCGTCCCGGATCCGGCGGATGAACGACACCAGCTCCTCCACCTCCTCGTGGTTGAGGCCGCCGGCGGGTTCGTCCAGGAGGAGCAGGCGCGGCTCGGAGACGAGCGCCCGAGCGAGTTCGACGCGCTTCATCGTGCCGTACGGGAGGCCGGCGCCGCGACGCTCGGCGAGTTCCCCCAGACCCACCTCCTCGAGCACGTCGCGCGCCGTGCGCTCGCCCCGCCTGGCATGTCCGCCGACGAGGACGTTCTCGAGGACGCTCATCGTCGGGAACAGCTCCACGTTCTGGAACGTCCGCGCGATTCCGCGCCGGATCACACGATACGGCGGAGTCTGGAGCAGGGTTTCGCCGTCGAAGCGGATGTCCCCGGAGTGGGGGCGATACAGCCGCGTGATCAGGTTGAAGAGTGTCGTCTTCCCCGCCCCGTTCGGCCCGATCAGGCCCGCGATCTCACCCCTTGCCACGTTCAGCGAGACATCGTCGACCGCGACGACGCCGCCGAACCGCCTCGTCACTCGGTCCACTTCGAGGAGGGGCATGGACGGCGTACCTTAAGCCGTCGCCGCGCCAGAAAACCCCCGAAGGTTTTTGCGACCAGCGGCTTCTACTTATCGCGAGGGGGCGCCCCTCCGTGGTTGTCGGCCTGTAGGGAGTCGATCGCTGCGACAGCGCCCCCTCTTTTTCGCACGCGCCTTCGTTTTGATTTACCGGGACTGCGGTACGCTTGAGGCTCGTAACAGTTCCGACGGGTAGACAGCCTATGTATCGCCGCCAAAGCGAGCGTTCCGCTCCGCCGACACAAGCTCTCGCCCTGCTTCGGTAGGGCGATGACAGGAGGGGGAGTCGGCCGCAGCTCCCCCTCCACCCTTCTTGGCGCGGCCAGCGCGAGAGGGCAAGCGGCTCCCCCGGCTTGCCCTCTCGCGTCTACGAAACCTGCGCGCGCAGCTCGCCGGCGTCGGTGACCGGGCGCCGGCACGCGAATCGCTCGCACACGTAGACCGCCGGCCGCCCGTCGACAAGATCCTTGCCCTGGAGCAGCGGAACGTCTTCACTTGGCCCGAAGGCGACGACTGCATTCGGCTCGAACGGCTCGAGGGCCGCTCTGGCGACGTCGTCGGCCGGCGTACCGATGATGGCGAGCTCGCGCCGCGGCGAGAGGTAGAGGTCGAGCGAGCAGAGCACGTGGCCGAACGCGGAGGGCGCTCGCGGAATCGCGGGTGCGATCAGGCGGAAGACTCCGGCCGCGCGGCGCTCGAGCTCGTCGTGGCCGTAGATCCGCGCGAGCCGCAGCAGGGCGAAGGCGAGCATCGAGTTGCCCGAGGGAGTTGGATGGTCGTCGAAGTCCTTCTTCCGCGCCACAAGCTGCTCGCCGTCCACCGGCGTCATGAAGAAGCCCCCGCGGTCTTCGTCGGCGAACAGCTCAACCGCGAGGCGTGCGAGGCGACTCGCCTCCTCGAGCCAGCGGAGCTCGCCGGTCGCGACGTGCAGCTCGTACAGCCCGTTAGCGACATCGGCGTAGTCGTCGAGGTACCCGGTCCCTTTGGCCTCGCCGGCGCGGTACGTCCGGTGGAGCCGCCCGCGCTCGTCGGAGAGCGGGCCGAGCAGGAAATCGGCCACCCCGCGCGCCGCCTCGAGCAGGTCGCCTCGATCCAGCCGCCGCCCCGCCTCGGCGAGCGCTGCAAGCGCGAGCCCGTTCCACGCTGCGATCGCCTTATCGTCGCGGAGCGGTTTCGGGCGCTGCTCGCGAACCTCGAACAGGCGTCGCCTCAGGTCGGAGTCGAGCTCCCCGCGCACGATGAAGCGGCCGTCCTCGAACGGGTGGAGCAGCTCGCGCGGCGCGCCCTCTTCCTCTGTCCACGTGAACGTGAGGCCCTCGACGCCGTCCGTGTCTGCGTCCTGTGCCGAGGCGAGGCCACCGTGGCCGAGCCTGAGCTCACGGAGCATGTAGTCGGCCGTCTCCTCGACGACCTGGCGATACCGCTCGTTCCCTGTGAGGAGCCAGCCGTGGAGGTAGGCCGGGATGAGCAGCGCGTTGTCGTAGAGCATCTTCTCGAAGTGCGGGACAAGCCATTGCCGGTCGACCGAGTAGCGGTGGAAGCCGCCCCCGACGAGGTCGTACATGCCGCCCGCTGCCATCCCGTCGAGCGTCGTCGTAACCGGCTCCAGCTCGCCGCGGCGCATCAAGAACTCGAGCGCGGATGCGGGCGGGAACTTCGGCGCGCCGCCGAACCCGCCCCACTCGGGGTCGAACTGGCTGCGGAGACCCCGCACCGCCTCCGACAGCAGCGAGTCGGTCAGCGGGTCGGAGGAGGGTCGCGCATCGCTCGACCGGCGGACGGCGTCGAGCAGCGCGCCCGCCTGTTGGGCCACATCGCCGCGGCGCTCGCGGTACGCGTCCGCGACGGCGACCAGCACCTGCTTGAAGCTGGGTAGCCCGTGCCGCGGCTCGGGCGGGTAGTAGGTGCCACCCAGAAAGGGTCTCGCGTCGGGCGTAAGGAAGACAGTCATCGGCCAGCCGCCCTGACCGGTCAGTGCAACCACGGCGTCCATGTAGATCGCATCGAGGTCGGGGCGCTCCTCTCGATCGACCTTCACGTTGATGAAGCGCTCGTTCATCAGCGCTGCGGTCTCATCGTCCTCGAACGACTCGTGCTCCATCACGTGGCACCAGTGGCACGCGGCGTAGCCGATCGAGAGCAGAATCGGCTTGTCCTCCTCCCGCGCCCGCGCCAGCGCCTCTTCGCCCCACGGGTACCAGTCGACCGGGTTGTCGGAATGCTGCAGCAGGTAGGGACTGGTCTCGGTCGCGAGCCGGTTCAACGTTCGCCACTCCACGTCCACAACTCGACGACGTTGCCGTCCGGATCGGTGACGTACGCGGCGCGGGTGCCGTTCTCCTCGAAGCGCTCCTCGTGTGGCTCGTAGCCGCGCTCGCGGAGGCGCGCGACGGCGGCGTCGTAGTCGGCGTCGTCGACGTGCAGCGCATAGTGAACGTGGACGCCGCCCCTGCCGTTCGCGATCCCGACCTGCGGCGACCACAGGCCGATCCGACCTGTCTTTCCGACCAGTAGCCAGACGCGGTCTTCGGACCGGCGGATCACGGGCAACCCGAGCACGTCGGTATAGAACCGGGCGGCCGCCTCGAGGTCGAGCGTCTCCAGCACGAGCTCGTTCACGCCGGACACGGGAATCGGAGCCGTCACGCGAACGCCCCTGCGCGGTAGACCTGACCCTCGAGCCGGCGGCCGAGCACACCCTCGAGCCATTCCGACACCGCGATCAGGCCGTCCAGGTCGACACCTGTCTCGACACCTTCCTCCTCGAGCAGGTAGACGAGGTCCTCGGTGGCGACGTTTCCGGTTGCGCGCGGCGCGTACGGGCAGCCGCCGAGGCCGCCGATGGACGCGTCCAGGACCTCGGCGCCGGCCTCCAGCGCAGCGAGCGCGCAGGCGTAGCCGGTGTTCCGTGTGTTGTGCCCGTGGAAGCCCCCGGCCCGGGTCCGGCCGATCAGCTCGCGCACCGCCCGCGGAGCGGCCACGCCGATCGTGTCCGCGAGGACAACCTCTGCCGTCTCGAAACGCCCGGCGAGCTCGGCGACGACACCGGGGTCGACCCGGCCCTCGAAGGGGCAGCCGAAGGCAACGCTGATGGTGACGGTCGCCGGCCGGTCGGCGGCCGCCAGGATCGTCTCCACTCGCCGGGCCGCCTCGTCGAGCGAGGCGTTTGCATTGCGCTGGTTGAAGGTCTCGGTCGCCCCGAGCGTGCAGTTGACGCGGTCCAGCTCCGTCTGCCGCAGCCGCTCGAACCCCTGCTCGTTCAAAACCAGGCCTGCGTAGGTGACACCTTCGCGGCGGTCGATTCCCGCCACGACCTCCTCCGCGCCCGCCATCTGCGGGACGCGGTCGTCGCGGACGAAGCTCACCGCTTCGATCCGCCGCAGCCCCGTCGACGCCAGCCGGTTCACCAGCTCTGCCCGCACGCCGGGTGCAAGCGTGTCGGGCTCGTTCTGGAGCCCGTCTCGCGGCCCGACGTCGCAGAGGATGACGGTCACTCCCCGTTGAAGCCGCTCGCGTCGACCTTCTCGGGCGTGATCCGAACCTTCACCCGCTGTTCCGTCGGCTTTCGCCAGGGGTACTGGTCCTGCCCGAGGTACTTCTTCGCGAGCTTGTCGATCTGCTCGTTGGCGCCCTCGTCCGTCAGCTCCGCGCGGCCGCTGACTGCGACCCACCGGTACGGGTCGTCCGGCTCCACGACGAGGAGCGAGGCCCGCGGGTCGCGGCTCAGGTAGCGCTCCTTCGCGCGCCCCCTCGCCGTGTTGAACGAGACGGCGCCGTCCTCGACGTCGACCCACACGATCGTCGAGTGCGGAGAGCCGTCGGGACGAAGCGTCGTCACCGTCCCGACGAACGGATTCTCGGCCAGGAAGCGTCGATGTTTCTCGTCGAACTTCGCCATACGGCCTCCTTCGTTAGCCGCCTCTTGGAACGTGCCGAACAGGTACGTTCTTCCCCCGATGGCCGACGTGATACTTGCGGGGACCCGCAAGGGACTCTTTCTGGTTCGGCGCGGGGACGGCGACGGCGCTTGGCGGGTCGAGGGCCCCACGCTCGAGGGTTGGGAGGTCTTCCACGCGACGGTCGATCCGCGGGACGGGACCTGGTACGCGTGCGCCAACAACTTCGTCTACGGCGGGACGCTCCATCGCTCGAAGGACGAGGGTACGACCTGGGACCGGATCGAAGGGATCGGGCTGCCGGAAGAGCACGACCTGACGCTCGAGAAGCTCTGGCACCTGGAGCCCGGCCACGAGTCGCAGCCTGACGTGCTCTGGCTCGGCGGCGCCCCCGGGGTGCTCTTCCGCTCCGAGGACGGCGGGTCCACCTTCGAGCCCGTGAAGGGGATCGTCGAGCATTCGACGCGTGACCAGTGGAACCCGGGAGCAGGAGGAATGTGCCTGCACTCGATCCAGCCGGACCCGTCCGAGCCGAACCGGATCTACGTCGGGATCTCCGCCGCCGGCGTCTTCCGCAGTGACGACGGCGGCGAGACCTGGCAGCCGAGAAACAAAGGGACTGCGGCCGACTTCCTGCCCGACCCGTCCCCCGAGCTCGGGCAGTGCGTGCACAAGGTGCTCCTGCACCCGGCACAGCCCGAGCGGCTCTGGCAGCAGAACCATTGCGGCGTCTACCGCTCCGATGATCGCGGTCAGAGCTGGGAGCGCCTCGACCGCAACGGGTTGCCGAGCGGCTTCGGCTTCCCGATCGCGCTCGATCCCGGCAACCCGGATGTCGCATACGTCATCCCCGAGAAGGGCGCGGAGAGCCGCATCACCCCCGACGGCCGGCTCGGCGTCTACCGCACCGACGACGGCGGAAAATCGTGGCAGCTCCATTCGGACGGGCTTCCGGAGCCTGCCTTCGCGGCCGTCATGCGCGAGTCGATGGCGTTCGACGACGGTGGCGTCTACTTCGGCACGCAGAGCGGATCCGTCTTCGCGCTCGGGGACGGGCAATGGACGGAGGCGGCGCGGCAACTGCCGCCGGTCCTTTCGGTCGAAGTGGCCTGATGGCCGTCGTGCTCTTGCCGTCGCTGCTGGCGACGCAGGCGGGGGGCCGCAACGAGTTCGAGACAAAGGCCGAGAACGTGGAGACGGCCCTGCGCGAGCTTCCGATCGCCGATCTGCTCTTCGACGAGCAGGGCCGGTTGCGCCCGCTCGTGAACGTGTTCGTCGACGGCGTCGACATGCGCGATCGCGACGGCCTCGCGACACCGCTTGGCGACGAAACCGTTCGCGTCGTCGCGGCGATCGCGGGCGGCTGAGCTCCCCTTTAGAGCAGCTTCTGCCCGCGGGTCTCGCGGCCGCCCAGGCGCCGCTTGCGGCGCCGACCATCAGGCCGCGCGCCAAGGCATCGCTTGCGATGCCGACTGAAGGCCATGCCGGCTTTGCCGGCGTGGCCGTCCGCATTTGCCGCGCGGCCGCCTGAACTGACCGGTCGAACCGTGTTCTTGCTTCCGACCCGTCAGAGGAGCTTCTGCCCGCGGGTCTCGCGGCCGAGCCCAGCGACGATCAGGCCTCCCACCGCCATCACCAGCGCAATGAAGGTGAGCGGCCAGAACGTGCCGCCGGTCGCGTCCTTCAGGTTCCCGAAGATGTATGGCCCCGCGATCGCGGCGCCCTTGCCGACGCCCTCGAGCATCCCGAACGCCGATCCCCGCACCCGGGTCGGAAAGCTCTCCGAGGTGTACGGGTAGAGCGCGCCCCAGGCCCCGAGGTTGAAGAAGCCGACGAAGAAGAGCGAGATCACGTAGACGGCGGCGGAGTCGGCGCCGGCGAAGGCGTAGCCGCTCACCCCGCCCAGCAGAAGGAACGACGCGAGCGTCGGCTTGCGCCCGATCTTGTCCACGAGCCAGATCGCTGCCGCGTAACCGGGAAACTGCGAAAGCGCCGACAGGGCCAGCAGTAGGTAGATGTCGATCGAGAACTTGTCGCCGTTGAGGACGAACGGCAGCCAGAGGAACAGCCCGTAGTAGGAGATGTTGAGCGCGACCCAGACGCCGATCATCACCGCGTCCGTCCGCGCCAGCGCTCGCGTAAACAGCTCGCGCACCGACGACTTCGGCTGCTCGGGCGCGTCGAGCTCGGCGGGATCGACTTGCGTGCCCGTGATCTCGCCAAGCACTTCCGCTGCCTCCTCGTGCCGGCCGGTGCGAGCGAGGAAGTAAGGGCTCTCGGGCAGCGTCCGCCGGACGACGAAGGCCATGAAGGCCGGGAACGAAGCGGTTAGGAAGAGCCAGCGCCACGCGTTGTGGCCGCCGACCGAGTGGCCGATGAAGATCCACGAGAGCCCCGTCGCGAGCAGAAGCCCGATCGGCCACCAGAAATCGAGGAACACGAGCATCCGACCGCGGCGCTGCGGCGGCGCGTACTCGGCGAGCATCGACGGGTCGACAACGAGCATGCCGCCCAGGCCGAGGCCGGCCAGGAAACGGAGCGTCATTACCGACCACGGCCCCCATGCCACCGCAGTCAGGGCCGTGAAGACCGCGTACCAGAGGATCGCGTACTGGAAGATCGCTCGGCGGCCGATCCGGTCGGCGAGCCGTCCGAGAACGAGGCTGCCGCAGAGTGAGCCCGCGAGCGCCGCGCTGTTGATCAGGCCCTGCCACGTCCCGTTCAGGTTCCACTCGGCCGCAAAGATCGTCTGCACGAAGCCGACGAGCAGGATCTCCATCGCCACGAACATCCACGCCGCGCCGGTGACGAGCACCGCCTTGCGGTGAAAGTGCGAGAACCCGCCCTCGCGTAGAACCTCCTCGACATCGCGCTGGGCGAGCCGGGGGGTCGCCTCGACGACCGTCATGCTCCTCCTTCGCTAAGGTTTTCGACTGAGAGGCTAAAACCGGTGCCGAAGTCTACCACTCCCGCCCATGTCAGCCTCGCGGTCGTCCTCCAGGTCCGCGACGGAAAGCTCCAGGTCCTGCTCTGGCAACGCGCGAAGGAGCCCTTCCTCGGCGCGTGGTCCCTCCCCGGCGGCTACTTGGAGCCCGGCGAGACGCTCGAGGAGTCGATCCGGCGCCACCTCGCGGCCAAGGTCGACGTGCGCGAGCTGTCGCACCTCGAGCAGCTGGAGACCAGGAGCGAGCCCGAGCGCAACCCGCGGGCCTGGGAGCTCGCCACCGCGTATCTCGGCCTTGTGCCGGTCGGCGTCGATCCCGCACTGCCGGAGGACACTCGCTGGCATCCCGTCCCGCACCTGCCGGAGCTCGCCTTCGACCACCACGCGATCACGCTGGCGGGGCGCGAGCGCCTCCGCGCGAAGCTCTCCTACACGAACCTCGGCTTCGCGCTGGCCCCGGAGACGTTCACGATCTCCGAGCTGAGAGTGCTGTACGCGGCCGCGCTCGGCCACGACGTCTCGGCGACGAACCTCCAGCGGGTCCTGCTCCGCCGCGGCGTCCTCGAGCCGACCGGTGAGCGACGCGACCCGGGCCGCGCCGGAGGTCGGCCCGCCGCGGTCTTCCGTTTCCGGTCGCGGCAGCTGGAGGTGACGGATCCCTTCGCGACCTTGCGTCCGCCGGGCCGGTGACCTACGCTGGGCCGGCACGCAGGCGACCAAGGAGGTGCGCAATGCAAAAAGAGCGCTTGAACTCCCTCGGTCGCCGCGGCATTCCGCGCGACTGAGGCGTTCGTAAAACACCCCTCACTCGCGAAAGGATGATCAGTTGCACGAGCAGCTCGTGCGCTTCGGCTGGACGCCGGAGCGCGAAACCGAGTTTCAGCAATACCGAGACGGCGGCCTCGTCCCCGCCCGCGTTGCGGTCGAGCACCGATCCGAGTACGTCCTCTACGGCGACGACGGCGAGACGCGCGCCGGCCTTGCCGGCAAGCTCCGCCACGCCGGCGAGAAGGCCGTCGTCGGCGACTGGGTCGCGGTCCGGAAGCCGGGCACGATCGCAGCCGTCCTGCCGCGGACGACCTCGTTCTCGCGCAAGGAGCCATGGGCGCCGACCGTCGAGCAGGTGCTGGCAGCGAACGTGGACACGGTCTTCGCGGTGACAGCCTTCGGCCGCGACCTCAACCCACGCCGGCTCGAGCGTTATCTCACCGCCGCGTGGGACAGCGGCGCGCAGCCGGTGATCGTCGTCACGAAGCTCGACGTCGCCGACGATCCGGCAGGCGACCTCGCCGCGGTGGAGGCGGTCTCGCTCGGGGTGGCCGTCCACGCGGTCAGCAGCGTCAGCGGCGCGGGCCTCGACGAGCTGGAGCCGTACTTCGAGCGCAACCGAACGGTCGCGCTCCTCGGCTCGTCGGGCGTCGGCAAGTCCACCCTCGTCAACCGCCTTGCGGGCCGCGAGCTTCTCGCCACGAACGACGTGCGACGCGACGGACGCGGTCGGCACACGACGACGCATCGAGAACTCGTGGCGCTTCCGGGCGGCGGGCTCATCCTGGACACGCCCGGGCTGCGCGAGCTCCAGCTGTGGGAGTCGGGCGAGGGGCTGGAGCAGGCGTTCGACGACATCGCCGCCATCGCCGCACGGTGCCGCTTCAACGATTGCGCCCACGAGCGCGAGCCCGGCTGCGCAGTCCGCGCGGCGATCGCCTCCGGCGACCTCCCGCGCTCGCGCCTCGAGAGCTTTCGCAAGCTCGAGCGCGAGCAAGAGCGGCTCGCCCGCAGGCTCGACCAGCGGCTGCGGGCCGAGTACGGGCAGCAGATCCGGCGCCAGGAACGGCGGCGGCGCAGGACGCAACGGGTCCGGCGGAGGTGAAACGCGGGCGGTACGCTCCTCGAACTTCGCGACCAGGAGGTTTCGGATGAAGAGGGGTTTGCTGGTCATTGTCGCGCTGGCGATGCTGGCCTTCGTCACCGCTCCCACGTTGTCGGCCGCGAGAGCTCCCACGCTCAGGCAATTCAGGGCGCTGCAGAGCCAGGTGAAGCTGCTGCAGAGGCAGGTGCGGTTTCTCCGGAACGAGATTGCGGCGAACTACGTCGGCGATGCGTGTTTGGCGGCCTCGACCGCGGACGTGTTCCAGGGCACCTGGACCAACATCGATTCGCGCGTACCGACCGGCACGACGTTCGGGGCTCAGGCGCAGGTGCGCGACAACGGCGCCTGCGCCGCGATCCGGATCGCGCGGCAGGGGGTCAGGAACCCACCGAGCGCCTCGATCTTCGCCACGATCATCGGCTGGTTGATCTAGTCGGACGCCAGCGCGGCGACGACCCGCCGCTGGAAGTCCGCGACGAGCTGCTCGCTTTCCGCGAGTAGCTTGCCGCGCTCGATCGCACCGGCCGAGACGCCGCGCTGGACGCCCTCGACGAGGGCGCGGTCCTCGCGGCCGATCTGGTCGTCGAACGCGAGCAGCTCGTCAACCCAGGCCCGGTCGACGCCCTGTCCAAAGAAGTAGTCCAGGAAGCGATCGGTGCGGGCGGGCCCCGCGGGGATCATCGGCCCGATCGAGAGGTTCGGCTTACCGGGGAAGATGTTGATCCCGGTGCTCGGCCAGATGAAGTGGAACTGGCTGTGACCGACCTCGCCGGCCGCGTCGTACGCCGCGCGACCGTTCTCGCGCAGCGGGCCGCGCTGGCTCGAGAAGGTCTCGCCGATCTCGAGCCGGTAGGAATCGGGCGCGACGTCGACCAGGCCGGTAAAGCCCGGGTGCGCGACCGCGCAGTGGTAGCACTCGAGGAAGTTCTCGCAGACGATCTTCCAGTTCGCGTCCACCGAGAACTCGGACCGCAGGCGAAACTCCAGCCCGTCGACGTCGATTCCCACTGCGACGACCTGCTCCGGGAGGTCGCGGAGCGTGTCGGCAAGCGGCGGCGCCCCGAGGTCCGGATTGGCGAAGAGGAACGGCCCCCAGGCATCGACCTGGATGCGCCGGAGCGAGAGCTCGTCCGCGTCGAATCCCTGCTCCCGGTTGGCGCGAGGCGCCGCGCGGAGCGAGCCGTCGAGGTCGTACGTCCACGCGTGGTAGCCGCACTGCAGCGTCTCCCGCGCGCCCTCCCCGACCGCAACCTGGAAGCCGCGGTGGCGGCAGACGTTCGCGAAGGCGTTCAGTCGGCCTTCCCGGTCACGCGTGACGACGACGGGAAGCGCGCCGACCGAGGACGTGAAATAAGTCCCGTTCTCCGTGACCTGGCCCGAGTGGCCGACGTACTGCCACGCCCGCGCGAACACGCGCTCTTGCTCGAGGCGCAGCACCTCGGGATCCGAGTACCACGACCACGGAACGGGTGCTTCCATGCGCTGAATCTAGCGGCGCTCCGCGCCCCTAAGCCGTGGCCGCGAGCCGGGCGCGGGGCTCGAGCGCGAAATAGACGACGTCGGCGATCAGCGTCAGCGCGATGACAAACGCCCCGATTACGGTCGTGATCGCAGCGATCAACGGCAAGTCGTAGCCCTGCACGTTCTCGCCGTGCAGCAGGCTGAGCATGAGGTCGCCGAGACCAGCGAAGTTGAAGGAGATCTCGATGTAGATCGCGGCCATCAACGCTCCGCCGACGTCCATGGCGACCATCGGCACCACGGGGAGCATCGCGATCCGCAGGACGTGCTTGCGCAGGATTCGACCTTCCGACGCCCCCTTCGCCCGGGCGGTGGCGACGTGCGGCGAGGTGACGGTCTCGATCAGCCGCGTGCGGATGATCCGCACGTACAGCGGCAGGAAGAAGAGCGCGAACGTGAACCAGGGCAGGATCAGGTGCGAACCCCAGCTCTGCAGCCCGTGGCACATGGGAGGGGGCTCGGTGACCAAGTACGACGGGCTGCCCTCAACCTGTGGTACGCCGCTCTTCATCGGGCAATATCCGCCGGTCGGGGCGAGGTCGAGCCAGCCGCCGAAGATGCGGCGGAGCAGGAATCCGACGACGAGCGGATGCAGGGCGATCCCGAGAATCGAGACGGCCAGCACTGTGCGGTCGATCCGCGATTGCGGATAGAGCGCGGATACCACGCCGAGGGGGATCGCGAGCAGGAGCAGGACGAACATGCCTCCGAGCACGATGAACGCCGTCTGCGGCAAGACGGTGCGGATCGTCGTGTCGATCTCCCGGCCGGTGAACGACGATCCGAAGCTGCCTTCGGTGAGGAGGTGCCAGACGTAGTCGCCGTACTGGACATAGATCGGACGGTCGACGCCCAGCCGGTGCCTCGCCGCCTCGATCTGGGCGTCGGTCGTGTGCGTGCCGGGGCCGCAGGGCACGATCAGGCAGGCGGCATCGACGGGGCTCACCCTGAAGATCAGGAAGGTGATCATCGTCAGGGCGGTGAGGAGCAGAATGCCCGCCAGCAGCCGTCGTGCGATGTAGCGGAGCACGGTCTAGGTGCTCCCGTAGGGGTCGAAGGCGCGCCTGAGGCCCTCGCCGAGGAGGGCAAACGCGAACACGGTGACGAAGATGGCGACGGTGGGAAAGGCCGTCGTCCACGCCGTTTGTCGAAGCGACGGCGGAAGCGCCGAGGCACCGATGCTCGGCGTGAGCAGCGTCCCCCAGTTGGTCGCGGCCATGTTGCCCCAGCTGGCGGCGGGTAGCTCGATGCCGATGTTCAGCATCGAAAAGGCGGCCTCGATCACCATCACGGACGCGATCACGAGCGAGCCGTAGACGAAGAGCGTCCCCAGCAGGTGCGGGAAGATGTGCTTGCGGATGATGTAAAGCTCGCCCGCGCCGACCATCCGCGCGGCTTCGACGAATTCCTGCTCGCGTAACGCGAGGACCTGCGCCCGCACGATCCGGGCGATGTAGAACCAGCTGAAGAGGCCGATCAGGACGACAAGGGCCACCGTCCCCGGGACGACCGCTCCATGCAGGGTGATCCCGTTCAGGCGGTCGCTGAGGATCAGCCCGGCGACGATGACGAAGAAGAGGAGCGGGAACCCCATCACGAACTCCGTCGCGCGGGAGATCGTCCCGTCGACCCAGCCGCCGAACAGGCCGGCGACCGCGCCCATCACAGTGCCGATCAGCAGCGAGAGGAAGGTCGCGCCGAGCGCGATCTCGAGCGAGGTCCGTCCGCCCGCGAGCAGACGAAGGAACTCATCGCGGCCGAGGGGCCCATCCGCGCCGAGCACGAAGAGCGTCGTCGGCGTCTTGTCTGTGACCGGCTGCCCGACGTAATCGACGAGCGGCACTCGCGTCCACGGCCCTTTCGGCTTCAGGTCGATGTCGCGTATCGCGGCCGGGAACTGGTCGTTCGGCCCGTGGCCGAGAACGTGCTCGAGGATCGGCTCGAGCACGAAGCACGCAAGGACAACGACGACGATGAAGGCTCCTGCGAGCACCGCCACGCGGTCTCGGCGAAAGCGATGCCACGTTCGGGCCGCCGCGCTCGTCGGGGCGCCGGTACCAAACGAGACGCGCGCGGCGGCTGTGCTCAAGATCCCCTCCAGTCCCGTTGCTGCCGCAGGACGATATTCAAATCAATTTAACCGCAGCCGGCGGCTGCAGCCCTGCTGCCTCTACGTCATACCGTCGGGGAACGTTCCGGGGTCCGCGTGGGCGCCGACTCAGCGGCGGCGCCCACGGCTGACGACCAGGTTCACCTTCGCGCCGCTCCGAAGGCGCCTCCCCGCCCGTGGCCTCTGAGAAATCACGATCCCTTTTCGCACGCGCCGCGAGAACACGAGAGTGATTTTGCCGAGCCGGCAGTGCCGGCGCCCGAGCATGCGCCGAGCGACGCGAACGGTCTTGCCGCGCACCGACGGCACGACGCATCGGACAGGAGCCACCCGCCGGCGAACGACCTCGGTCGGCGCCGACGCGGCGGTCGCGCCGCCGGCGACGTTCGTCGCCGTCACCACGACTCGGATGCGGAACCCGACGTGCGCAGAGGTGAGGACCAGCTCCTCGGTGTTTTCACCGGCAAGATCGAGACAGCCCTCGCCGACCGTGTTGCAGCGCTGCCACTGATAGGCGAACGATGGGCTTGTCCCGCGCCAGCCACCGGGCGAGGCGGCAAGTACCTCGTCGGTGAGCGGCACACCTTCGATCGTGGGTGCTGAGACGACCGCGGGAGCGGCAGCCGTCACGATCCCGGTTGGGGCGGACGCGGCGTAGTCGGAGCCGGCCGCGTTGGTCGCCGTGACCAGGATGCGCAGCCGCGAACCGACTTCGGCGCTCGTTAGCGTGTGTGTTCGAGCCGTTGCGCCGCTGATCGTCATGCAGCTTGCGCTGAAGGGGTCGCACCGGAGCCAGGCGAAGCTGAAGGTCATCGGCGGCGTGCCCCGCCAGACACCCGTGCTGGCGGTCAAGGTTTCGCCGTCCTTCGGCTGACCGGAGATCTCCGGCGGGCTCTCTTCAGCTGGGGGGAAACGGAGCTCATTCCGGCTCCATGCGAGCACGACGTGGCCACGGTCGCCGACGAAGCCGTCGACCGCAATTTCGTACTCCGCCCCCGCGACCGCGGTGAAGCCGACGCGGCTGCCCAACTCGCAAGCATCGTCATTCGAGGCGACGGGTGTGAGCGCTCCAACGCTGGATCCTGTGTAGACCGCGAGCACGGTGTCGAAGTCGCTGCCGCACGTGTCGAACATCGCCGGGCCGCTCGTCGGCGCCGTCCAGCGATACCAGATCGACGCGCCGCCGGAAGCGCCCGCGTGGTTCGGCTCCCCGGTCTCCTTGCTCGCACCGTCGGTGGTCCCCTCAGCGCTGCCGGTATCGCCGCTCAGAGGCTGGCGGTCGGCGAAGTCGTCGTTCGCGGGAGCCAGACAGAGCGCTCCGAGCGACATCCCGGGGTACGTCTCGGAGTAGTGGCGGCAGCGGATTCGCGACGAGAAGAACTCGCGAGCGTTGTCGTTCATCCATGCGGCCACGGGCGCGTAGTAGCGCGCGAGGTCCACGTCGAGATCGCCGAACGCCGTGTAGCGCGGTTCGCCCGCGAGCGTCTCCGCATCAGCGATCCGCTGGTTGATCACCGCGTCGTCGAAGTACGACAGGTTGTTGTTGTTCTGGTCGCGGATCGTCGTCCCGTCGAAGAGCATGAGGAAGTCGAAGGGATCGTTGTAGTCGGCGATCCAGCCTGCGTTGCAGATGTCGACGGGCTCGGTCCGCGTCCCGCACCTCCGATACATCTCGCCGCTCGAGAAGGACTGGACGTCGACGGTGAAGCCGATCGCCTCCAGATTCGCTTTGAGTACGGCCGCCGTGTTCTGCGCCGCGGCTGTATTCCCGGTGTAGACGACGATCGGCTCGGCCGGAGCGCCTCCTGCTTCCGCCACGAGCCGACGCGCCGTGTCGAGGTCCGGGCCGTCGAGCGGGTAGATGCTCTCGTTCTGGAAGCCGGGCGTTCCGGGCGCCAGATACTGGTCGGTCGGCTGTCCCGCCAGGAACCCGCGCTGGGCGATCAAAGCCGGCCGGTCGAGCGCGTAGTTGACGGCCTGCCGGAGCTTGAGCTTCGAAAACGTAGGCCGCGTTGTCTTGAGCGAGAAGTACCGCATGGCGACTTCGGGGTTTACGAAGTACTGCTGCCGGCCCACAGCTGCGACGGGGCTTTCCGGCCCGTACTGTTCGTAGAGCCTCGCGTGTGCGGACGGTGGGAGGCCGCCGGCGTCGTAGTCGGCTTCTCCGCTCTCCACCTGCTGCAGGCTCGTCTCCACGTTGGTCTGGACGGTGTATGCGATCTGGTCGAAGTGGTGCGGCCGATCACCGTGGTAGTTCGGGTTCTGTTTGAGCAGCGCGCCGTGATTCGGCGTCCGGCTCTCGATGTAGTACGGCCCCGCAGAGCCGAATGACTGGATGCCGGCGGGATCCATCGGTGTGCCGGACGGAAGAACGCACGCAAACGGCATCGCCAGCCGAGCGAGAAAGTCGCCCGCCGGGCGCTCGAGCGTGAACGTGATCGTCTGCCCCTCCACGGTGATGCCGGCGATCGAAGGGGACGTGCCGGCCACCCTGTCGTTGAAGCCGACGATGTCCCGGTAGAACCGCGTCGCCGGCGAGTTCAGCCCCGGCGTCGCCAAGCGCTCGAAAGTGTCCTTCACGTCCTGCGCGCCGACTGCACGGTTCGCAGGCGGCGAGAACGTGAAGTCGCTCCGCACCTGGAACGTGTATGTCTTCCCGTCTGCGGAGATTGCGGGCATCGCGGCCGCAAGCTCCGGTTGCAGGCGCGTCCCCTCCTCCCCAGGTTCGTCCGGGTAGTTGACGAGCATCGCGCACGTCACGTACAGGAGCTGCCACGACGGCTGGAAGTACGCGAGCGCGGGGTCGACGTAGTCGAAATCGGTCTCGGAGAGGTTGACGCGAAGCGTCGTCGGTTCGGCGCGGGCGGGGCTAGCGAGCGCGGCCGTGACGGCCAGCGCAACCAGTGCGAGCGCGAGGCGGAACATCGCGGTCTCCTTTCATCAATAACCTGCTCCGAGCATCGCCCCCGCCGCTAACGCAGCGCTAACGCAGGTCGTCGGCGGCGGCCCGAGCTCGTCAGGCCGCTGCGACGAGCTCCATCGGCGAACGAGCATCCTCGGCCAGCCACTCCAGCACGCAGCCCTCGTCGCGAAAGACGTCGACGACGCTCAGGTAGCGCACGACCTCCTCGGCGAGGCTCCCGTTCTCGCTCGATGCGTTCTGTTCGAGTTCGTTCATCGCGGCCGCAGCCTCGCGCGCCCCGCTAACACGGCGCTCATCTGTTGCTCGCGACCGGACGGTGCTACATAAGTCACATGTACTTCGGGGTCCTGGGGCCGATCGAGGTTCGCGAGGCGGATCGGCTCGTGCCGCTGCCGCGCCAGAAGCAGCGCGCGCTGCTCTCCCTGCTCCTCGTCCACGCCGGCGAGGTCGTCTCGACGGACCGTCTCCTCGACGCGCTGTGGGGCGAACAGCCGCCTCGCACGGCGAAGGGCTCGCTGCACAACTGCGTCTCGCAACTCCGCCGCACGCTCGGCGCCGAAATCCTGCTCACCCGCGGTAGCGGCTACGTCCTCGACGTGGCGCCGGAGGACATCGACCTCGGACGTTTCGAGCGTCTCGTGGACGAAGCGCGCGAGGCGCCTAACTCCGAGCGCGCGGACAAGCTCCGGAAGGCACTCGCGCTGTGGCGCGGTCCGCCGCTTGCGGAGCTGACATTCGAATCGTTCGCGCAGCCGGTAATCCAGCAACTCGAAGAGCGCCGCCTGACCGTCGTCGAGGAGCGGGTCGACGCAGATCTCGCGCTCGGTCGACACGCCGAGCTGATCGGCGAGCTGGAGCGGCTCGTCGACGAGCATCCGCTCCGAGAACGTGTTCGCGGGCAGCTCATGCTCGCCCTCTATCGCTCCGGCCGACAGGCTGAGGCGCTCGAGGCGTACCAGGCGGCGCGCCGCGTGCTCGTGGAGGAGCTCGGAATCGAGCCGAGCCCGGCGCTGCGAGAGCTCGAGCAAGCGATTCTTCGACAGGACGCTGCGCTCTCACCGGCGGCAGCAACCGGGCAGCCGACCGCCTTCCCCGAGCCGCGGCAGCTGCACAAGATCGCGACCATTCTCTTTGCCGAGATCGCAGCGGCCGACACCGGGCGCGCAGAGACCGATCCCGACGCGCTCCACGCCGCCACCGTCCGCGCTTCGCACGAGCTTCGTGCCGCGGTCGAGTACCACGGCGGCACGATCGAGCGCTTCGCTGGCGACGAGCTGATGGCCGTCTTCGGCGCCCCCGTCGCGCACGAGGACGACGCGCTACGCGCGGCACGCGCCGCCGTTCAGCTGAGGCGTGCGCTCGGGGCGCTCGACGACGATAGGACCGACGGGAGCGTTCGGATCGAGCTTCGGACCGCCCTGGCAACGGGTGATGTGACGATGTCCGGCGCCTCGGGCCGGCTCGACCTGACGGGTGCCGTCGTCGGTTTCGCCAGACGTCTGGCGGAGATCGTCGAGCCGGGAGAGATCCTGGTGGATGCCGCGACGGCGCAGCTCGCGGGGAGTCAGGTTCTGGTCGAGCCTGCAGAACCGCGGACGGTGCGCGGCCGCCGCGAACCGGTTCTGGTTTCGCGCCTGGCAGATGTCGCGCAACGCGGTGTACCCGGCACGTTGGAGCAAACGCCGTTTGTCGGACGATCCGCTGAGAACGCTCAGCTCCGCCGCGCATTTGCCCGCGCGGCGAGGGAGCGGCGCTGCGTGGTCGCCGCAGTGCTGGGTGACCCTGGAATCGGCAAGTCACGCCTCGCCGCCGCCTTCACGCAGTCGCTGGGCGCGGAGGCGACGACGTTGATCGGTCGCTGCGTCTCGTACGGTGAGGGTGCGACGTACCTTCCACTCGCCGAGGCGATTTCGCAGGCCGTCGGCGAGCCGCATCGCGAGCGGATCGCAGAGCTCCTCGCCGGCGAAGACGAGACCGAGCGGACCGCCCAGCCGGTCGCCGACATCGTCGCGCGCACGCCCGGCAAGGCGACGGTCGGAGAGGTGTTCTTGGCCGTTCGGCGCCTCCTCGAGCGTCTGGCGCAGGAGCGTCCTGTGATCCTCGTCCTCGACGACGCGCACTGGGCCGAACCAACGGTCTTGGATCTCGTCGAGTACCTCCGGGACCGCAGCGCCGCAGGCCCGCTCCTCGTTTTGTGCCTCGCGCGGCCTGAGCTGCTGGAGAAGCGACCGAGCTGGAAAGCCGAGACGACGGTGATCTCGGTCGAGGCCCTTGGTGCCGCCGATGCGGCCGAGCTCGTGGAGCTGGTCGATCAGGATGTGCTCTCGCCGGAAGCCCATGCGCGCGTGGTCGAGCTGGCGGAAGGCAATCCCCTCTTCGCGGAGCAGCTGGTCGCGTTCTTGCGGGACGAGGCCGCTGGAGACCTGGAGGGAGTTCCGCCCTCGCTCGAGGCACTCGTCTCGAGTCGCCTCGACCGCCTCGAGCCGGGCGAGCGCGATGTCCTGCAGAGAGCCGCCGTGATCGGCCGGGAGTTCTGGCACGGCGCGGTCCTTCATCTCTCGCCGCCGCTCGACGTTCCGGCAGTCGGACGCCACCTCGTCGACCTGAGGCAGAAGGGTCTCGTCGATCCGGCAACATCCGCGTTCCCGCGCGAGGACGGCTTCCGCTTCAACCATGTCCTCATCCGCGAGGTCGCCTACGCGACGATCCCGCGGGAGGTGCGCGCCGAGCTCCACGAGCGAGTCGCCGATTGGGTCGACCTTCACGGGCCCGCACCGGAAGAGGTGGCGGGCTACCACCTCGAGCAGGCTTACCGCTCGCGTGTCGAAGGCGGCCCTCCCGACGGACGCGCCCGCAGGCTCGCGAGCGACGCCGGCGACCGTCTTGCGTCAGCCGGGCTTCGAGCGGCGAAACGTGGCGACACGGCCGCCGCGACGAACCTCCTCACGCGGGCTTCGTCGTTACTCCCGGAACGCGAGACGACGCGGCGCGACTTGCTCGCGGAGCTGGGGATCTCCGTCTGGAGAGCCGGTGACGTCCCCGGTGCGGAAGAGGTGCTCGGCAACGCGGTCAGTACCGCCAGGCGGGAGCGCGACCGGCGCGCGGAGCTTCGGGCGCAGCTCGAGCTGGCGAACCTGAACCTCTTCAGGAAACCCGAGGGAGGCGCCGACGAGCTGCTCTCGCTTTCCGCGCACGCGATCCCGGTGCTCGAGGAGCTCGGCGACGACCGCGCCCTCGGCCGGACGTGGTATGCGATCGCGTTCGTTCGCGGCGGGCTCCACTGCCGGTACCGACAGTCCTCGGAGGCTGCCGAGCAAGCCGCGGAACACCTCCGCCGCTCGGGTTGGTCGATCGCCTCGTGCCTCCAAGAGCTTGCCGCGGCGCTCTACTACGGGCCGACGCCCGTCCCCGCCGCCATTGGGCGTAGCCAGGCGCTGCTCGAAGAGGCCGACCGCGGCGGCGAGGCGCACGTCCTTGCCTTCCG
>JBKPFU010000136.1:0-4730 GCA_046728975.1 Actinomycetota bacterium | reverse complement strand
AGGGCGGATTCCGTCGTCTTCCCGATCGCCGTCTCCGGCTCCGTGAAATCGACCTTCACCAGCCGCGCGGCGCGCTCGAAGAGCGCGTCCATCGAGATCTCGATTCCGGGCGCCAGGACGCCGCCGACGTATTCGCCTGCGGCCGAGACGACGTCGAAGTTCGTCGACGTCCCGAAGTCGACGACCACTGAGGGAGCCCCGTAGCGTTCGCGCGCTGCCACCGCATTCGCGATTCTGTCGGGGCCGACCTCGCGCGGATCGTCGTAGCGGATCGGGATACCGGTCTTCGTCCCGGGGCCCACGACGAGCACGGGCACGCGGGCCCGATCGGCGACGTCCTCGTACGCGCGCACCAGCAGGGGCACGGTCGACGAGAGGGCGATCCCGTCTACCGCGTCGAGGTCGATCAGGCTTGCGAGCAGCACGCCGACCTCGTCCCCGGTCCGGTGCGCCTCGGTCGCTACTCGAAACTGCTGCGTCAGGCGCGCGCCGTCGAACAAGCCGAGCGCGGTCTGTGTGTTCCCGACGTCGATGGCGAGCAGCACGGCGCTTGCGAGGCTAGCCGCTTGGGCGTACAGTCGGACTGCGAAGCCGGCTCGAACCGCTCCAACCTGAGCCGCGATCAAAGCGCGGCAATCGTGCGGAAACGGGCCGGCTTACGCTTGCGAAGCTCTGGGGGAGCGGCTAGAGCTCGTCGTCGCCGGCGAGCGGCTCGCCGATCCGCTCGGCCAGCGCCTCGGCAGTCAACTTCGGCTCGTCCGCTTCACCCCGAAGCTCCTCCACCGTGACGTCGCTGGAGGTGTAGACCTCGGCGCGAGGGATGATTCGGGTGGGCCGGTTCTTGTCCCACACCCACACGTCCTCCATCTTCAAGTGGAAGAACGGGTAGTTGGGCTGCGGAACGTAGTTGAGGTCGAGCCTGTTGCAGAGGTACGTAGCGTCCTGCGACAGGACGCAGTAACGGAAGAGGCCAAAAACAGCGCTGTATTCGCGCTTCAGCCGAAGCTCGAGCTCAGCTTCGTATTCCTCCAGCTCGTCGAGATGAGACATCAGGCCCCTCATTCTAGCCCTGCAAGCAGGGCCGAAACCGGGCCGCGCCCCGGGACCACGAGCCCAGAATCCAGCTCGGCAAGCGGTTCGAGGACGAACCGGCGTTCGTGGAGGCGCGGGTGCGGAACCCGCAGACCGGGCTCGTCGAGCACCGTGTCGCCGTAGAGGAGCAGGTCGAGGTCGATCGTCCGCGGCCCGTATCTCGGACCTTCCTGCCGCTCCCGCCCCAACCGCCTCTCCACCTCCAGGAGGCGATCCAGGACCGTGCGCGGCGGAAGGTCCGTCTCCAGCTCCGCCACCGCGTTGACGAACCGCGGCTGGTCGAGATAGCCGACGGGGTCGGTCTCCCGGAACCGCGACACGCGGAGGACGGCAATTCCCGATTCCGATCCGAGCTCCGCGACCGCGCGCCGCAGCGTCCCCTCGCGGTCACCGAGGTTCGACCCCAGGCCGACGTAGACGTACGGCACGCGGCTAATCTTCGCCGCTGTCCTCGTCGATCTGGAGCGTGATGCGCGCCCTCCTTCTAGGGGTCGTTCTGGGAGCCTTCGTCTTCGTGTCGCCCGCGGCCGCCGCGGGACTGTTGAAGCCTGAGCGCGAGCACGCGCCGGCGCTGGCCTCGGCGCCGAGGACGCTCGTTCAGCTCAATGGGAACGCCGCCGACCCCGTTGTGGCGCTCTCGGGCGGCGAGCTCGTGTCGCGGGACCTGCGGATCTGGCGCCTCCCCCGCGCTGCGGCCGAGCGGCTCCTGCCCCGGCTCGAGCGAACCGGCGCGCTCGCGCTCGCCGAGCCGGAACGCACCGCGGTCCGATTCAGCCATTTGAGCGACCCGCTCGTCCCGACCGAATGGTGGGTTCCGCGTGTCGGCGCCGACCGCGCCGAGCCGCCGGGCGCGGGGGTTCCGGTCACGGTGCTCGACACCGGCCTCGATCTCACGCACCCAGAGTTCGCCGGCCGCCCGAACACGA
Organism: Actinomycetota bacterium; assembly: GCA_046728975.1. GTDB lineage: Bacteria > Actinomycetota > Thermoleophilia > Gaiellales > Gaiellaceae > JBKPFU01. The sequence continues at coordinate 2,712 of JBKPFU010000136.1, read as the reverse complement.
CGGCGCTCGATCAGCAGTCCGTGTTCGGCGACGAGGAGGTCCACGGCACGGCGGTGAGCTCGACGGCAGCGGCGCCGACGAACGGCGTCGGCCTCGTCGGCGTCTATCCGCGGGCGGCCCTGCAGGAGTACGACTTCGGCCGCGGCAGCCTCGGCGACATGATCGCCGGGCTTGCGGCGGCGTCGCACACACGCAGCGTGATCAACATCTCCAGCGGCTTCTTTGGCTACAGCCGCCTCCTCGAGCGCGCGGTCGATCGTGCGCTCCGGCGCGGGTCGATCGTCGTCGCCGCGGCCGGGAACGATCGACAGAACAGGAGCCGGCCGGTCGTGCCGGCGGTACTCCCTCACGTCCTGACGATCGCCGCCACCGATCAGCTCAACCGGGTGGCCTTCTTCTCGAGCGCCTCGCCGGCCCTCGATCTGGCCGCGCCCGGACAGGACATTCCCGTCGCCGTGCCGAGGTACTTCAATTCGAGCGGCTACGACGTTTTTGACGGAACAAGCTTCTCCTCGCCGCTCGTGGCGGGCGCTGCCGCCTGGGTCTGGACGATCCGCCCGCAGCTCCAAGCGACACAAATCCTCGAGCTGATGCGGCGCTCCGCGCGCGACATCCCACCGTCCGGGTGGGACGGAGACACCGGCTGGGGGATGCTCGACATCCCGAACGCCCTCGCGACAGCGACCCCGCCTCGCGACCCGCAGGAGCCGAACGAGGACGTCTACGCTGTGAGGCCCGGCGGGATGACGAGCGCGGGGACGTCGCCGTTGACCCGCCGCGGCCGCGGCCGGGCCGCGATCCGCGCGTTCATGGACTACACCGAGGATCCCGAGGACATCTACCGGATCTGGTTGCCGGCAAAGCGCCGGGTCGTGGTTCGCATCCGAGGCGACCGCAACGTCGATCTCGCGCTCTGGGGGCCGAGGACGCGAACCATCTTCGAGCGGGGGCGGGCACTGAAGCGCGACCTGCTCGACTTCAGCCAGAGGAAGGGAACGCGCGTGGACGTCGTGACTGCGCGCAGCACCGGGCGGCGTGGGACCTTCATCTACGCCGACGCCTTTCTCCCGCGCGGCGTGGCTGACGCCGCCTACACGATCACGGTCTCGACGCCTCGGCGGTAGCCGCCGAGTACTCGACCGGCGCGTCCAGCTTGACGGCCGGCTTGCGGACGCGAACCTTCGCCCGCGAGACGGCAAAACGCTCCAGCACCGTCTGGGCAGTCGCCGCGGCGAGCGCCTCGAGCAGGTGGAACTGTCGCTGCTCGCACACCTCACGGACGCACGCGGCTACCTCCCGGTAGTCGACTGCATCTTCGATCCGATCGGACAGCGCGTCGTCCGACACGTCGAGCCAGAGATCGAACAGGAAGGGCTGTGGACTAGCGCGCTCTTCCGCGTCGACTCCGTGCCGTCCCTCCAGCTCGACGCCGCGAAGCTCGACAGTCAGCGTCACGACGCAAGGGCGGCGCGCGCGGCGGTGAGCGCTTCGACATGCTCGCGCACGTCGTGTGCCCGCAGGATCGTGGCGCCGCGCTCGAAGGCGACCACGGCGGCTCCGATGCTGGCCGCGGTCGTGCCTGTTTTCGCTTCAGGGTCGCCGAGGATCCGGCCGAGCGAGCTCTTGCGCGAGAACCCGACGAGGATCGGTCGGCCGAGCGCGGTCAGCTCGTCCAGCCGCCGGACGAGCTCGAAGTTGTGCGCGACCGTCTTCCCGAAGCCGATTCCCGGGTCGAGGCAGATGCGTTCCTCGGCTATGCCGGCCTCCACGGCGAAGCGCAGGCGGTCCTCCAGGAACGCCTTGACCTCGGCCACGACGTCGTCGTAGTGAGGGTCGACCTGCATCGTCCTCGGCGACCCCCGCATGTGCATCAAGCAGAGATACGCGTCAGATTCGGCGACCACGCCGGCGAGCTCGGGATCGCCGCGGAGGGCGGTGACGTCGTTGACGAGGTCGGCGCCGAGCTCGAGTGCGCTCGCGGCGACGGCTGCCTTGGCTGTGTCGATCGAGACGGGAAGGCCTTCGAGCGCCTCCAGCACCGGCTCGACGCGGCGCAGCTCTTCTTCGGCGGAGACGGCCTCTGCGCCCGGTCGCGTCGACTCGCCGCCGACGTCGACGATCGCAGCACCCTCCTCGAGCATCCGGCGGGCGCTCGCGACCGCGTCCTCGGGTGAGAAGTTGACGCCGCCGTCCGAGAACGAGTCGGGCGTCACGTTCACGATCCCCATCACCGACGGACGCGGGAACCGTTCCTCAACAGCTTGCATGCTCAGGACAACAGCGTATTCCCGCGAAGCGCTAAACGATCAACGTTCCAGCGCCAGGGTCAGCCGTGACGGCTCCACTTCCGGGGGCGACGAGGCGCACCGCGCGTGAGAGGAGCTAGCCCTTGGCGCCTTCGGGCGGTGGAGGCTGCATCGTCGCGCCGGGGAACGGGATCGGCCGCGGCTTCGGCTTCGGCGCCTTCCGGCGCTCTTCGGCCGGAGGAAGCGCCGCCTCCTCGGGAGTCTCCTCGCGGAAGATGTCCTCCTCCGCCTCGCCGGCGAGCAGACGCTCGAACTGGTCCTTGTCGATCGTCTCGCGCTCGATCAGGATCGCCGAGATGCGGTGGAGCTCGTCCAGGTGCGCCTTCAGCGTCGAGACGGCGAGCTCGTGCCCCTCCTCGATCACGCGCCGGATCTCGTCGTCGATCTCGCGCGCGATCTCCTCCGA
>JBKPFU010000135.1:0-5670 GCA_046728975.1 Actinomycetota bacterium | reverse complement strand
GTCGACCGCGACACCGCCGGCGCGCTGACGTTCATCGAGGAGCTCTCGGAGCAGGGCCAGGATCTCGGGCGGCTCGTGACCGACCTGCTAGAGCACCTGCGCCACCTCCTGCTCGTCCAGCACACGGGCGAGGTGCCGGACTCGGTGCCGGTCACGGAGGAGACGCGGGAGCGTCTCCGGGAGCAGGCCAACCAGCTCCCCGAACCGACCGTGCTGCGGCTGTGCGACCTGCTCGCCGTGGCCGTCGAGGACATGCGCCAGGGCGGCGACCCGCGCCTGCCGCTCGAGCTCGCGCGGGTGAGGGTGACGCGGCCGGCGGCCGACCTGTCGCGCGAATCGATTGCGCACCGGCTGGAGCGTCTCGAGGCCGGCCATCAGCCCGCTGCAGCGCCGGCGGCTCCGGCCGCCGAGCCGGCCGCCGAGCCGCGGGAGGTCGACGTCGACCTCGAGCAGCTCCAGGAGGCCTGGCAGCGCACGATCCTCCCGGCCGTCGAAGAGAAGTCTATCCCGACCGCATCGGTTCTGCGGGAGGCGCATCCCACCAACCTGTCGGAGGACACGCTCACCCTGGAGTTTCCTCCGCAGGCTGCGTTCCACCGCCAGCTGGCCGAGGAGCCGAAGAACGCGACGCTCCTCGCGGACGCGCTCTACGAGGTCACGGGGCGACGGCTCGGCCTCGCGTTCGCCGTGGGGGAGAACGGAGGCGAAGGCGAGGTCGAAGAGGAGCCGCCAGCCGATCAGGACCTCGTCTCGCTGATCAAGGAGACGTTCGATGCCCGAGAAGTCGACGACCAGTAGAAAGCTGTAGCCTCGGCTTCATGGGTATGGACATGAACAAGCTCCTTCAGCAGGCTCAGCAGCTGCAGGAGCAGATGACGAAGGCGCAGGAGGAGCTTGCCAACGAGACGGTCGAGGCAACGGCCGGCGGCGGGATGGTCACCGTGAAGGCCACGGGGTCGGGCGAGATCAAAGAGATCAAGATCTCGCCGGAGGCGATCGATCCAAACGATCCCGAAATGCTCGGCGACATGATCGTTGCGGCCGTCAACGAGGCGCTCCGTTCGGCCGAGGGCCTGGCCAAGACCAAGCTCGGACCGGCAGTCGGCGGGCTCGAAGGGCTCGGCCTTCCCGGCCTGTAGTTGTCGGAGCGGGCCGACCAGCTCCGCTCGGTCCCCCTTTTTGCGGGCCTGGATGACGACGCGCTCGAGCACGTCGCCGCCGCCTGCAGTGAGTTCGAGGCGCCCAGCGGAAAGGTCCTGACCGAGCCAAGGCAGCGGGGCTCGGGCATGTTCGTGATCACGGAGGGGATGGCTTCCGTTCAGGCACGCAACCGCCAGACCGAGCTGGGCCCCGGCGACTTCTTCGGCGAGCTGGCGCTTTTGACGCCCGGCGCGCAGCGAACGGCGCGGGTGTCCGCGGAGACCCACGTGCGCGGATTCGCGCTCGCCCGCACGGATTTCGAGCGGTTGGTGACCGAGGAGCCGCAGCTCGCGATCGCGATGCTTGGCGCCCTCGCGCAGCGGCTCGACGACGCGACCGCCTGATGCGCGCCGCGCCGCTGGCGCTCGCGCTCATCCTGGTGGTCGGCTGCTCGGACTCCAAGAAGGAGAAGGCGTCCGCTTGGCACGTACGCGGCGCGACCGTTCACGGCGACGTCGACGGAGATGGCAAGGCTGAGGAGGTCGCGGTGGAGGATCAGGGCCCAGAGAGCTGTCGCTTTCGAGTTCGCGCGAGCGGCACGAAGGGCGAAATCGTCGGTCCGCTCGAGCTCTCGGAGTGCGCCGTGAAGCCAGCCGAGACGTACGGAACGGATTTACCGAGCGTGCGCGGACTGGCGGAGATAGACGAGCAACCCGGCCTCGAGATCGTCGTCGAGACCCATCGGGGCGCGTCCACCGAGTTCGCCGCCCTCTTCACCGCTAGACGTGATGCGCTTGAGCAAATCGAGCTTCCCCCTCCGTTCAACGACGACGAGCTCCCCTTCGAGGGCAGCGTTACTCATTTCGGCGTCGTCGACTGCGAACGTCCTGGCGTGGTCGTCGCCAGCGGATACGGCGCGGACCTCCGGTCTCGCGTCATCTACGGCCGGTCGTTCTATCGAGTTGACGGAACGCGACTTCGATTCCTGCGCGCCGGAGCGCGGGGTCGCCTGCCGGCAGAGCGCGTCGGAGACCTGCAGCGATATCCGGAGTTCCGCGAGCCCCAGCCCTTCCCGAGCTGCATGAAGGTCCGATCCGGCTAGGCAGAATGGACACGTGTTCAGCCCCGCCGTCGAGAACCTCGTTGCACAGCTCACGCGCCTGCCCGGCATCGGCACACGAACCGCTCACCGGCTTGCGTTCCACATCCTGAGAACGCCCAAGGACGAGGCCGGCGCGCTCGCGAGTGCAATCCAGGAGGTCAAAGACCGCGTGCGCTTCTGCAAGGAGTGCGGCAACTTCACCGAGGAGGAGCTCTGCGCGATCTGCCAGGACGCGCGGCGCGACAGCTCGGTCGTCTGCGTCGTGGAGCAACCGGCCGATCTCATCTCGCTCGAGCGCACGCACGAGTTTCGGGGGCTCTACCACGTGCTCGGGGGCGCACTTTCGCCGATCGACGGCGTCGAGCCGGAACACCTGCGGATCGACGAGCTGATGCGGCGCGTGGAGCGAAACGGCGTCGAAGAGGTCGTGCTCGCAACGAATCCAAACATGACGGGCGAGGCCACGGCCGCCTTCCTCGCCGACCGCCTCCGCGGGCGCGTGCGGGTCACGCGACTCGCCAGCGGCCTACCGGTCGGCGGCGACCTCGAGTACGCCGATGAGGTCACCCTCGGACGCGCGCTCGCCGGGCGCCGCGAGATGTAGCTAGAGCCGGGCGACCGCGAACCGATCCTCTTGCCCCGGCGACGAGCGGAGTGTCACCGAGCCCTCCTAGACTTTGCGGAGTGACCGCGACCGAGTACGAGGCCGTACCGGCCGTCGAAGGCGTCGAGCCGCGGCTCGGAACGATCGTGATGAAGTTCGGCGGCACATCCGTTGCCGACCCGGCGAAGATCAAGGGCGTGGCCGCGCGGCTGGTCGCCGCCCGCGAGGACGGCAGCCGCGTCGTCGGCGTTCTCTCGGCGATGGGCGATACGACCGACGAACTGACCAGGCTCGCATATGAGGTCTCGCCGCGCCCCGCGCCGCGCGAGCTCGACATGTTGATGTCGGTCGGGGAGCGCATCCCCTGCGCCCTCGCCGCCATGGCGATCCACGACCTGGGCCACGAGGCGATTTCGTTGACGGGGTCGCAGGCCGGGATCGTGACCGACACCATCCACGGAAAAGCGAAGATCGTCGACGTTCGCGCCCACCGGATCCACGAGGCGCTCGACCGAAACCGGATCGTCCTCGTCGCCGGGTTCCAGGGCGTCTCGACCGACCTGGATATCACGACCCTCGGCCGCGGCGGCTCGGACACGACTGCTGTCGCCCTCGCGGCCGCGCTCGGGGCCGAGGCGTGTGAGATCTACACCGACGTCGACGGCGTCTTCACCGCCGATCCGCGCATCGTTCCGGAGGCGACGAAGCTCCACGTCGTCAGCTACGAGGAGATGCTCGAGATGGCGGCTTCCGGCGCGAAGGTGTTGCAGCTACGCTCGGTCGAGGTCGCGCGGAATCACGGCGTCAAGCTCCACGTCCGCTCCACGTTCTCTGCCGAGGACGGCACCTGGATACGCGAGGAGGACGAACGAATGCTCGAGAAAGCGATGATCTCCGGCGTCACCCACGCGCTCGACGAGATCCTCTACCGGGTGGAGGGAATCGGCGGGCCGCGCCTTTTCTCGGCACTCGCAGACGCGAGCGTCAACGTCGACACGATCGTGCAGACGGGCCCCGAGATCCTCTTCACCGCGCCGGCGGACGATCACGGCGCCACGTCGGCGGTGTTGGACGAGCTCGGCGTGACCTGGTCGTCGCGCGATGACCTCGGGAAGGTGAGCATCATCGGCGCTGGAATGAAGAGTCACCCCGGTGTCGCCGCGCTGACGTTTGCGACGCTCGGCGAGCTCGGGATCGAGCCGGAGGTCGTGATGACGTCGCCGATCAAGATCGCCTGCCACGTCCCGCGCGACGATGTCGAGCGGTCGGTTCAGGCCCTGCACTCCGCGTTCGAGCTGGACGCGCCGGATGCGAAGCGCGCGCATGCGTAGCCCTCCTAAGCTCGGGATCGTCGGGGCGACGGGAGCCGTGGGCGAGGTCCTCCGCGAGCTCCTGCGCGACGAGCCGAACGTGCGCTACTTCGCGTCCGCGCGATCTTCGGGCCAGGAGCTCGACGGCCGGACGGTCGAGGAGGCGACGCCTGAGGCGCTCTCCGCCGGCGAGCTGGACGTGGCCTTCTTCGCCGTCAACGCCGCAGCAAGCCGCGAGCTCGTCCCCCACGCCGTGCGCGGTGGCACGCTGGCGATCGATAAATCGTCGGCGTTCCGAATGGATCCGAGCGTGCCGCTCGTCGTCCCCGAGGTCAACGGCGACCGCGCACATAAGCACGAGGGCATCGTGGCGGTGCCGAACTGCTCGACGATCGAGCTCGTCTGCGCGCTCAAGCCGCTGCACGATGCGGCGGGCTTGACCCGCGTCCGAGTCGCGACGTACCAGTCGGCGTCCGGAGCCGGCAGGGCGTCGATGGAGCGGCTCGCCGCCGAGCCGGCGTCACAGCACGACCTCCGCATGGACTGGGACTTCGACGGCGAGGAATTCGACGAGGAGGTCAAGCTGCGCGAGGAGACGCGGAAGATCATGGACCTGCCTGAGCTGCCGGTGCAGGCAACGTGCGTGCGGGTGCCGGTCCTCGTCGGGCACCTGGAGGCGGTGTGGATCGAAACCGAGGACGCCCTCGGGCCCGAGCATGCGCGGAGGGTGTTCGAGTCGGCGCCGGGCATTGGTCTCGAGGAGTTCCCGACGCCTGCAAAGGCAGCCGGCGTAGACGACGTCCTGGTGGGCAGGATCCGGCGCGATCCGACGGTGGAACGCGGGCTCTCGTTCCTTGTCGCGGGCGACAACCTGCGCAAGGGCGCGGGGCTGAACGCGGTCCAGATCGCAGGGATCCTGCTCGAGCACGGCCCCGTGCCCGCGTGAGTTGACTTTCCGTCCCGCCCGACGGATCATGAGCCGTCCAACTCATGCGGCGTTGGGGGAAGGATGGAGGCTGCGGCTAGTTCTCGCCGTCGTGGCCGATCGGCGGACGACGGCGGTCAACTGACTGAGCGGGAGATCAAGATCCTGCGGCTCGCGGCCAAGGGACTTTCGAATCCCCAGATCGGCGAGCGGCTCCATCTGAGCCGCCACACGGTCAAGGAGTACCTGAGTAACGCCATGCGCAAGCTCGGCGTCGCGACGCGCGTCGAGGCGGTGCTGGCTGCAAGCCGCCGCGGCTTGCTCGATTGAGCAGTAGCGATGGCCTGAAGAACGGCGGACGGCGTTTTCTAGTTCAAATCGGCTCAAGCAGGCGCCGCGGGCGGTCGATAAGTGCCTCATGCGGCCCGCGAGACTCGACCACACCTTTTTCGAGGAGGAGGTCCGCCCCCACCTCGGCGCGCTGATGCTCCGCAAGGGCTTCATCACCCCTGAGCAGCTCGATCGGGCGCTGGAGGAAAAGAATCCCGGCGAGCTCCTCGGCGAAGCGCTGGTTCGCCTGCACTTCGCC
>JBKPFU010000134.1:0-12968 GCA_046728975.1 Actinomycetota bacterium | reverse complement strand
TGGCCGTGCTGCTCGTGGCCGCCATCCTCGTGAACTCACAACCGCCGGCGAGGCCGGCGCCTCAGCCTCCGCAGGCCGTTAGCGTCCGGCCTTAGTGGCTCGTTGGGCTATCTCCGGGGGAGCCGGGTTCCTCGGCCTGCATCTGGCGCGTCGCCTTCTCGTGGACGGCCACGAGGTGCGCACCCTCGACGTCGCCCCGCTCGACGAGCCGGAGCTCGAGCGGTCGGTCGAGGCGCTCCGCGGCGACGTTCGCGATCCGAGCACGACTGCGGCGCTGACTGCCGATGCCGACGTCGTCGTCCACGCCGCCGCGGCGCTTCCAATCCAGGCCTCGCGCGCGAGCATCTGGGCGGTCAACGTCGAGGGGACGGCGAACGTGCTCGCCGGAGCGCTCGATGCCGGCGCCCGGGCGATCCTGATCTCCTCGACCGCCGTCTACGGCGTCCCCGAGAAGCATCCCATCGACGAGGCCGATCCGCTCGTCGGGGTTGGGCACTACGGAGACTCCAAGATCGAGGCCGAACGCGTCACGCACGACTTCGCGCGCCGCGGCCTCGAGACGGTCATCCTGCGGCCGAAGACCTTCATCGGCCCCGAGCGCCTGGGCGTGTTCGAAATCCTCTTCGACTGGATCCGCGAGGGCCGCCGGATCTACATCCTCGGCCGCGGCGACAACCGCTACCAGCTGCTTGCGGTCGAGGACCTGGTCGACGCGATCCTGCGGGCTGCCGAGGCACCGGCGGTGGGAGAGACATTCAACCTCGGCGCGAAGGCGTTCGGCACCGTGCGCTCGGACCTGCAGGCGCTGATCGACCACGCGAGGTCCGGCTCGCGGCTCCAGCCCGTCCCCGTTCGGCCGGCCGAGCTCGCGCTACGCGGGCTCGAGCTGCTTCGCCTCTCGCCGCTCGCCGAGTGGCACTACAGGACGGCGCACCGCGACTCGTTCGTAGATATCTCGAAGGCGGAGCGCCTGCTCGGCTTCGCGCCGCGGCTCTCGAACGAGGATGCCTTGAAGCAGACGTACGACTGGTACCTCGAGAACCGCGGCCGCGTCGCCGGCGTGGCCGGGATCACGCACCGCGTGGCCTGGAACCAGCGGGCGTTGGGCGTGCTGAAGAAGCTGAGCTGATCCTTCGCCTAGAGCGCGTCGCTCCAGGACACGTCGCTCCAGGAGACCGCGTCGACGGAGCCGGAGCCCGGCGCCGACAGGTCCACTGCCATCGAAGAGTTGTATCCGACGATCACCGCCGAGCTCCCGGAGACGTTGTACGCCTTCACGCTCGCCCCGGTGGCGGCGCCAGCCGTGCCGGGAGCCGCGACTGCGATCGCGGCGACAACGGCAGCTGCAAGGCCCGCGATCTTCCCCGAGCCCCAGACGGCGTTCCGCCGATCGTTGCGCTCAATGATGCCTTCGTGTCTCGCCATCCCTTTTCTTCCTCCCTAGGCCCGCGTTCGGCGGGGCCGCAGTTATGAATCGAGCGGAACGTAGGTCAGTCGACCGGGCTCTTTCGTCACCCGATTGGGTGAGGGCCGGCGAAGTTCACTCGTTCGAGGGATCGAGCGAAATACACTCGCCGCATGACCGACTGGGACGAATTTTTCGACGTGCTCTACTTCGAGACCTACGTCCCGCGGATCGATCAATGGGATTCCGCCGCGGAGGCGGCGGCCGCCGTCGAGCTGGCGGGCTCTTCGCCAGGAGCCGAGATCCTGGACAGCCCGTGCGGGTTCGGACGCCACTCGATTGCGCTGGCCGACGCCGGCTACCGCGTTACGGGCATCGATCGCTCGGCCGCTCAGATCGCCGAGGCGAAGAAGCGCGCGCGTGACCGAGAATTGCCCCGCTTCCTCGAGGCCGATTACCGCGAGCTGCCCTTCGAGGAGGCGAGCTTCGACGCCGTGCTCAATCTCTTCTCCTCGCTGGGGTATAGAGGCGAGGAGGAGACCCGAGCCGCGTTCGTCGAGTTCAGGCGCGTGCTGCGTCCTGGAGGAGCGCTCGTGTTCGAGACCATGCACCGGGATCGCCTGATGAGCGTCTTCCGCGAGCGCGAATGGCAAGAGCTGCCCGACGGCGGACTCGTATTCGAGGAGCGAGGCTTCGATCCCGTAGCTTCGCGCGTACATACCAAACATCGCCTGATTCGTACCGACGGCAGTCGAAGAGTTTTCGAGTTCAGCCTCCGCGTCTACACGGCGACGGAGATCCAGGCGATGCTGAGCGACGCCGGGTTCACTACGGTCGAGTTCTTCGGCGGCCTGCTCGAGCGGGAGCCCCTCTCGCGCGACCATCGGCTCGTCGCTGTGGCGCGCCCCTAAACTCGGCTGCGTGCGCGACCTCGCCGATTACCGCGAGCAGTTCCCGATCCTTGCCGACACGACGTACCTGATCAACCACTCGCTCGGCGCCATGCCCGCGGCCGCCGAGGATCGCCTGCTCGCCTACGCGCGCGAGTGGAAGACCCGCGGTGTGCGCGCGTGGATGGAGGGATGGTGGGAGGCGCCGTTCACGGTCGGTGACCAGCTCGGGCGCATCATCGGCGCGCCGCCCGCCTCGACCGTGATGCACCAAAACGTCGCCGTCGCGCAAGCGGTCGTGCTCTCCTGCTTCAGGTTCGAGCCGCCTCGCAACCGGATCGTGTACGGGCCGGGCGAGTTCCCGTCGGTTCGCTACCTCTATCAGGCGCAGCGCGAGCGCGGAGCCGAGCTCGTGCTCGCGGGCGACGACCGCGAGGTTGTCGACCTGATCGACGAGCGCACGCTGCTCGTTCCGATCAGCCACGTCCTCTACAAGACGGGTGAGATCCAGGACGTCGCGCCGATCATGAGCCGCGCGCACGAGGTCGGCGCCCACGTCGTCCTCGACGCCTACCAGTCCGTCGGCACCGTCCCGCTGGACGTCACCGAGCTGAATGTCGACTTCGCCGTCGGCGGCAGCGTCAAATGGCTCTGCGGCGGGCCTGGAGCGGGGTGGCTCTACGTGCGGCCGGACCTGGCCGGGCAGCTCCGCCCGACGTTCACCGGCTGGCAGGCCCACGCGCGCCCATTCGCGTTCGAGCCCGAGCAGGAGTACGCGGAGGGCGCCGCCCGGTTTCTCACCGGCACACCCAATGTGCCGGCGCTCTACGCCGCTACTGCGGGGTACGACGTGATCGAGGAGATCGGTGTGGAACGGATCAGAAAGCGCTCGATCGAGCAGACCGCGTTGCTCGTCGACCTCTTCGACGAGGCGGGCTTCGACGTCGTCAGCCCTCGGGATGCGGTCAGGCGCGGCGGCAGCGTCGTCGTGCGCATGCCCGGGTTCGAAGCCGTGCACGCCGAGCTCGAGCGGCGCGACATCCTGTGCGACCGCCGCCCCGACGTGGGGCTACGGTTCGGCCCGCACTTCTTCAACACCGACAGCGAGCTGCGCTACGCCGTCGACCAGATGGTCGAGATCGTCGAGCGAAGCAGACGTGGTACGCAAGAGTCGGCGACTACGGCGCCGTAACCCGGGCCGCCTATGCCGTGCCGGCGAGCGGAGAGTCCGCATGCGCCTCGACGTCGCGCTGGTGCGAATGTGACCGCAGCACGAGCGCGACCGCCTCCGCGCGACTGCGGACGTCAAGCTTCGCGAGGACGCGCTGGATGTGGCCGGCCACTGTCTTCGGGCTGATGAACAGTGCCTCGGCGATCTCGATCTGGTTCTCCCCCTCCGCAAGATGGTCGAGAACCTCCCGTTCCCGCGGGGTCAGCCGGGAGATCGCGCCAAGAGCTGGATTGTCGGCCCCGTCGGTGCCCCGGTTCCGGAGAAACCGGCGGACGCGGGCGACGAATTCACCGGCATCGAACGGTTTGACGATGTAGTCATCGGCTCCGAGCAGTAGGCCGCCCGCGCGATCGATTGGCTCCGTCCTCGTCCCGGAAATGAAGACGATCGGAAGCTGGCTGCCGAAACGGTCTCGCAGCTCGAGGCAGATGTCGTACCCACTCATGCCCGGCAAGTGGACATCGACGAGAACGAGTCTCGGGCGCTCGGCATCGACGGCGGCGAGCGCCTGATCGCGGTCGGCTGCCTCCACGATCCTGCAGCCGATGTCGCCGAGCAGGGTCGCAACGAGCCGTCGGAACTCGCTGTCGTCGTCGACGACCAGTATCGAAGGTGGGGTCATGCCGCTTGTGATCCGGAGGGGTTAGGAAATGCGCCGCTGAGGGGTGCCGCTCTCCAAGCGTAACCTGACATGAGGCCTATTTCCAGGCTTCGGCCTGGACTTCCAGGTCAGTCGCCCTAGGGCGGAAATGGTGCAATTGCGCTATTCACCGCTTTTCCACACGTTCCTAGACTCGTTCGCGATAGTCGCAACGCATGCGGCGTTTGAGCGATCGTCTGCGGATCCTGGGAAGGCGTCACGTCCGACGCGTGACGTCCCCGGGGGATCGAACACAGGAAAAGCGCCCCCTTCCCATGACGCGCTGACGCAAGGTGCGGCAACGGCTGCCGGCCGCTCGCCTGGACGACGGTGCGTCGCGATCCTGCGGTAAGGGAAGGGAGTAACGTGAAGAGAGGGAAGACGACCACGCCCCGTGGACGGCAGAGGGTGCTGAGATGCGTCCTCTTGGCTGTGCTCGGGGCGCTCGTACTCGCGGCAGGTGGGTCATTTGCCGCCACAGGCGATCCGGACCACATCAACTTCACGCTCGAGGGCTGTCGCAACGACGGCTCGATCACGCTGCCGAACGTAAACGGCGATTTCATCTGTCCGGACAGCGAATACACGACAGGGAACCTCGGCAAGGGCTGGAACGAGCTCGACCTCGTTCCGCACCGCGTCACCTTGAGGGACGACGGTGGGACGCAGACCTACAAGTTCATCGTCGCCGGCGATTACAAGAACGGTGCCGGCACGGGCACGGGCTGGGATGTCATCAGCGCCCTCGGCCTGAACACCTCGCTCTCCGATGCGAGCTGCACGGCCGCGACAACGGGGCCGCAGACGATCACCCCGCCCGGCGGAGGTGTCGGCGGAGCCGATCAGACGATCTACCGCCTCGTGACCGTGAGCCAGCAGGCCGGCTCGACCTGCGTCTACGACTACTACCAGCGACTGGCGCTCGGAGCGCACAACTTCAGCGGTTCGTCGCTCCAGTCGAACCTGTGGAACCAAAGCTTGACCTCGAGCGGCATCGGCCAGAAGCGCCTCAGCCTCCCGGTCGGTGAGATCAAACCCCAGTCGATCAAAAAGGACATGACGGCGACGCAGGGCTCGGACCACGTCTGGGACATCACGAAGGACGCAACCCCGGCCACGGTCTCGTTCGGAAACACCTGCGACGCCTCGCAGTCACGTTCCGCCGGCGTCAAGATCACGATCAGCTGGGAGAAGAAGGCCGCGACGCCGAGCGGCCCGATCACGGTCATCACGCACGTCTACGCCACGAACCCCGCGGCGCGTGTGATCACGACCACGGTCTCCGACGACATCCGCTCGGGGACGACCGTGCTCGACACGGCTACGTCCGGCCCGATCGACGTCCCGGCGAATACATCCAACTTCCTCGTCCTCACGCACCAGACGACGGTGCCCGACGGGACGACGAACCTGAACGACGTCGCCACCGCCACTTACACCGACAAGGTGACGGGCGTCCCGGTTCCCGGAAACACGATGGCTACCGCGTCGGCGCCCGTGCAGTTCTCAGGGCCCGAGCTGAACCAGACGGCCGCGATCTCGGACGACGAGAGCATCACCGGGTCGTTCGAGTACTCGGCCGACTCGTTCTCGGGAGCCTCCGGTTCGTTCCAGGGCGGCTACGTCGCCGGGACGAAGACGAGCGGGACGGTCAGCTGGCTGTCCGACACGCAGAACGGCGACGGCTCCGTCTCGTTCGACAAGACGATCTACGTCGACTCGGGCGTGAGCTCGTCCGGGACGCTTTCGGATACCGCAACGCTGAACGGGTCGGACGGCTTCAGCAAGCAGGCCACCGCGAGCGTGAGCGTATCGGCGGATGCAAGGGTGACGCTGACGATCAACAAGTCGATCCCGGACGTCTTGCAGGGCTCGGAGACCGAGACGTTCAACTTCGAGGTCTACGACAGCTCGAACGCGCTCGTGGCGAGCCCGTCGATCGACTTCGCCGCAGGCGAGACGAGCGACCACGTCGACGTCCCGAACCTGGCTCCGGGCACCTACACGGTGAAGGAAGTCGGCTCGGCGAGCGGCAAATGGGACGCGCAGGCCGACAAGGTGAAGGCGATCAACCTGCCTTCGTGCTCGGGCTCCGTTTCGTTCGCGAATACGCTCACCGCTGCGCACGCAAAGGTGAAGAAGGTCACCAACCCGGCAGGCAGCGAGGCCGGTTGGGAGATGACGCTGACCGGTCCCGGCACGCCCGCGGGCGGCGAGAAGGTCACCACCACCGGCACCGGCTTCGTCGCCTTCGCGACGGACCTCCAGGAGGGCAGCTACACGATCACGGAGACGCCGCAGGCCGGTTGGGACGAGACGGGGAGCAGCGGTTGTAGCTTCACCGTCGACCACCCGGCCGACGCCGGCAAGACCTTCGAGTGCACGAAGACGAACCGGCAGCGCGGCAAGATCATCATCAAGAAGGTCACGAACCCGAGCCCCGACCCGACCGACATGAGCTTCTCGTTCTCGGCCGGCGGCGGGCTCAGCCCCTCGAGCTTCAGCCTCAAGAACGGCGACCAGCAGACGTACTCGAACGTGGTGCCCGGCAACGGCTACAGCGCGTCCGAGACCGTGCCCGCCGGTTGGGATCTGACCAGCTCGACCTGTGACGACGGCAGCCCGGTGAGCAACATCGACGTAAGCGCGGGCGAGACCGTCACCTGCACGTTCACGAACCGTGCTCGCGGGAAGGCGAAGGTGGTCAAGACAGTGAACGGTACGGCGCCCTCGGGCTCGCAGTCGTTCACGTTCCAGCTCCGCACGGGAGCTTCTGCGGCCCAGGCGGGCACGATCCTGGAGACCGGGACGGCGAATGCCGCCAACGGCGGCGTGATCAACTTCAGCACGTACCTGGTGCCGGGGACGACGTACCAGCTCTGCGAGCAGATGCAGCCGGGCTGGACGACGACGCTCGGACCGCCGCTGTACTCGGTCTACAACCCGAGCGGGGACAACAGCGTCGTCTGCACCGACTTCACGGTCGCGGCAGGTGAGACGAAGTCGTTCGCCATCGACAACAAGCCGCCGCCAGGCGGGATGGCGCTCACCATCGGCTACTGGAAGAACTGGTCGTCCTGCACGGGCGGCGGGCAGAAGCCGGTGCTCGACCAGACGCTGCTGAAGATGGCTCAGGCCGGCACGCCGGTGACCCTCGGTCTGCTGGTGCTGAACCCGCTCACGCAGAGCCCGTCGACCGTCTGCAGGAACGCCGTCAACATCCTGAGCAAGCAGACGCTCACTGGCAAGAAGATGTCGAGCGATCCGCTGTTCAACATGGCGGCCCAGTTGCTCGCGGCCGACCTGAACGTCGGTTCCGGGGCAGGCCAGTGTGCCGCTTCGGCGACCGCGATCAACCAGGCGCACGCCCTCCTGACGAAGTACAACTTCGACGGGAACGGCTACTCGCCGAAGCTGACGACGGCGGACGCGAACCTGGCCAACAGCCTCGCGACGACGCTCGACAAGTACAACAACAACAAGCTCTGCTAATCCGCACGTAGAGCTCGCGCGAGCGAGTAGAGGCCCGCAAGGGCCTCTACTCGCTCTGCCAGATCACAGAACGAGCTTGCGCCCGTAGAAAGCCTCGGCGTAGCCGCTCGGCGAGTTCGACTCCATCCCACGCAGCCGCATGAGCGCCAGGAAGAGGTCCTCGCGAAACCACTCGTTGGCGTGCTGGGATGGAAAGGATCGGAGCAGCAGGTCGACCTTGCGCCGGCAGCTCTCCTCGTCCAGGTGGAAGAACACGTTTGGCGAGCCGAGGTCGCCGTCGTACTTGGGAATCTCGTACTGGAGGATCAGGTGGTCGCGGAACGTGTTCCAGGTAAGTTCGGCCACGAGCCGGTGGTCCTGGTGCAGGTCTGCTCCTTGATGGGTCAGGACGAGATCCGGCGAGACCTTGTCCTTCAACGACTCGAAGAACTCCTTGACCTCGCCGCCGTAGGGGAAGAACGAGTCGCGGAACTCCGCGACCGTCACATCGGTGCGCGCCACCCCTTCGAGGAAGACGCCGGCCGCCACGCGCGCCTCTTCGGCGCGTGGAGAATCCCCGCTCAGCACCACCCAGTGCACCTCGAGCTCCGGAAACGTGCGCGCGAGTTGCAGGATCGTGCCGCCGCAGCCGATCTCGATGTCGTCGGCGTGGGCGCCGATCGCCAGCACGCGGAGCCCGGAGGCCTTCGCCCCGCTCAGCTCGAGCTTCAGCACGACGGCTTAGCCGCTGGCTCCCGCGGCCTCGCCGGCGACGTATGTCCATACCTGCCAGACGCTGCCGCCGCTCCGGACGAGCCCCTCGAGCCTTTCCTTGTCCTTCAGCGTGTCCATCGGCGCCCAGAAGCCGTCGTAGCGATAGGCGAAGAGCTGCTCGTCCTCGATCAAACGCCGGAGCGTGTCGGGCAAGTCATCTCCTTCGCGCAGGTACTCGAAGACGTCCCGGTGGAACACGAAGTAGCCGCCGTTGACGCGGATGCCGGTCTGGGCGATGTCTCGTCACGAGGCCTCGTTCGTCGGAGGCGACCGCGTTGAAGGTGTAGTTCGGCTGTAAGACAGCAGGCTCGCCACCTTGCCGTTTGCGGCGCGGGCGGCGATCAGCAGCGGCAGCGGCGCATCGGTAACCGTGTCGCCGTACGTGGTGAGAAAGACCTCGTCGTCGACCACGTAGTCACGCACCGCTGCGAAGCGTTGGCCGATGCTCGAGTCGAGGCCGGTGTCGACGAACGAGATGTTCCACCCCGCCTCCCGGAACTCGAATGTAGAGGCGAAATCCGAACTCAGCTAGGCATCCAAAAGCTCGCGCAGACGCTCGGCGTAGCGCGGCGCGCTCGGCTCGTCCTCGTGCTTGAAGAAGCAGTAGACGCGGATGCCCTCGTCGAGCAGCGGGCGTAGCCGTTCGGCCCACGCTTGCAGCGCCGCGTCGTCGTAGGGAGGGTCGCGGAACCGCAGATAGCGAAACGGCGCGTCGCTGTCGATCTGGTTCACGCGGAGCGGAACCTCGGCATCGCGCCACGAGTCGTGCCGCAGGTCGAAAGCGAGCTCGAGGTCTGGGTCCATCGAATCGAGGAAGAGGCGCAGGAAGCCGTCGTCACGCGGCCGGTTGTCGGGCATCCGCACGAGGATCGGGCCGAGACGGTCGCCCAGGACGCGCACGCGCTCGCAGAAGGTCGCGATTCGGTCGAGCCCGCCGCCCCAGGTAATCCCGCGCGTGAGCTTGACTGCGAACTTGAACCCGTCGGGCGTTCTTGCCGCCCACGACTCGAACTGCTTCTCCGACGGGAGCCGGTAGAAGGTGTTGTTGAGCTCGACCGTCGGGAGCCGCCGGGCGTACAGCTCCAAGAAGTCTTCGGACTTCGCGTCGGCGGGATAAAACTCGCCGCGCCACGAGGGGTACGAGAATCCGGAAGCGCCGACATAGAGCGTCGTTACACTCGGCTGCGTGGCCACTGCGCCCGAAGTGATACCCGAGCGGACGATTCACGTCCTCGACCACGGCTTCGTCCGGCTCGACGACGCGATGGCGACCGATCTTTCGGTGGTCAACGCCGCCCGTGTCAGCTTCGCGCGCCGGAAGGAGGTGATGGACGAGTCGGACGAGGCGTTGATCCGGTTCCTGATGCGTGATCGCCACGGCACACCCTTCGAGCACAACTCGTTCCGCTTCCACGTTCGCGCGCCGCTGTTCGTCGCGCGTGAATGGTTTCGACACCGTGTCGGCTCGTTCAACGAGTTTTCCATGCGGTATGCCAAGGCGACCGACGAGTTCTACGTTCCCGAGCCCGAGGATGTGCGCTCGCAGCTCGGGAAGCCCGGTGCCTACTCGTTCGAGCCGGTCACGCCGGAGGTGGCCGAGGAGACGCGCGAGGAGCTGAGAGCGGTCTACGAGGCTGCCTGGAACGCGTACACGCGGCTCGTCGAACGCGGCGTAGCCCGCGAGCTGGCCCGGCTCGTCATGCCGGTCGGCGCCTACACCGAGTTCTACTGGACGGTCAACGCGCGCGCGCTGATGAATTTCCTCTCACTCCGCAATGCCGAGACCGCGCAGCGCGAGATCCGTCGCTATGCGGAGGCGTGTGAGCGCTTCCTCGCCGACTTGATGCCGGTGACGTACGAAGCGTTCGTCGCCAGCGGTCGCGTCGCGCCTTAGGAAGTGAGCATCACGGGCTCGGCCTTGCGGCCGTGCTTGTACTCCGTGATCACCCAGCCGTCGAATCGGTTGACGTCGTAGGCAACGGTTATGCGAACCGTGGTCACGCCGCTCGGGCCGATCTTGAACGTCCCGCAGGTGACGACCGGGCGCCCGTTCTTCGTCAGAGCGAGCGTGTAGTAATCCGAGGCGGCCGGCAGTCGCTTGAGCCCCTGCGCCGTGACCAGCATCGGCAGGTTGCCGCCCTTGTCGGGTTTACCGACCTTAACGGTCGCCAGCGCGCGTGGCGCGCGGGATGTGCCGTGGAGGCGCACGACTTGAGCGGAGTTGAACGCGGTCTCGCCCCCGTTGCGGTCGCCGACGAGATAGCCGACGCCGAAGGCGGCGGCGGCGAGGGCTGCAGCGAGCAGCAGCGCGGCTCCTCTCCGGCGTTGTGGCAGGACGCGGCCTTTCGGGCTCTCTATCGCAGGCGTTGCGACGGCAGGCGGGACCTCCGGTGGCGGACCGGCCTGCAGCAAGAGATCGTGGACGCGGCGGAGGCGCGCCTCCTCCTCGGCTCCGAGATCCTCGCCGACGAGGTCTCGGAAGTCAGGCCCCCGGCTCGTCATCGGACCTCCTCGTCCAGGACGTCTGCCAGCCGGGCAAGGGCGCTGCGCGTCCTGGTCTTCACCGTCCCGAGCGGGATGCCGACGAACTCGGCGATCTCCGACTGCGAGAGGCCGCCCCAGTACGCGAGCTCGATCAACGACCGCTCCTGTTCGGGAAGCTGCTCGAGGGCGCTATGCACCCGCCACGCGACCCATTCGGCCTCGGCGCGATCAGGCGGGCCGGGCTCGTCTGCCGCCTCATCGGGCGGTTCGGCGGAGGGCTCGCCGCGCACGCGGCTGCGATCGATGATCGCGTTCCGCGCGACCGCGTAAAGCCACGGAGCAGCGGGGCCGCGGTCAGGCCTGTAGCTACCGGCGGCGCGCCAGACAGCAGTGAACGTCTCCTGCGTCGCGTCCTCGGCGCGCCCCCGATCGCCGAGCCGGCGAAGCGCGAGGCCGAACACAGGGCGCACGTAGCGCCGATAGAGCGCCTCGAAGGCAGCGCGATCACCGGCGGCAATCCGTCGAAGTAGCTCCGCATCATCAGATTCCCTTCTCGCCAGTCGAGACACGTTCGCGGCTGCCTGCGGAAGCGATCCCGCTTCAGCCGCGATCTCCATCTCCTTCTGATTACGCGCCGGCATCGCGACTGGATTGGAGCAGACGGCCGCCGTCCACGACAAGCGATGTGCCGGTCACGAACTCGGCCCGCGCGAGATACAGCACTGCGGCGGCGACATCCTCCGGAGACCCGACCCGACCGAGCAGGGTCTCGGCCGCGCGCCGCTCTTCCTGATCGGGCTCGACTGCCACCGGGCCGGGTGCGACTCCGCACACGCGGACATCCGGTGCGAGGGCTCGCGCGAGCACCCGCGTCAGCATTGCCTGAGCGGCCTTCGCAGCGCAGTGAGCGGCGAATGACGGCCACGCCTGGTACGCGGCGACGTCTTCGATCATCACGACGACACCGCCCGAGTTCCGCAACGCCTGCGCCGCGGCCTGGGTGACGAAGAAGCTTCCCTTCGCCGTCGCGCCAAACGCTACGTCCCAATCGGCTTCGTTCACGTCCTCGACGGGCTTCGGGACGAATCCCTCCCCCGCGCAGTTGACGAGGAGGTCGAGGCCCCCGAGTTCCTCGAGCGCACGATCGACGAGCGCTTTCGCCTCGGCGGCATCGGAGAGGTCGCCGTCGGCACGGCCCACCGAGACCACGGTCCAGCGCGCCTCTTCGAGACTGTCGACGATCGCGGAGCCGACCCGACCGGTCCCCCCGGTCACAAGCGCGCGCACGACGAGACTCATAGCACGCCGCAAAATTTGCCGTTTCTCGGCGTCTTCTCAATCGCTATGAAAATCCTTGCCACATTCACAGTCATCGCGGCTGCGCTCGTTCTGCCGGTCGTGGCGGTTACCGCCCCACCGTCGCTGACGCTCACAGCCGCGCCCCTCAGCGTCACGTATGGAGGGACGACGACGCTTAGCGGAAAGGTCTCCCTCCAGCGAGCGGGTGAGGACGTCGACATCCAGGCGCAGGATTGCGGAACGACGGCGTTCAGGCGTCTGGCGAGCGTGCCGACGACGAGCGCCGGCGTGTTCACGTACGCGGCGAAGCCGACGAAGAACACGGCCTACCGCGCCAGGCTTCGCGGCTCGACGAGCCCGACGCTGCAGGTCAAGGTCGCCCCGTCCCTGCGGCTGCGCAAGGTACGGCTCGGCCGGTATTCGTTCGCCGTCACTGCGGCGGACTCGTTCGTCGGCAAGTCCGTCACGCTCCAGCGTCTGCGCAGCGGCAAGTGGGTCTCGCTCAAACGCGTGACGCTCAAGACGGTCAGAACAACGACCGCCCCGACGCAGGTCTCGTCCGCGACGCTTCGGCTCCGGATGAGGGCGGGGCTTCGGCTTCGCGCCGTGCTGCCGCAGGCGCAGGCCGGCACCTGCTACGTCGCAACGAAGTCCGCGACGATTCGGAGCTAAGGCTCAACACCCAGCCGGGGGGGGGGGGGCCGGCCCCCCCCGCCGCCCCCCCCCGACGGGGGGCGGCGGCGGCGCGCCCCCCCCGCCGCCGCGGGGGCGGGC
>JBKPFU010000133.1:0-12104 GCA_046728975.1 Actinomycetota bacterium | reverse complement strand
CGGCGGCGTCCATGCACCTATCTCAGTGGTTCGGATGGCCGTGGGCGACGCCTACGGCGCCAAGGAGTGGCGCGAAGGCGAAGCGGAGCACGAGGTGGCGTTGCGCACGGAGCGGATCGAGCGCCAGGTGTGCCGCGATGTCGCGGAGTTCGCCTTCCGGCTGGCGGAGCGCACGGGCGCGAAGGTGTTCGGCGGCCCGAAATACACCGTAAGCCCGATCTACGAGGGGATGCTGAAGGAGGAGATGGACGCCGCGGCGGAGCGTCATCCGGAGATCCGCTACGAGCCGCAGCTGATCGACGCCACGTTCGCGTTGCTGGTCGCCTCGAGCGGCGACCCGCTCGTGATTCCCGCCCTGAACCGGGACGGCGACATCCTCTCCGACCTCGTGCTGCCGCTGTTCGGCTCCATCGCCGGCTCGGAGTCGCTGCTCGTCGCGCTCGACGAGGACTTCACCGAGCGCGTCGTCGTCGCCGAAGCCGCGCACGGCACCGCCCCCTCGCTCTACGGCAAGAACGTCGCAAACCCGATGGCGATGATCTTGGCCGGCGCGGCCCTCCTTGGCTACGGGGGCGAGCGAGCGCAAGCGGCCTCACGCGCGATCCGCGAGGCGTGCCTCGAAGCGGTCGCCGACGGCGTGCGCACGTCCGACCTCGGTGGGCACGTCGGTACGAGCGAGTTCACCGATGACGTAATCCGCCGCACCCGCTCGAAGCTCGAGGTCTGGTCAACGCTTTAGATCTCGGTCTCTGCGCCCAGCATCCGACGCCTCCAGGAGCGGAAAAGCAGGAATCCGGCGACCGCGATCACGAGCATCACGGCGCCGCCGACTAGCCCATACCGTTCGAGCGCGTCGGCGGCCGCCTTGCCCCCGTAGTAGGCGACGAGGCCGACCAGCGTCGCCCAGGCGATGCCGCCCGCGGCATTCCAGAGCAGGAAGCGCCACCACGGCATCTTGCTGATCCCGGCGAGCCAGGCCGCGGTGATCCGCAGGATCGCGATGAATCTTCCGATGAACACGGTCTTCCCGCCGTGGCGGGCGAAGAACTGCTCCGCCTTCGGGAGGGCGCGCTCCGCGTGGCGGCTGGCGCGCTTCCAACGGGTCAGGAGACGCCGTCCGCCGACGCGACCGAGCCAGTAGCCGACGTTGTCGCCGATGATCGCTGCCGCGGACGCAACCACGATTACCCAGACGATGTCGAAATGTCCGTCCGAGGCGAGGACGGCCGCAGCGATGAGCGCCGTCTCTCCGGGCAGCGGCACGCCTGCCGACTCGAGGGCGATCAGCAGGAAGAGAACGACGAGGCCGTAGCTCTCGACGAAGTGCTCCACGCGCGCTCAGTCTAGGGAGCGGACCTCCAGCGCCATCAGAACGGCGTCCAAGACGTCACCGTTTCGTCGAAAGTGGCGCCTGCGGAGTCCCTCGCGCTCGAACCCGAAGCGCTCGTAGAGGCGGATCGCGGGCTCGTTGTGTGGGAAGACGTGCAGCTCGATCTTCCCGACGCCCACCTCGCGCGCCCACTCAACCGCCTGCTCGAGCAGCGCGCGCCCGATGCCACGACGACGGTGGGACGCCGCAACGAGGAGCCCGAGGTCGGCGACATGCGCGCTGGCGGGATTGGTGTCACGCGCGAGAGACAGTCGCGCGACGATGCCTTCAGGGGCCTCCGCGACGAACACGGCGGCGTCCGGCGACCGCCGGATCGCCCGCAGGTAACGGCGCTCGTCGCCGACGCCCCGCCACCCACGGGCGGTCAGCCAGCCTTCCGGCTCGGCGCTGACCTCCCTACCGAGAGCGACGAGCGCCGCGGCGTCGGAGGGTCTAGCCGAGCGGATCACGAAGTCGCTCATGCGACGCTTATTCGACGACGACGCCGTGTCCTCCGCGGCGCGGATCCCCGGCCGCGGCGAGCGTGCCGTCGTCCCGGAACTCGACGCCGGACGCTCCGCCGAAGTAGAGGTTGTGGCGGCGCCAGCGGACGAGCTCGTAACCCATGGCGGCGAGCCGGTCGAGCTCCGCTGGATCGGCCCCGCCCTCGCAGTGGACGTGCGGTTCCTCGAGGTGCACGCGCGGCCGCGCGATCGCTTCGTCGATCGGCTGTCCGTGCAGGATGACGTTGACCACGATTTGGAGGATCGCTCCGCGAAGGCGAACCGAGCCGGCGCTGCCCACGACGAGCCGTGGACGGCCATCGCGCAGGACGAGCGAGGGCGCCATCATGCTGGTGAGCCTCCTGCCGGCCTGCGTCCGCGCGCCTTCCGGGCTCAGGTCGTACTCGCCGAGCATGTTGTTCAGGTGGATTCCCGTCGCCGGGACGACGACGCCGGCGCCCGACCCCGTTGACGCTGTCATTGAGGCTGCGTTACCCCGCTCGTCGACGACGGAGATGTGTGTGGTGTTGCCCAGACGGCTGGCTGCCTCGGCGACGACGTTCGACGCGTAAAGGCGCCGTGTCAGTCCGCCTCGGAAGAGCTCTGCCGCGAATGCTTCCTGACGCGCGCGGTTCTGCTCGCGCATCACCTCGACGAGGCGCGCCATTGCGTCGGCACTTCCGGGCGGGCCGCCTGGGCCGGCCTGATCGAGAAGCAGGAGCCCGTACCCGATCAAGGCGCCGCCGGACGAGGGGGGCGGGTTCGTCACGAACACATGACCGCCGGAGGGGACGCGGATCGGCCGGCGGCGGATGACGCGGTATGAACGAAGGTCGTCGAGCGTGATCGTGCCGCCGTGACCGCGCACGTGGCCGACGAGCGCCTGCCCCAACTCGCCTTCGTAGAACGCCGACGCGCCCGCGCGCGCGAGCACCTCGAGCGTCTCAGCGAGATCGGTCATGACGAGTCGCTCCCCCGCGAGCAGTGCTGCTCCTCTCGGTCCATAGATCTCGCGGCCGTCCTCGTCGTGGCGCAGGATCAGGTCGAGGATCGCGTGCAGGTAGGCCTGCGGAGGAATGACCTCCACCCCCTCTCGCGCGGCCCGGATCGCCGGCTCCAGCAGCCGCGCCCAGCGGATGGTCCCGTATGCCCGGTGAGCGTGCTCGAGCCCGGCGACCGCTCCCGGGACGGCGCAGGACGCCGCCCCGATCCGGAACACCTGGGTCGTGTCGTGGTCGAACGTGACCTTCACCGTCTCCATCTCGGCGACGGCCTCGTCCGAGCCCAGGCCCAGGCCCGGAACCGCGACGAAGAAATCGAGCAGTCGATCGGTGTTGTCGCGCGCGCGGTGGACGAGCATGAACCCCCCGGCCGCGGGGCCCGTCAAAGGGCTCTCGGCGACCCACGAGACGCACGCCGCGGCGATGCACGCGTCCACGGCGTTGCCGCCCTCGGCGAGGACCTCGGCGCCGGCCTGGGCGGTCAGCGGGTGCCCGGCCGCGACTGCTCCTCTCATCAGGGCAAGCCTAGAGGTACCGCGCCAACGTCGACATCACGTCGCGGAGCACCGTCACACGCGCGTTCCCGAACCGCAGCGTGAACTCGGCGAAGCCGGCCACCCCCGCTTCCGCGCGCGCGTACGTAGGTCTCCCGCCAGCGGTTCACTTCCGCCCTCGGTAGGTGGCGGACGTTGCCGCCGATGCCGACGCCCAGCCTGTACCCGGGCGTCATCCCCGCCACGTACTTCCGCGCGAGCGCCCGGCGGACGGGCCCACCCGCCGCGAGATCGCGCTGGCCCTGCCCGAACACGCGCGCGACGGCTCGGGGGTCGCCGACGAAGTCGGGGTACTCCTCGCCGACGAGACGCAGCGCCGACAGGTTCAGCTGGCGCCAGAAGGTGCTCAGCTCGAGATGGGGGCGTCGACGCGCGAGCGGGAACGCGGTGTGGGCCATCCAGACGAGCCCCTGGATCCGCCCGTCGCCGAGCGGCCGCCGCCCGAGATGTAGGCCGCGCAGAACGCCGCGGACGAAGTGCCGGAGGGGCAGGCCGCCCCGGGCAACGCACTCCGCCATGATCTCGTCGAGCTGTCACGTTTCGACCGCGACGCCGTCGGCGCGCGCGGCACGAATCGCGTCGCGGAAGCGGCCGCCGAGCTCGACTCCCCACCGCAAGCGGTCGTCTGGCGAAAGACGCGGAAGCCTCGAGAACGGTGGAATCTCGCCCCGGAACCTCGGTTGGAGCTTCGCATCGTCCTTCGGCGGCAGCCGTCGCCGCTCCCAGTAGAACGGGTGCGGAAGGATCGGGAACATCGGCGCGTATCTCGCGCCGGGGAGCCCATGCACCCCCTGCGCGATCCCGGCGCTGATGCCGTAGCTGCCGAGGTAGATCGGCGTGTTTCCCGGCATCCCGGCCCCGCGGACCGCCGCGAGGATCTTGCCGAGATCCTTCTCTTCGAAGTACGAGAGGACGAGCGTCCTGGGCAGGTCAGCTCATGAAGCTCGGCGGCTCGAGCTGGTCCTCGCCCGAGGCGGCCGCGACGCCGCGCGGCGCGCGCCGATCCGCGAAGCCCGTCGCGATCACTGTCACCCAGACCTGCCCGTTCAGCCGCTCGTCGATCGTCGCGCCGAAGATGATGTTCGTGTCTTCGGTCGCGGCTTGGCGAACGACCTCGGCGGCTTCGTTGACCTCGTAGAGGGACAGATCGTCGCCACCGGCGATCGAGAGGAGGATTCCCCTCGCGCCCAGGACCTGCCGGTCGATCAGGGGCGAGCGCAGAGCCCGCTCCGCGGCCTCCCGCGCGCGGTTTTCGCTCGTCGAGAAGCCAATCCCCATCAGCGCGGAGCCCGCGTCTTTCATGATCGTGCGGACGTCTGCGAAGTCGAGGTTGATCAGCCCCGGAAGCGTGATCAGGTCGCAGATCCCCTGGACCCCCTGGCGAAGCACGTCGTCGGCGATGCGAAACGCATCCAGCATCGACGTCTCACGGTCGAGCACCTCGAGCAGGCGCTCGTTCGGGATCACGATGACGGTGTCGCAGTTCGCGCGCAGCTCGTCGACGCCCTGCTCGGCCGTGCTGCGGCGGCGCGTGCCCTCGAAGCGGAACGGCGTCGTGACGATGCCGACCGTCAGGGCGCCGAGCTCTTTCGCGATCCGGGCCACGATCGGGGCAGCGCCCGACCCGGTGCCGCCGCCCTCGCCGGCCGTCACGAAAACCATGTCGGAGCCGCGGAGAGCGTGCTTGATCTGGTCGTACGCCTCTTCCGCCGCGCGTCGCCCAAGATCGGGGTCCGCGCCCGAGCCGAGGCCCTCGGTCAGATCGCGGCCGATGTGGATCTTCACCGGAGCGTCGCTCATCTGCAGCTGCTGAATGTCGGTATTGACGGCGACGAACTCGACCTGCGCGATACCCGCGTCCATCATCCGATCGAGCGCGTTCAGGCCGGCTCCGCCGACGCCAACCACGCGGATCACGGCCAGGTACGTGGCCGCGTCCGCTCGTGGCACGCGGTGCAGCCGCGGTGGCGGCTCGGGAAGCGGCTCGATGACGCGAAGCTGGCGATCGTCGCGTCGAGGCGGCGGTTCCGGCGCCGGGGCCGGCGCCGGAGGTTCCGGCGCCGCAGGCGCCGATTCGGACTGCTCCTGCACGAAGTCCGGAACGTGCTCGACCGTCGCCTCCTGCGGCTCCGGTACGTCCTCCTTCTCTGCCTGCTTCTGGGCCGCCTCGGTGGCGCGGAAGAGCTCCGCGAGAGGACCCTCATGCATGCTCGCGCGCCTTCGCGCCATTGAGCACCTCCTTCGCCAGCTCGCGGTACGCCTCCGCGGCGGTTCCGCCGGGGTCGTACTTCAGCACCGACGTCCCGCGGACGGGTGCCTCCGCATAACGAATGGTCTTGCGAATTTTGGTGTCGAACACGAGCTGCCCGAAGTTCTCCTGAAGGATCTCGACCGCCTCGCGCGAGTGCAGCGTGCGGTTGTCGAACATCGTCGGGAGGATCCCCTGGATCTCGACGTCAGGGTTGAGGTTCTCGCGGATCATCGACAGCGTGTTCTCGAGCTGGACGAGGCCGCGGAGCGACAGGTACTCGCACTGGACGGGGACGATGACGCCGTTCGAGGCCACCAATGCGTTGATTGTGAGGAGGCCCAAGGACGGCGGGGTGTCGACGAGCACGTAGTCGTATCGCTCCTTGATGGGCTCGAGCGCCTTCTCGAGCGCGCGCTCGCGCCCGATCAGGCTGGAAAGAGCGAGCTCCGCGCCGGCGAGATCGATCGACGAGACCGCGAGCTCGACCTCCGTCTCCTCGATTACCTCCTCGATCGGAAGGCGGTGAACGAGAACGTCGAACATCGACCGCTCGATCGAATCCGGGTTGAGGCCCTGGCTCATCGTCAGGTTCCCCTGCGGGTCGAGATCGATGAGCAGCACGCGCAAACCCTGCTCGGCAAACGCGACGCCGAGGTTCAGGGTCGTCGTCGTCTTGGCGACGCCGCCTTTCTGGTTCGCGAATGCGATGACCTTTGCCACCCTCGGACCTTGCGTGTTTTCGTCCCTTTGACCCGGACGTGGAAGCAGGCGTGCGAGCCCCATCAGAGCCCCTTTCTTCGCCTCATGGTAGCCGAACCCTCCGAAAAGTCCTGCGAATTTCAGCGGGCGAATTTCGCCGGCTTCCAGGGACTTCCTCGACTACATGGCGAGCCCAGCACCGATGAACGCGCCGCCTTCCCGCGCGTTCGCGTGAAATTCAGGTGCGAATGTCGGCGCGTGGGAGCACGAGCTCGAAACGCGCCCCAGTGGGCTGGGCGGGGTGGTAGATCAGGTCGCCGCCCTGGGCCTGCGCGAATGACTGGGCGATCGAGAGCCCCAGTCCCGCCCCCTGCATCGTGCGCGCAGACTGCTCGCTGCGCGTGAAACGCTCGAAGAGCTGCGGCACGAATTCGGGCTTCACGCCGCGGCCGCGATCTTCGACCGCGAGCCGGAAGTGCCGGTCGCGCTGCTCCGCCGTGACCTTGACCGGCGCGGCGCCGTACCGGAATGCATTCGCGATCAGGTTCGAGACGATGCGATCGAACGCCGCCGGGTCGGCAAAGGTCTCCAGCTCGGGATCGACGTCGAGCTCGACGTCGCCCGCGCGCTCGGGAGAGATCCCGAAGATCAGCTCCTCGATCCGTCGCCGCACCGCGAAGTGCTCCGGCTCGATCCGGATCGCTCGCGCTTCGAGGCGCGACAGATCGAGCAGCTGCTCCACGAGCTGGCGCATCCGCTCGCTCTGGTCGAAAAGCGCCTTGCGAAGATCGTGGAGCTGATCCTCGCGGAGCTTCTCTCCGCGCTGGCTCAGCGTTGATGCGATCCCGTAGATCACCGCTGCGGGCGTTCGCAGCTCGTGCGAGGCGAGGGCGATGAAATTGGTCTTCACCTGGTCGAGCCGCATCAGCTCCTGGTGGAAGAACGCCTTCTCGACAAACGAGGCGGCGAGGACGCCGATCGTCTCGAGAATGCCTCTCGCGTTTTCGTCGAGCTCGAACGGCGCGCCGCCCCGGTCGGCGCTCAGGAAGCCGAGGCAGCGGTCCCCGGTGATCAAGGGCAGCGCCACCAACGACCTCGCGTGGTACTCCTCGGCGACTCCCGCGGGGAGAGCGGGGACCTTCTGCACGTCCTCTACGAAGACGGTGTCCGTCGTCTCGAGCACGTTGCGGTAAACCGGCCACTCCGAGACGGCGCGCGGCAGCGCGCGCACGCGCTCCATCGGGAGACCGTATGCGGCGATCAACTGAATCTCGTCGGTGTCGTCGTGGTAGCGCGAGATCGCGACCCGTTCGAACCCGAATGTCTCCGCGACGCTCGAGCAGATGCGGTCCAGCAGGTCTGGAACCTCATACGCCCCCTGGGCTGCTCGTGCGAGGTCGTAAACGGCGCGGAGCTCGGGCGCCAGCTCACGCATCCTTGATCACAGCCTATACGAGCCTCGTCTGAAAGGCATACCTACCTAACAGACGCCCTACACGTGCAGAAACTTTCGTTTTTTCCAGGCGGTTCGGGCGTAGCCGCTGCGGCTACTCCTCGCCGTCCCAGTAGTCGAGCCGCTCGATCCGCCCCATCAGGCCGATCCCGCGCAAGTAGAACTTGTTCGACCGCGGGTAGTACGCGATGTCATTCGGCTCTCGGGTTCCGTAGGCGAGGTAGGTGAGACCGGCGTCGCCGGCGCGAAATGCGTGCGCGACGCGCGTCGCGGGTGGGCGCGAGACGACGCTTCCGCGGCGTACCGGATGCTCCTCCTCGCCGAGGATGCAGACGCCCTCGCCGTCGAGCACGACGAAGAGCTCCTCCTCGGCCGAATGACAATGGAGCGGCGTCGGCATCTTTCCGGGCTTGGCGACGATGTGGTTCAATCCGGTGCGCTCCGCCCCGGCTGCCTTGGCCAGCCCGTGCGAGAGATCACGGTCGCTTTCCTCGGCCTCGACCTCGTCGAGGTTGACGATCCGGGCCGGACGCTCGGAGGGCTCAGGGAGCTCGGGGTCGCCCAGGGCGTTCTCGCGCTCCCACTGATGCTGCGGGAGCTTCTCCGCCCAGGCCGGTCCCATGCGCGCGCCCTCGATCCGCGGGAAGTAGGTCAGCCGCACCCACGCCCGGGTGCCGAACGCCAGGTAGTCGATCCCTTCCGGGCCCGCCACGACGCTGTGCGCCTCCCCCTCCGCGCGGTGCACGAGGCAATCGCCGGGACGGATCTCGTAGGTCGCGAAGTCGTCGCCGTCGAACTGCCACGACAGCCCTGACCCGGCGAGGACGAAGAAAACCTCTTCCTCGTCGCCCTCCATGTGGAGCGGCGTCGAGCGCTTGTTCGGATCGACCTCGACGCGGTTCACACCGACACGAACGCTCCCGGCAGCCTCGCCCAGGCCGGTCCAGTAACCAGCGAGCGACCCGACCTCGGCCCGTTCGCGCTCGACCTCGTCCCAGTGGACGATCGCGGGCATGGCGCATTATGCGCCGAGGGGAGTCTCGGGCGAGCGCATCGTTTCGTAACACCGGTCGAGCGCCTCCGCCGCCTGATCGGTCCCCGAGCGCTCCGCCTCCAGCCATGCCTCGGCCTCGCGCAGGAGCTCGCGGACCTCGGCGAGCAGCCGGCGCGGCGGCACCGATTCCCGCTCGAGCCTCTCGATCCTCCGCAGCCGGTGGAGCACTGCACGCGCCTCGTCCATGCGGCCGACGCTAGCTGGGAGAAACGCGCGAAAGTGCGCGAGAACGCTGCCAAAAGCGTTACGTTCGCCGGCGGTGGCACGGCGGCGAAACCCCGAGCGCGACTTCGGCGAGGCGCGGGAGCGGCTCGATCGCGGCGACCGGCTCGGCGCGCTTCGGTCGCTCGATCGCGCCCGCGGCGGCTTCGCGCGCCGCGGGGACGTCGACGGTCTCCAGCACGTTCTCGACCTCGCCGGCCTCGTGGAGGCAACCGACGACCGCACCGCAGCGGAGCGCGACAACCTGGACTACGCCGTCAAGCAGAACCTGCGCCAGGCGACGCGAACGCGTGCCGTCCGCGAGGGGCGCGAGTGGGTCGATCCGTACCCCGAAATCGAGGCGCCGGCCGCCCGCCGGACCCGCGTCTACTTCACGCGCTGGGTCAAGCTGGCGATCGCGATCGGCGTCCTTCTCGGCGTTCTGGCGCTCGGCGGCTGCGTCGCAGCCGCGATCATCTACTCGAACGACGAGCTCGCCGTCATCGTGACGAACGACGGCGGAGAGACGGTGAAGGTGCGTGCGTGTGACGCGCCCGATTGCGAGGTCCGGCACGAGTCTCACGAGCTCGCGCCCGGCGGCACGGCCGAGTTCGACTTCCCGCCGTCCGACGCCGTCGACGTGCTCGTCGTCTACGACGCCGGCGGCACACGGCGCGGCTGCTTTGTCGTTTACGTTCGAGAGCTCTACAACCGCGACGTCTCGACGCTCGAACGGAACGTCTCGGCCGCTAAGCCCTGCGTGACGTAGTTACGAGGCGAGGGCGGCAAAGTAGCCGACCGGACGCGGTCGCAGCCCGAGCAGCGACTCGTCGAGCGAGTCCGTCAACAGAGCGCGATCGCCATGAGCCACCGCCTCGACGAGTGCCCGCCGAACCGCGTCGGCCGCCTGCTCGTCGCCGGTCTCGCCGCCCGCGAGCGCCCGCAGGTGTGCCAGTGCAGCCGCACGCTCGGCCGGCGTATCTCCGAGCAGCACCGCGGCGCGGACGGCCGCGGCCCAAAGGCCGTCGTTGCCGCCGAGGAGCGCGCCCAGTGACTCGCGCAGCTGCTCCGAACGAAACGGCTCCGCGGCAAAGAGCGAGAGCTCCCACCGCTCGAGTGCTTCCGCGAGCTCCGGATCGTCGTCCGCCGAGGCGATGCGCTCGAGGAGATCGTGGGCCAGCCGGCCACGGAAGGAATCGAGCCGAACCGGTTCGCCCGGCGGCTGTGACGACGCTATGGGAAGAACCGGCCTGACCGCGAGCGGATGCCAGTCCAGGCGCTCGAACAGCACGGGGCCTGCAGCGACCGGGCCTGCCGTCGCCAGCCGGAGCGTGGTGACGGCGTCCGCGATCTCACCGGGAGCGTCCGGCGCCTCGGGGTCGTCCGGCGACAGGTCGTGCTCCAGCTCCAGGACGCAGAGCCGGTCGGGCTCGCGGCCGAAATCCGGCGGCAGCAGCCCGTTCGCCTGCGGCCAGTGCGACGAGAGCTCCCCGTCGGCCGCGACGCGGATGCGCAGTCCGCGGCCGAGCTCTACCTGCGTCCGCATTGATAGACCGACGAGCGGCGCCACCGCGGCGTAGGCCCGCCGGCCGCGAAAGAGCAGCTCTTCCAGCTCGAAGTACGCGCGGTCGAAGACCGGGTCCTCCCAATCGAAGCCGCCGGCGGCCTCCGCGACGTCGATCAGGAGCGGCAGCAGGATCGTCTTGTAGAGCGAGCCGCCCTGCGCGGAGGCGAAAATCTTGGCGGCTGCCTCGCCGCGGAGCTCCTCGAGCGCGACGGTCGTGTCGGCGAGGTGCGCGACGCGCTCGGCGCGCGCCTCGATGTACTGCCGGACGAGTGGGCGATACTCGTACAGCGCGGGCCGGTCGCGAGAGACGTGCTCCTCGAACGCGAACTCGATTTCGGCGCCCTGCTCGACGTCTCTTCCGAGCAGCGAGAAGGCGCCCAGGCAGAAGCAGCGAAGTGCGTAGTAGAGCTGCGGAGCGCGCACGGCCACGACTTCGTCTTACGCGTTCGGCGGGTCCTCCCCTTCCTGGCAGGTGGGACACCAGTACGACATCCGGTTGGCGTCGCCCTGGCCGCGTGAGCGGATCGGCGTCCCACAGCGGGGGCACAGCCGGCCGACGCGCCGGTAGACCGCCCGCTCGCTGCGTTGGCCTTCGACCGACTGCCGCATCAGCCGGGCCGCCCACTCGAGGACGCGGCGGAGCTCGTCGTCGGAGACGTCGAAGAGCAGCCGCCAAGGTGAGACGCCGGCGCGCCAGAGGGACTCCGCCTTCCAGACGTTTCCGATCCCTGCGACAAGTCGCTGGTCGAGGAGCGCGTCGCCGACGGCGCGGCGCTGGTCCTCGGCGCGAAGCCGCTCCTGCATCGCGTCGAACGCGGGCGGCTCGGCCAGGATGTCGGGGCCGAGGCGCCTGAGGGCTCGCCTGTGCAGCTCGAGGACCGGCCCGCCCCAGAGCGTTGCTTCGTGTTCGCGCCCGGTGAGCACGAGCCAAGGCCGGCCGAAGCGGTTCCCGCCGGGCTCACCGACCCGCCAGCGGCCCGACATCCGGAGGTGGCTGCGCAGAACGAGGCCGTTCTCGAAGTGGAGCAGGAGATTCTTGCCGAGTGCCTCGACACTGACGAGCCTCCGGCCGTCGAGCTTCTGCGCCACTCCGGTCGCCGCCGCGCGCGGATGGGGTGCCTCGACCGCAACACGCTCGCCGACGAGCGGTTGAAGCCGCCGCGCAGCCCGATGGATCGCGTCTCCCTCGGGCATCTAAGGCCGGAGAACGGCGCGGCGAGGGCCGGCCACGAACCCGGCGTCGACGAGAAGGGGCATGACCTCGCTCTCGGCGACAGGCTCGCCGTCGAAGCGCTCGACGGCCAGCCGCTTGGCGCCGCTTGCCTTCACGTGCTCGACGAGCGCGGCGAGCGCCGGGCGCAGCCAGCTTTCGTCCGGCTCGCGGAGAGGCACGAGCGAGCGGCCCCCGCGCTCGACGAAGAGCGCCGCCTCGCCGCCGAGCAGGACGACGTA
>JBKPFU010000132.1:0-15681 GCA_046728975.1 Actinomycetota bacterium | reverse complement strand
AGCTTGCTCGGCGGCTCCGGCACCTTCGAGAGATGCTTCATCGCGATCTCGAGCGGCGTGTCGCCCGAGAACGGGACCTTTCCGGTGAGCAGCTCGTACAGAACGACTCCCACCGCGTAGAGGTCCGAGCGCTGGTCGACGGGCGCACCCTTCGCCTGCTCGGGTGAGAGGTACTGCGCGGTCCCGATGATCGACCCGGCCTCGGTCATCTGGCTCGCTCCCGAGCGAGCGATGCCGAAGTCCGTCACCTTGAGCCGGCCGTCGCTGTCGACCACGACGTTGTGAGGCTTGATGTCGCGGTGGACGATCCCGTTGCGGTGAGCGTGGCCGATCGCGGCGAGGATTTGGCGCGTGTATTCGATCGCGGTCTTGATCGGAGCAGGGCCGCGGCTGACGATCAGCTCCTTCAGCGTGCGGCCGTCGAGGTACTCCATCGCGATGTAGTAGGTGCCCTCGGCCTCCCCGCGGTCGTAGATCGACACGATGTTCGGATGCGAGAGCCCCGCTGCGTTCTTCGCCTCGCGGCGGAAGCGTTCGATGAACTGGTCGTCCCCGGCGTGCCGGTCGTTGAGGATCTTGATCGCGACGCGCCGCCCGAGCTCCTGGTCCTCGGCGAGGTAGACGTTCGCCATCCCGCCGGCGCCGAGCTTTCGCATGATCCGGTAGCGCCCGTCGAAGACGGTGTCGATCATCGTGTCGCCGGAAACGGCCATACCCAGAGGCTAGGGATTCGCTCCGGAAGGCAGTAACGCCTGCATGATCGCCTTCGCGATCGGCGCGGCCACCGTGCCGCCGGCGCCGCTCTGGTTCTCGACGACGACCGCCACCGCGACGCGCGGGTTGTCCGCGGGCGCGAAGGAGATGAACCAGACCGTGTTCCGGTGGCTGACACCCGTCTCGGCGGTTCCCGTCTTCCCGGCGACGCGGACGCCGGGGATCTGCGCTGCCGTCCCGGTGCCGCCCTCGACGACGGCCTGCATCATCCGGTTCAGATCGTCGGCATGCTCGGTCGACATCGCGCGGGCGAGCTTCTTCGGCTTCGTCTTGGCAATCGTGCCGCCTCCCGGGCCTCGCACGCGGGCGACAGAGTACGGCTGCATGACGACGCCGCGGTTGGCGACAGCGGCGGCCACCATTGCCATCTGCAGCGGTGTGGTCTGAAGTCGTTCCTGGCCGAACGCAAAGCGGCCGGGGTCGACCTGCGTGTCGGGATCCGACGGACGAAAGAGCCTCCCCTTGTTGTACAAGCCGCTGGCCCTGCGCTCGTTGGCCGGCGTCTCGAGCGGCGGTCGCTTGTAGAAGCCGAACCTCTTCGACTCGTCGATCAGCCGCCCGGCGCCAAGGCTCTTGCCGATGTTGCAGAAGACCGCATTGATCGAGTGCTCGAGCGCCTGCGTGAAGTTGACCGTCCCGAAGACCTCCGGCCCGCTCTGATCGGCGAAGTTGTAGACCGGCTTCCCGTACTCGGTGCAGAAGCCGGGATCCTGGAAGGTCGAATCGATCGTGTATTTGCCCGACTCGAGCGCCGCTGCCGCAGTGACGACCTTGAACGACGACCCGGGCGCGAAGAGCCCGGCGGTGGCGCGGTTGAGCAGCGGAGCCGCCGGCGTGCAGGCGGCTCGCGTGGCGGCAATCTGGCCGAAGTTCCGTTCGATCAGGTTCGGGTCGTACGTCGGCTGCGAGGCGAGCACGAGCACCTTCCCGGTGCGCGGGTCGAGCGCGACGGCGGCTCCGCACTTGCCGGCGAGCTGCTGCAGCGCAACCCGCTGCGCCCTCGGACGGACGGTCAGCCAGAGGTCGTTGCCCTCGAGCGTCGCACCCCGAATCTGGTCAAGCGTCTTCGTCAGGATCGTGTCCAGGTTGGCGTTCGTGCCGGTCAGGTAGTCGTTCTCGGAGCGCTCGAGCCCTGCGCGGGAGCGGGACTGCGTCGAGTAGCCGACGAGGTGCGCGAACAGCGGGCCCGTCGGGTAGCGGCGGAAGTACAGCGTCTGCCCGCCGGCACGACGCGCGTAGTTTCGAGCGACGATCGTGCCGTCGGCGGCGCGGATCAGCCCACGCTTGATCGTGAACTGCGCGACACGCTGAATCTCGTTGTCTTGGCGATCGGCGAGGCCGGCAGACGCCCAGGCCTGCCAGTACGTGGTCGCGACGATCAGCGCGCCCATGAGCACGAGCGCGGCGGCTGCAAGCTTGGAGATCTGGCGGTTCATGGTCTCCCGCTCCGTCTGCAATGACCGGTCGACACAACGGACCTCATGGTCTTCCGCCTAACGCGTTAGCCCGGTTGGAGAGCAGCATCAGCCCGGCGAGCAGGACGAAGTTCGCCACCACGCTGGAGCCGCCGTAGCTGACGAACGGAAGCGTGATCCCGGTGAGGGGGATCAGGCGCAGGATGCCGCCGACGATGATGAACGTCTGCAGCGCGAACGCGAACGAGAATCCCACGGCGGCCAGCTTCGAGAAGCCGTCCTGCGCGAGCATCGCGACGCGCATCCCGCGGGCGACGAAGAGCATGAACACGAGCAAGATCGCTGCGGCGCCGATCAGCCCGAGCTCCTGTGCGAGCGCTGAGTAGATGAAGTCGGTGTTGAGGTCGGGGATCAGTGACTTGCCACCCGTCGACTCGAATGTCCCCTTGCCGAGGCCGGTGCCGCCGAACTTCCCGTTCCCGACGGAGTACAGGGACTTGACCAGCTGGTAGCTCTGGCAGTTCTGGCGGAGGTCGTAGTGGCCGCTCAGCGGGCAGTAGACCTTGTGCTCGGTCCACGGGTGGAGCCAGATCGTTATCCGCTCGCGGACGTGCTGCGGCCCCCACTCGTACACGGCCGCCGAGCCGGCGACGAAGAGGATGGCGCCGATCGCCGTGAACAGCATCCGACCCGTCGCCACGTAGAGCATCGCGAGGAAGATCCCGAAATAGAGGAGCGCGCTGCCGAGATCGTTCGTCTCCAGCAGCACGAGCATCGCGCCGCCCCAGATGACGAGCAGAGGCCCGAAATCCTTCAGCCGTCCCTGCGCGAGCACCTCACGCTTCTCGCGTAGGTAGCCCGCCAAGAAGACGATCAGCAAGATCTTCGCGAGCTCGCCGGGCTGGAACTGGAATGAGCCGACCCCGACCCACAGGCGCGCGCCGTTCACCGTCCGGCCGATCCCCGGCAGCGCCGGCAGCGCGAGCAGCACGATCGCGCCGATGCCGAACAGGTACTTGTAGCTCTCCAGCCGCCGGTAATCCCGCCGGAGCGCGAGCAGGACTGCGGCAAAAAGGACGACTCCGATGAGCACCCAGCGCGCCTGCTTGACCGCATCTCCTTCGTCCAGCCGGTAGATCTCGACGACGCCGACCGCGGTGAGCAACGCGGCGAGCGGCAGCAGGTAGGGATCGGCGTGCGGAACCGCGTATCTGCCGGCCAGGTGAGCGGCGGCGTAGAGGATGAAGAAGAAGGTGGCGTACGAGAGCGAGCCGGCCGAGATCACGTCCTGCCTGGCGATGTAGACGCTGGTGAAGCCGAGCGCCGTCAGCATCCCGACGACGATCAGGTTCAGGAGCTCTCTGTTGCGCAGGCTCATCGCAGCATCCAGAGCACGACGGCGGCAGCCGCGAGCAAGACCAGGAGAAGGAGGAGCAGCACTACGAGGCGCTTCCGGCGGCTCGGCCGCTCGCTTTCCTCGGCTGCCTCGGCGAATTTGCCCGCCTCCTCCGGTGGAACGACCATCGTGTCGACGGCCGGGACGCGGTCGAGCTCGTCCAGCGTCTCCTCACCGGCGCCGTCGGCGGCGCTTTCCGCCACCGGCATCGTCGCCGTTTCCTCGAGCTCGGCGTCCGGATCGGCGATCTCGAAGAAGACGACCGTGATGTTGTCCTCGCCGCCGCCCTTGTTCGCTGCCGAGACGAGCTCCTTGGCGGCTCGCTTCAGGTCGGTTCGATGGCGCTCGACCTCCTCCAGGATCCGCTCGTCCTCGACCATCCCGGTGAGGCCGTCGGAGCAGAGCAGGAACACGTCGCCCGGCTGGGTGCGAATCGAGAAGGTGTCGACGTCGACGTCGGGATCCGTTCCGAGCGCCCGTGTGATCACCGAGCGCTGTGGATGCGTCTCGGCCTCCTCCGGCGAGAGCTTGCCGCTTCTGACCAGCTCGGCGACGAGCGAGTGGTCCTCGGTCAGCTGGTCGAGGGCGCGGTCGCGGATCAGGTACGCGCGGGAGTCGCCGACGTGCCCGATGGTGACGAGCCCGTCCTCGACCAGCGCGACCGTCATCGTCGTGCCCATCCCCGACACCGCCTCGTCCACGCTCGAGCGCTCGTAGATCCGTCTGTTCGCCTCCTGAATCAGCTCGGCGACGCGCTCCTCGCCGCTGCCTTCGCCGACGTCGTCGCGGAGCGCGGCGGCCGCGAGGTTGGCGGCGACCTCGCCGGCCTGGGCCCCGCCCATCCCGTCGGCCACCGCGAATAGCGGCGGCTCGACGACGTACGCGTCTTCGTTACGCCGGCGCCTCCGCCCCGCATGGGTCGTCGCCGCCGTTTGCGCCAAGGGGCTCATGTCATTCCTCGTACCGAAGCTCCGTCTCGCCGACCCGGACGACGTCGCCGGCCGCGAGCTTGCGCGCCCGAGCGAGCCGGATGCCGTTGAGGTACGTGCCGTTGGTCGAGCCGATGTCTTCGACCCAAACGCCGTCGCGCCGCGGCTCGATCCGTGCGTGCTTCGCCGAGGCGAACTCGTCCTCGGCGAGCGCGACGTCGTTCTGCGAAGAGCGGCCGATCGTCACCGGCGCCGAATTCACCGTGTGTTCGGTGCCCTCGTCGAGCGCAGGGCTCTTGACGACGACGAGCCGCCCGCCGTTGACGCCGGGCTCCTGACGCCTGTCCGCGCCCGCGGCGCTCGGGGCAAGGATGAAGCTCTCCTGGGGCACGCGCAGGTCCTTGCTTGCGGTGCGGACGATGCGCCAGATGAACAGGTAGAGCAGCACGAGAAACGCGATCTTCAGGAACAGCAGGACCGTCTCGACCGCGAGCGAGCCGAGGATCATCCGGTTTCGCGGCCGAAGACGAGCTCGGTCGAACCGATCATGATCGTGTCACCGGACTGGAGCTTCGCCCGCTTCAGGCGGCGGCCGTTCACCTCCGTTCCGTTCGTGGAGTCGAGGTCGACGATCCAGAAGGCAGCGCCTTCCTGCCGCAGCTCCGCGTGGCGTCTCGAGACGTTGGGGTCGGAGAGCTGGACGTCGCAATCCTTCGAGCGCCCGATCACGACGCGACGCTTGTCGATCTCGTGGCGCTCGCCGTTCACGGTCAGGATCGCGATCTCACGCTCCACGCCGAGCTCCTCCGGCGAGACGGCCTCCGTGTCCGGCTGCTTGGGCTTGTAGACCATCGTCGCGCCCGGCGCGACATCGGGGAGCGGCTGCTCGGGCTGCGGCGCCTTCGGGCCGCGGACCATCCGGGTGGCGATCCCGAATTCGCCCAGATCGAGGTCCTCGTCGGTCTCCATCAGCACCCTCGGCGGCGACAGGAGCACGTACTTCTCCCGCCTCGCGTTCTCCGCGAGGTAGTCCTCGAGCTCCTTCAGCAAAGAAGGCTCGTAGTCGGCGAACTGCTCACGGTCCTCTGGCGAGAGATAGAGCGTGTACTCGTTCGGCGCGTAGACCTGCGAGACCGAGATCACGCGGTGGTCTTCCATTTCTTTGACGAGCTTCCGGGCGAGCTCGACGGGCTGGACGTTCGCGCGGAACGCACGCCCGAAGACGCCCTCGAACAATGCTTCGATCTTATTCTCGATAGTGCGCAGAACCATGGCCCGGGGGATTTACCCCCGGCCGTCAGTGTAAAGCTCGGTCTTGAGGGCCAAACCGATGCAAATCGCCCAGGCAACCAGCACCGCCGGGAGAGTCGCGGTCGAGGCGGGCAGGACCGTGGCCGCGAGCAGGAAGGCGCCGAAGCCCGCGATTGCCCACGGCCCCCGACGGCGGGCGAACGGCAGCGCAAGCGCCGCGACCGCGAGCAGGATCGCCTCGAGCACCAGCGTCGGGTAGGCAGTCAGCGTCCGGGCGAGCTCGCCGGCAACGAAGAGCGGCGAGCCGCTGCCCGAGATTCCCAGGATTTCCGGCGAAGGCTCTCCCGTCACCGGCAGCGGCGTGTCTCGGAGGCCGGCGACGAGCGCGGCCGCCA
Organism: Actinomycetota bacterium; assembly: GCA_046728975.1. Lineage (GTDB taxonomy): Bacteria > Actinomycetota > Thermoleophilia > Gaiellales > Gaiellaceae > JBKPFU01. The sequence continues at coordinate 9,521 of JBKPFU010000132.1, read as the reverse complement.
GCACGCCCAGGCACACCTGCGCCGCCCGTCGGATGCGGCTGTCGATCATCTGGGTGGCAACCGGCAGCGCGCCCAGCATGCCGAGCGGGCCCAGGAGGCCTCCGAGCGAAAACAGAAGCCCCGAGCGCGGCTCCCGCCATGAGAAGACGAGCCACGCCGCGGCCAGCAGCCCGTATACCCAGGCGAGGCCGGACGAGATGTTCCCGAGCGGAAGCACGGGCGCCGCGAGCGCGGCCGCGAGCCCGAGGCGCGGGCGCCAGAGCGCGATCGCGCCTGCGACGGCGGCCAGGGCGAAGGGCCAGCCGACCGGAAAGAAGGCAATCGTCCACGTCGTCCAGCCGGCGAAGATCGCTGCAAGGCCCGCCGCCACGACCCGCTCGGCCGACGGAATGCGGACGGCCGGACGCGTGCGGACCGGCCGCTCTTCGGCCCAAGCGCGGCGAAGCGCTTGCGCCAGCCTGGCCGCAGTCGGTCGACGCGCGGGATCGGCGGCCAGGGCGCGGTCGACGAGTGCGACGAGCGGCCTGGGCAGGTCGGGGCGCGGCTTCTCGAGCGAAGCTCCGCCGGCCTCGATGCGCTTGGCCGTCTCGAGGGGCGAGCCGTTCCAAAACGGGTGGTATCCAGCGAGCGCCTCCCACAGCAGGACGCCGACCGCCCAGACGTCGGCCGCCGGCCCGCCTTCGCGTCCGCGGAGCCGCTCCGGCGAGATGTACGCGAGGGTTCCCGGCACGTCGCCGGCCGCGGTCAGTGTCTCCTCGCCGTTCATTCGTGCGAGGCCGAAGTCGAGCAGACGTGCCGATCCGTCGCTGTCGGCGAGCAGCACATTCGTCGGCTTGACGTCGCGATGGACGATTCCGCAGGCGTGCGCATGGGCGAGTGCCTCGAGCACCTGCGCTGCGACCTCGATCGCACCTGCATCGTCGAGCTCGCCGTGACGGAGAGCGTCGCGCATCGTGCGGCCGGGCACGTACTCGTAGGCGATGTAGACGTGGCGGCGGTCGCGCGCGAGCGTGTAGGAGCGCAGGGTGTGGCGGTGGCGTAGGCGCGCCGCTGCCGTCGCCTCGCGTTCGGCCCGCGAGGCGGCCTTGCCCTCGCGCGGGACGATCTTGAGGGCGACGTCGACGCCGCTGGACTCGTCTCGGGCAAGCCAGACCGAGCCCGAACCGCCGCTGCCGAGCGGCTGCAAGGGCCGGTAGCGGCCGAGCACGAGGTCGGTCGCAGGCGCGGCGATCGCCGCTTCGGACATGGCTGCGAGATTCGGCGCTGCTGCGCGCGAATCCTGCGCCGACCAGGCAAGCCGTTAGAGTGACTCCGGGGTTTCCCCTGCTCTCGTCAATGTCCGAGCGCGACGTCGACATCGACTTCGACTTCTTCGAGGAGCCGGAGACACGTGAGGCGACCAGGGTCGAGCGCCCGGCGCGCGGCGGTCCGCGCAGGCCGGTCCGGCCGCCGACCGGGCTGACGCCGCTCCTCCGCCTCGTCGGCCTGATCGCGTTCGCGATTTTGATCGTCGTGCTGCTCGTGTTCTGGATCCAGAGCTGCAGCGAGTCGAGCAAGCATTCGAAGTACGAGAGCTACATGACGAAGGTCAGAGAGATCGCCGCGCGCTCGCAGCAGATCGGCCGGCAGCTGAACGACCTGCTGACGACCCCCGACCTCAGGCAGGCCGAGCTTCAGCGACGTCTGGCGGGCTTCGCGCGGCAGGAGGAGCTAGACGTCGAGGCGGCGCAGAACATCGACCCGCCCGGCCGCCTCCGCAGCGAGCACGAGGCGGTGATCCAGGCGCTCCAGTACCGGGTCAGCGGGCTGACCGGGCTGGCCGATTCGTTCCAGCGGACGGCGCGGACGCGCAACGTCACAGACGCCGGCACGGTCCTCGCTGCCCAGGCGTCCCGCCTGCTTGCCAGCGACGTCATCTGGGACGACTCCTTCAAAGATCCGGCGAAACAGGTGCTGCGGGAGCAGGACGTCGGCGACGTAAGGGTGCCGGACTCGAACTTCCTCCAGAACACGGAGTTCGCGAGCAGGCAGTCGATGGCGGCGGTCGTCCAGCACTTGCGCGGAACGACACAGGGCGTGCGAACGGGTGGCGTTCACGGCACCAACATCGAGTCGGTCAAGGCGCTGCCGCAGAGCCAGGAGCTGAACACGAGCGAGAATACCGTCGTCGGTACGAGCAGCCTGGCCTTCGAGGTGACAGTGAGGGACTCGGGCGAGTCGGCCGAGGTGCGGATCCCGGTGACGCTCACGATCCAGCAGACCCCGGTGATCAAGCAGACCAAGACGATCGACTTCATCAACTCCGGTGAAGTGAAGACCGTGCGGTTCGGCAACCTCGGCGCGGTCGACTTCGGGAAGCCGACGACGCTCAAGGTCGAGGTCAAGCCGGTGCCGAACGAGAAGATCACGTCGAACAACACCGAGGAATACCCGGTGATCTTCTCGCTGCCCGGCTAGACGCTGCCCGGTTAGATTCTCCGCCGGATGGACTTCTCGAGCTCGGCGGCCGCCTGGATCGCGATCGGTGCCGCGGTCGCCGCGGCGGTCGCGCTTCTCGCCGTATTCGTCCTGTGGCTGAAGCTCCGCCGCCTGCGCGAGGCTCAGCTCGTCTTGCTCGGCGGAGGAAAGGGCGACCTGATCGACTTCGCGGTCTCACTGCAGGGCCGGATCGACGACCTGCACCGCGCAGTCGATGAGATCGCGGCCGGGCTCGTACGCGTCGACCGGCGTGTCGACGATGCCGTGTCGAACACGTCGATCGTCCGCTACGACGCGTACGACGATACCGGCGGTCATCAGTCTGCGTCGTTTGCGCTCTTGAACTCGGGGCGGACCGGCGTCGTGATCAGTGCGATCCAGGGACGCGACTATGCCCGGATCTACGTCAAGGAGCTCGACCGCGGTCGCGCTTCCGTGGCGTTATCGCCCGAGGAAGAAGAGGCCGTCGAGCGCGCGATGTCGCGTTAGCGCCTGTAGGCCTCGTTGCTAAATTTCCGAATCGTGCAGCAGGTTCTCGTCCTCAACGCCAGCTATGAGCCGCTCAACGTGACCACGGTGAGACGCGCCCACGTGCTCGTGTTCAAGGGTAAGGCCGAGGTGATCGAGGAGCTCGATCGCCAGCTGCGCTCGGCCACGGACACGTACCCGTGGCCACACGTCATTCGCCTCGTGCAGTACATCAGCGTGCCACGGACGGTGCAGCGGAAGATCTCGCGCCGCGCGCTCTTCGCGCGCGACGGCTGGCGCTGCGCCTACTGCGGGACGAGCGGCGGGCGGCTGACGCTCGACCACGTGGTGCCGCGCAGTCGAGGCGGCGAGTCGGTCTGGGAGAACGTCGTCACCTCATGCGCGCCGTGCAACCTCCGGAAGGGCGACCGCTCGCCCGAGGAAGCAGCGATGGAGCTGCGCTCGAAGCCGCGGCCCCCGCAACCGGTGCTCTTCATCAAGCTGGCGGCGCCGAAGATCCCGCAGGGCTGGCAGCCGTACCTGACGGCCTACTCGTCCTCCGCGTCGACGGCTTCTGCGGCTTAGCCGCGCTCGGCGGCCAGGCCGCGGCCAGACCACTCGCTCCACGAGCCCGGGTAGAGCCTGGCCTCGCGGCCGGCGAGCGCGAGCCGGTGGACGACCACGCAGGCGGTGACCCCCGAGCCGCAGTAGGCGACGACATCGCCGTCCGGTAGGTCGGGCGGCGGCTCGTTCCACGGCGCGTTCAGCGCGCCCGGAATGTGCCCCGCGACGGGATCGATCGGCTCGACGTCCCCGCGATAGCGCTTGGGCACACGCGCATCGACGACGACGAGCTCGTCGAGACGCTGCCTGAGCTCGTCGGCCTCGATCGTGTCTCCGGTGCGCGGCCGAGGCGTGAAAGTCGCCGGCTGGATCTTCTCCTCGCCGGTAGTGAGCGGGCCGCGCCAACCGTCGAGGTCGATCACGGTGCAGTCGGCGTGGCCGTAGTGCCGCAGCAGCCACCAGAGCCGCTCGGCGCCGCCCATCGAGCCATATGCGACGACGAAGACGCCGTCGCCGATCCCGCCTCGGGACGCTGCTGCCGCGAACGCGCCTTGGTCGGGCAGTGGGTGCCGGCCGCGAGGGCCAGGCGGGGAAGAGAGGTCTTGCTCGACGTCGAGGAACGACGCGCCGGGAACGTGACCTTCGAGGTAGAGCTCACGGCCCCGGCCGGCGTTGCCCAGCTCCCAGCGGCAGTCCACGAACTGGTAACGCACGCCGCGAGCGTATCCGCGTGCGCTATCGGGCTACGCAGCCGTCCGGGCGGCCAGCCGTAGACCGATCGGTAGCTTGCAGCGGGCGCAGAAGCTGACCGACGAGCCTTTCTTCTCTGATACCTCCTGGAGCAGCGGCTTCGCGCAGGTGCACTTGTCAGTTGGATTCATGTGCGTATGACTCTTGCGGAGGAGTCGGACGTTGTCCGTCCTGTGCGAGAGTCGGCAAGTGCTCAATCGTTTGTCGGGGGCCCTGCGGCGTTCTCGCCTTTGTCACGTTCAACGTGGGCTGGATCGCCGGCGGCATTGCACAGCCCGATCGGTTTAGCTCGGCGGACGACGATATTTCCGACCTCGGTGCACTGACAGCGAGCAGCCCCTGGCTTTACAACCAGATCGCCGCGAATCTGACCGGTCTTCTCGTCGTCGGCTTCGCGCTCGGCGTCTGGCGGGCGACGAGTCCGGACCTGTTCGGGCGACTGGGTGCCGCGATGCTGGTCGCCGCTGGGGTCGGCACGTTTCGACGGAATCTTCAGGCTCGACTGCCAGGGCATTGACTCGGCGGGCGAGAACGACTCGTGGCATTCGTCGGCGCACAAGGTCGAGTCGGGCGTAACGATGGGGGCGACGCTGCTCGCACCGCTTCTTCTTGCGCTCGCCTTCCGGCGGATCCCTGGCTGGCGCGACTCATGGCTTCCCACGCTGTGCGCGGTCCCCGCGGTCTTCGTGGCCAACGCGATCTTCTCGGCCTGGGGAGATGGCGCCGCCACTCGTGCCGGGAGCGTGGTGGTCTACCTCTGGATCGCCTTCGTTGGCATCCGGCTGGTCCAAAAGAGCGCTTTATCATCCGACAATGGTTCCTGAGGCCGAGCTCGAGCAGACCGAGACCGGGCTCGTACCGGTGAGCAGCCCGGGATGGTTCGTCCTGAACGCTCGTGAGGCGCAGTGGAACCAGCGGCCCGGTCGGAAGGGCCTGACGCTCACGGGCGGGACCGACTGGGAGGCCGACACGTACTTCCCGATGCTCGGGGTCAATCTGGCGGTTCTCGACCCCGGGGAGCCGAACTCCATGTACCACTGGGAAACCGAAACGGAGGCCTTCCTCGTGCTGTCAGGCGAAGCGCTCCTGATCGTCGAGGGACAGGAACGTCCGTTGCGACAGTGGGACTTCGCATACTGCCCTCCGAAGACCGAGCACGTGATCATCGGGGCCGGCGAGGGCCCGTGCGTCGTCCTGGCCATGAGCTCACGCGAGAACCAGGCGTTCGGTCCCTACGGTGAGTACCTCGCCAACGACGTCGCGCGCAAGTACGGCGCGAGCCCAGAAGAAGATACGCAGGACGGGAACGTCGCCTACGCGAACGTCCCGAAGTCGAAGCCGGCGCCGTATGGCGACGGCTGGCTTCCCTCCTAGGCCGCTTCGGGCTCGGCCTCCGGGACGACGACCGGCTCGGGCTGGTGCCGGTGTCCGTGGCCGAGCAGGTGACCGTGCGACTCGGTCCCGTACCCGCCCGGCACCGGGATGTAGAACTCGGGGTAGCCCCACATGCCGTGCTCGGACACGTCCAGCCCGGCGGTCTCGACCTCTGACTCGGTGCGGATGCCGATCGTGTGCTTGAACACCCACAACACGCCGAAGGACGCGCCGAAGGTGAAGGCGCCGACCGCGACGAGCCCAAGGGCCTGCATGCCGAGCTGGTGGAAACCGCCGCCGTAGAGCAGACCGCCCTGGCCCGTCTCCAGCTTCGAGGCGAGGCTCGGCACGGCCAAAAATCCCAGCGAGAGCGTTCCCCACACGCCAGACATGCCGTGCGCCGCGACGGCTCCGACCGGATCGTCGATGCCGAGGCGCTCCACGAGCAAAACGCCCACGACGACGATCCCGCCGGCCACCAGGCCGATCACGATCGCGGCCCAGGGCGCGACGAACGCACAGGCAGCGGTGATCGCGACCAGAGCGGCGATCGCGCCGTTCAGCATCATCGAAAGGTCGGGCTTCTTGATCACGAGCCAGGAGGTGATCACCGCGCCGAGGACCCCGGCGGCCGCCGCGAGGTTCGTGTTGAGCGCGACATAGGCGAAGAAGCCGACCCCGCCCAAGTCGACGCTCAGCGTCGATCCGGGGTTGAACCCGAACCAGCCGAACCAAAGGATGATCACGCCGAGCGTGGTGTAGGCCATGTTGTGCCCGGGGATCGCGTTCGCATTGCCGTCGCGGTCGAACTTGCCGATACGCGGCCCGAGCAAAAGCGCTCCGGCGAGGCCCGCGAGCGCGCCCTGATAGTGGACGACCGTCGAGCCTGCGAAGTCCTGCATCCCTTTCGCGAACAGCCAGCCGTCGGGGCTCCAGATCCAGTGCGAGACGACGGAGTAGAGGAGCGTGAAGAAGATCCCGAAGGCGAAGTAAACCCAGAGCCGTGTTCGCTCGGCCATCGCGCCCCAGACGATCGCGAGCGAGACGGCGCAGAAGACCACTTCGAAGAGATAGCCCGCGGCGCCGGGAATCGCGCTGAACCAGCTGAACGGCGCCTCCCCTACGGTGAGCAGCTCGTCGACGGAAGGGACGAACCCCGAGCCCCCGAAGAGCCCGTTTCCGCCGTCGCCGAACGCGAGCCCGAACCCGACGAGGTAGTAGACGATCGAAGCCAGCGCGAAGATGAGCACGTTCTTCGCCGCGACGTGGCCGACGTTCTTCATTCGCGTCAGCCCCGCTTCGAGGAACGCGAAGCCGGCCTGCATGAACATCACGAGGATCGCGGCGAGGACGACCCAAATCGTGCTGGCGGCGATCGCGAGGTCGGCGGATTTCATCCGACTTCCACCTCCTCCAGCGGCATCCCAGTCCGGTTGTGCGTGACGCCGTCAATGCGCGTCGTCCAGACGAGTCCGTCGCCTGAGTCGTTGCCGCTACGCGCCGCGTCGGCGATCGTCGCCGCGACCGCGGCGGCACGCCCATCCTCGACGATGAAGGTCAGCAGGGCCTTCGGGAGGAACCGAGACTCGAATACGCGTCCGCGGTACTCGTGCGTGATGCCGCGCTGACGGCCGTGGCCGACGGCCTCGACCACCGTCACGCCGACGTGCCCCGTCTCATCCTCGACCGCGTCGATCACCGTCTCGACGCGCTCGCGCAGGACTACGGCCTCGACCTTGATCATCCGACCTCCTCGCTTCGTCGTTCTAGGAGCAACGTGTCGCGCCAGACGCCCTCGTGCTGTCCGATCCGCTCGCGGCGCCCGACGACGCGGAAGCCACACGTCCCGAGCAGCGCGAGGCTTGCCTTGTTCTCGGGGAAGACGCTCGTCTGGAGCGTCCAAATGCCTGCTTCGGTCGCGCGGACGATGAAGTCCGCGAGGAGCTCTTTTCCGATGCCTTTTCCACGGCTGCCCTCGGCGACGTAGAGGCTGATCTCCGCCACGCCTCGATAGACAGGACGGGACGAGACAGGAGCGACCGCGGCCCAGCCGACGACTGCGCCCTCGGATGTCGCAACGAGGCGGGGGTTGGGACTGTGTACACCGTCCCACACCTCCCACGGAGGGACGTGCGTCTCGAACGTGGCGCTTCCGGTCGCGATCCCGTCGCCGTAGATCTGCGCGACCTCCGGCCAGTCTTCCGGCCGGAGGTCGCGAATCTCGATTCCCGTCGCGACGGTCAACCCGTCTAGCAGTCGAAGTAGAGGGCGAACTCGGCAGGGCTCGGGCGGAGCCGCACGGGGTCGACCTCGTTCTCGCGCTTGTAGTCGATCCAGGTCCGGATCAGCTCCTCGCTGAAGACGCCGCCCTTCGTCAGGAACTCGTGGTCGGACTCGAGCGCGTCCAGCGCCTCGGCGAGCGAGCCAGGTACCTGCATGACGCCGTGGTCCTCCTCGAAGAGGTCCCAATCGGCCGGCTCACCGGCGTCCAGGCTCTTCTCGATTCCGTCGAGCCCCGCCATCAGCATCGCGCTGAACGCGAGATAGGGGTTCGCGGCCGCGTCGGGGCAGCGGAACTCGATTCGCTTCGCGTTCGGCGAGTCCGAGTACATCGGGATCCGGATGCACGCCGAGCGGTTGCGCTGCGAGTAGACGAGGTTGACCGGCGCCTCGAACCCCGGCACCAGCCGCCGGTACGAGTTCGTCGTCGGCGCGCAGAACGCAAGCAGCGCCGGAGCGTGGACGAGCAGCCCGCCGATGTACGCGCGCGCGAGCTGAGAGAGGCCGGCGTAGCCCGACTTGTCCGCCATCAACGGCGTGCCCTTCTTCCAGAGGGACTGGTGCGTGTGCATGCCGGAGCCGTTGTCGCCGTAGAGCGGCTTCGGCATGAAGGTCGCGGTCTTCCCCGCCGCGCGGGCGACGTTCTTGACGACGTACTTGTAGGTCATGACCTGGTCGGCCATGCGCGTCAGCGTCTGGTAGCGGAGGTCGATCTCGCACTGGCCGCCCGAGGCGACCTCGTGGTGGTGGAACTCGCACGCGATGCCGAGCCGCTCGAGCGTCAGCACCATCTGCGTGCGCAGGTCGTGCAGCTGGTCGTGCGGCGCGGTCGGGAAGTAGCCCTCCTTCGGGCGAGCCGTGTATCCGAGCCCCGGCCTGCCGGAGTTCCAGTAGCCCTCCGACGAGTCCACGGCATAGTGGGCCGCGTTCGGCCCGAGGTCGTAGCTGACCTCGTCGAAGACGAAGAACTCGCACTCGGGGCCGAAGTAGGCGGTGTCCGCGATGCCGCTCTCGCGCAGGTGCTCCTCGGCGCGGCGGGCGACGCGGCGGGGATCCTTGCCGTACGGCTCGCGGGTGACCGGGTCGAGGATCTCGCAGATCAGCGAGAGCGTCGGCGCCTCGGTCGCGGGGTCGAGAATCGCCGTTTCGGCCAGATAGGCCTCCGCGCGCCGAGCAACACCGCGCGGGTCGCGCTCGTAGCCCTCACGCGTGATCGGGTCGGCGATCTCGCAGATCAGCGAGAGCGTTGGAGCCTCGGTGAACGGGTCGAGGGTCGCGCTCGCCGGGTCCGGCATGAGCAGCATGTCCGACTCCGAGATCCCCTGCCAGCCGCGGATCGACGAGCCGTCGAACCCGAGCCCGTCGTCGAAGGCCGACTCGTCGAATGCGCTCAGCGGGAGCGTCATGTGCTGCCAGCGACCCAGCAGGTCGCAGAACTTCAGGTCGACGAGTTGCGCCTGCGTCGCGCCGGCCCACTCGATCGCCTCCTTCGCCGCCGGAGCTTCCTTGCTCCCGTTGGCGATGTAGTGCTTCGTCTCCGTCTCTGACATGCCGCTCCTCCTTGTCGGACCAACAAAAAAGGCCCGGGACGCCGAAGTCCCGAGGCC
>JBKPFU010000131.1:0-27297 GCA_046728975.1 Actinomycetota bacterium | reverse complement strand
GGAGGCGCTCGACCACCTCGCAGGTCAAGGCGCCGAGCTGATCGACTCCGAGCCGCGGAAGGGGTTGTTCGGGCTCGAGGTCGCGTTCGTCCATCCGGACTCGGCGCACGGCGTGCTGGCGGAGATCGTCTCCCCATGAGCTGGTGGACGGCACGGGCATATCTCGCGGTTCCTGGCGCGCGATTAGCTGCGCCAGGCGGTGTCCTCGGTCGCGCCCATATTGCGCATATGGCCGCTCCCTGCGTCCTTGCCTGGCGCGCTCCTCGCACGCCAGAATTCCACGGACATGACCGTGCCGCCCACTGAGCTCATCCGCGTCGAGATCGGCTTCGACGGCGGCCAGATCATGGGCGCGCTCGTCACCGAAAACTCCGCCGACCAGCTTGAGCAGGCGCTGAACTCCGGAAGCGACGGGTCGCTCGCGCTCGAGGCCGACGATGGCCGCTACACGATCGCACTCAAGCGCGTCGTCTACGTGAAGCGGTTCACGCGCGAAGCGCGCCTCGGCTTCTCCGGCCCATAGGCCAGGCGCTAGTTACGAGAAGCGACGGACGGGGCATTCCCTGGCCGATGGCGCAGAACGCGGCCGGCGCCGCAACGTCGGGGACGAACGCCAGGCTTCGAATGCTCGTCGATCGAGCCCAGCAGGGCGAGCGGGAAGCCTTGGAGGAGCTCTACCTCCTCCACTTCGACCGTATCTACAGCTACCTGCACATGAGCGTCGGCAACCGCCACGACGCCGAAGACCTGACGACGCAGACGTTCCTCAAGATGCTGGAGTCGATAGGCCGGTTCCGCTGGCGATCGGCGCCGTTCTCCGCTTGGCTCTTTCGGATCGCCCACAACCTCGCGATGGACCACTTCCGCGCCAACCGGCGATGGCAGCCGGAAGAGGAGGTCCCGGAGCCTGAGGTCCCGGAAGAGAGCGCCGCCGAAGAGGAAGCACTCGAGTCGATCGGGCGAAAGAGCATGCTCGAGCTGATCGAGAACCTCTCGCACGAGCAGAAGCAGGTGCTGACGCTGAAGTTCGTGTTCAACTTTTCCAACTCGGACGCGGCGACGGTGCTCGGCAAGACCGAGGGCGCGATCAAGTCGCTCCAGCACCGCGCGCTCGTCTCGTTGCAGAAGCAGATAGCGTCGTAAGCGTGGAAGTCGGTTTGGTCGGATTGCCCGGATCGGGCAAGACGACGCTGTTCGAGGCCCTGACGCACGCCGGCGGCCACTCGCACGTGGGAGTCGCGCCCATCGCCGACGAGCGGCTCGACCAGGTGGCCGCGGTGATCGGGTCGCCGAAGGTCACGCCCGCGACGGTGCGGATCGTCGAGGTGCCGGGCACCGGCGCTGCGATGCTCGGAAACCTCCGTCAGGTCGACGCGCTCCTCGCGGTCGTCGACTCCTTCTCGGGCACCCGCGACGCCGCGGCCGACCTCGAGACGCTTCGGCTCGAGCTACTGGTCGCCGACCGCGACCACGCCGAGAAGCGGTTGGAGCGCGTCCGCGCGCAGGCCAAGTCGGGCGATCCGAAGCTGAAGGCGGAGGTCGAGGAGCTCGAGCGCGTCCTCTCCCATCTCGAAGCGGAGGGGCCGCTCTCCGAGTTCGAGGGCGGGCTGCCTCCCGAGCTGGAGCCGCTGACGACGAAGCCGCTCCTCGCTGTGGAGAACGGGCCGAGGGGCATCGACGCGAAGCTCGAGCTGGAGCTCGCAGAGCTCGGCGAGGCCGAGGCGGCGGAGTTTCGTGAGGGCCCGCCCGCGCTCGAGCAGGTCGTGCGCCGGCTGTTCGAGGCGATGGATTTGATCGTCTTCTTCACCGCGAACGAGAACGAGGCTCGCGCGTGGACGCTCCCGCGCGGGAGGACGGCCTTGGACGCGGCCGGCTCGATCCACAGCGACATGGCGCGAGGGTTCATCCGCTGTGAGGTGATCAGCGCCCGCGACCTGATTCAGTGCGGCTCACGCGCTGAGGCCGCTCGCCGCGGGCTGCAGCGCCTCGAGGGCAAGGATTACGTCGTCGAGGACGGCGACGTGCTGAACATCCGCTTCAGCGTCTGAGCGAACATCGGTGGAGCGGACGCCACGAGCGTCACGGCCTCGCGGTCGATCTCGAGGCGAAACTTCAGAAACGAGCAGCAGCGCATCTCGCAGCCCGCCAGCTCTGCAGCAGCCGTGGCGAGGGCGGGGTCCGGGGCGAACTGAACCGTGGCAGTGCTCCGGCCGAAGACGACGTCCTCGGCCCGATCGATGAGCGCCGCCCAGTCGCGGAGGCGTTCGCGCTGCTCCGACGCCGGCAGCGAGCAAGACGTCATCGCGCCGAAGGCTTGACGGCCTTCACGATCGCGCCGTGCATCCCGTCCGCCACCTCGTGCGTGAAAGTGACCGAGATCTCTCCCAGGCCGAGCTCGGCCAGTCCGCGCTCGTACTCGGCCTTCGACAGCGCTCCGGCGATGCAGCCGACGTAGCTTCCGCGCTCCGCCCGTTCTTCGACGGAGAGCCGGTCCTCGGCCACGATGTCGCTGATCCCGATTCGCCCGCCCGGTCGCAGGACGCGGTGGATCTCCCGGAAGACGGCGCGCTTGTCGGTCGACAGGTTGATCACGCAGTTGGAGATGACGACGTCGACCGAGTCGGCCGGCAGCGGGATGGCTTCCATCTCTCCCTTCAGGAAGTGCGCATTCCGAAGTCCGGCTTCTGTGGCGTTTCGGCGCGCAAGCTCCAGCATCTCGTCGGTCATGTCGAGGCCGTACGCGGTTCCCGTTGACCCGACCCGCTTGGCGGACAGAAGGACATCGATCCCTCCGCCTGAGCCCAGATCGAGGACGGCCTCCCCCTCGCGAAGCTCAGCTACCGCTGTCGGGTTGCCACAACCGAGGCTCGCGAGGCGCGCCGGCTCGGGAAGGCCGGCCTGCTCTTCGGCCTCGTAGAGCGCTGCGCCGAACGAGCCGGAGTCGCCGCAGCAGGAATCGTCGCAGCAACTCGCCTTGCTCTCGGCGTCGAGCGCCCGCGCTGCGTCCGCATAGCGCTTGCGCACCTCTTCTTTGATACTCATCGCTCCTCCTTACATCGATAACCTTCGATGATGATACATTGATAGATGTCAATGAACAAGTTCGCAGTAGTCGACCAGGCGTGCTGCGCCCCCGGCGCGCCGCCGCTGCGCAAGGAGACGGCAGAAGCGCTCGCCGGCAGGTTCAAGGCCCTCGCCGACCCCGCGCGGGTCTCGATCCTCAACCGGCTCGCCGTCGACGGCGAGTGCTGCGTGTGCGAGTTCGACAACCTGGGCCTGGCCCAACCGACGGTCTCGCACCACCTGAAGATCCTGCGCGAGGCGGGATTGATCGAGATCGCGCGCAAGAACGGGACGTGGACGTACTACCGCCTAGTGCCTGACGCGACGCGGGAGCTCGCAGTGGCGCTCGGTGGTGCGGCATGACGAACGTCCTCTTCGTCTGCATCGGGAACGCCGGCCGCTCGCAGATGGCGCAGGCTTTCTATGAGCGGCGCGGCGGCTCGGCGCGGTCGAGAGGGAGCGAACCCTCGCCGGGGCTCCACGCCAACGTTGTCGAGGCGCTCGACGAGATCGGGATCGACATCTCGGATCGGCACCCCGCGAAGCTGGAGCAGGAGGACGTCGAGTGGGCCGATCTCGTCGTGACGATGGGCTGCGGAGATGCGTGCCCGGTGCTGCCCGGCAAGCGGTACGTGGACTGGAACCTCCGGGACCCGATCGACATGCCGCCCGACGAGGTCCGCCGCCTGCGCGACCAGATCGCCGCGCTCGTCGACGAACTTCCGGACTAGTCGACGGGCCGGGTGGCCGCGACCGCGTCCAGCTGGTTCGCGTGATACAGCACGCCGGCCTCGGCGGTTCGCGCGGCGCGGCCGTCGTGGTGGACGGCGACCGCGTGAAGAAGCTCGGCCCGCACCTCGGCCTCGAGCGCCGGCGCCCGCTCCTCGATCAGCCGCAGGCCCAGGTGCACGTGACCGAGCAGCCGGCCCTCCTCGGTCGGGCGAAACACGGGTCCCGGCCCGAGCTCAGCGGTGCGGCCGACGTCGTGGAGGAGCGCCGCCGCGAGCAGCAGGTCGTTCCGAAGCCGCGGGTGGAGCTGCGCGGTCTCACGGCATATCGTCGCGACCCCGACCGTATGCTCGAGCAGGCCGCCGGCGTAGCCGTGGTGCCCGTCCGGGACCGCGGGGAGCGAGCGGAGCCGTTTGCGGACCTCGGCGTCGTCCAGGAACCGCCCCACGGTTGCGCGCAGACCGGCATGCACGATCTCGCCGCCGAGGAACTCGAGGAAGCCCTCGAGCTCATCGGCATCCCGTCGGAGCGCGGGAGCGAGCTCACCGGGATCGGCGTCGGCCGGCGCCAGGGACCTGACCTCGAGCTGAAGCCGGTCGCGGAAGCGTTCAACCCGTCCGAGCACGCGCACCGCATCGCCTTCGTCGAAGCGCGAGTCGAGCAGGTCGACGTCCTTCCAGACGCGGGCGTCGACGCGTCCGGTGGGATCGACGAGCTCGAGCGCAAGGTACGGCGCGCCCCCTCGGGTGCGCAGGCGCTGCTTGCGCGCTACGGCGTATGTGCCCTCGACGACTCGGTCTTCGGCCAGCTCGGCGAGGGCGCTCACCTTCGTTAGTCTCACGTCCGTGGCGGACGTGAAGCCGTTTCGCTCTCTGCGCTACGACGAGGCGAAAGCGGGACCCTTGGACACGCTCGTCGCACCGCCGTACGACGTCATCTCCGACGCCGAACGGCGCGAATATCTCGCCCGCAGCCCGTACAACGTCGTCCACCTGACGCTGCCTGTCTCCGAGGAACAGGCCGCGCGGGACCTGCGCCGGTGGCGCGACGAGGGTGTGCTCGCCGAGGAGGAGCCGTCCGTCTGGGCTCTCTCGCAAACGTACGTCGGCCCGGACGGGATCGAGCGGACGCGCAACGGCCTTGCCGTCGCGGTGCGGCTCGAGCCGTACGAGAACCAGGTCGTGCTGCCGCACGAGCGCACGCACGCCGGACCGAAGGAAGGGCGTCTGCGGCTCCTGCGGGCGACGCGCACGCAGCTCGAGCCGATCTTCTTGCTCCACGACGGCGACCCGGTCGAGCTTCCGGACCGGACTGCCGACCTCGAGGCGCGAGGCGATCGGCTCTGGCGGATCGACGCCGATCTCACCTCTTTCGCGGACGCGCAGCTCCTGATCGCCGACGGGCACCACCGGTACGAGACCGCGCTCGCGTTTCACCGGGAGGACGGGAGCGATGCCAGCGCCTGGATGATGGTCGTGCTCGTCTCGACCCGCGAAAAGGGGCTGACGATCTTCCCGACCCACCGCGTCGTCTCCTCGCTGAACGGCGTGCCGGCAAAGCCGATTCCGGAGCCGGGCGACGAGCTGCCCGGCGTCGTCCTCTACCGCGACGGCGGCTATGCGCTCGTCGAGGGCGAGGGCCTCGACGTCGACGTCGTCGACGCGCTCCAGCCGCAGGGGGTGACGTACACGCCGCAGCGCTCGGAGGCAGTTGCGGCCGTCGATCGCGGAGAGGCGGAGGCCGCCTTCCTGCTTCGCCCGACGCGGATCGAGGATGTGTTCTCTCGCGCGCGCGAGGGCCGCGTCATGCCGCAGAAGACGACCTACTTCTATCCGAAGCTGACGTCGGGCCTCTTGATGCAGCCGCTTGACTGACTGGCTCGCGGTCTGCCAGGCCGCGCGCGCCGACGTCGTCGGGGCGCTCGACGAGCTGCCGACGCGTGACGAGCGGGAAACGGTCGTGGGTGAGGGAATGGGCGGCGACGAGACGATCGCGATCGACCGCGCGGCGGAGCAGGTCATCGTCGAACGCTTCGAGCAGACAGGAGCGAGCTTCGTGCTCGTGTCGGAGGAGCTCGGCCGGAAGGAGGTCGGCGATCCCAGCGACCTGCACGTGGTGATCGACCCGATCGACGGCTCTCTGAACGCGAAGCGCGGGATTCCGTTCTTCTCCCTCTCGGTCGCCGTCGCGGACGGTCCGACCATGGACGACGTCTTCTTCGGTTACGTCCACGACTTCGGCAGCGGCGAGGAATGGACGGCCGAGAAGGGAAGCGGCGCGCGCCTGCAGGGCGACGGTCTCGGGAACGTCCGGCCGAGGGAGCAGATCGAGATCCTGTCGTTCGAGGCGACGCTGACGTCGTCGGTGGCCGAGAAGGCGGCGCGGATGGTCGGGATCGCCTATCGCCTGCGGATCATGGGCTCACTCGCCCTCTCGCTCTGCCACCTCGCGGCCGGCCGAGTCGACGCCGTTTGCTCGCTGAAGGCGGCGCGGTCGGTCGACATCGCTGCCGCCCAGCTGCTCGTTCGCGAGCGCGGCCTCGCGATCGACCTGCCCGAGTCGCCGCCGTTCGGCGCGGCGCCGCTCGACGTCGAAGGCCGCTCGCGCGTGGTCGCGGCCGCGACGCCGAGGCTTTGCGAAGAGCTCTTCGCCGCTCTGGCGTGAACCAGGCCGCGGAGTTTCGACGAATCGCCGAGGAGTACTGCTCGCTCGTCGAGGGCGCACGCGCGACCGATCCGGACGAATTCCTCGATCGGCTTCTGAAGACCCTGCCTGCGTTGTACGCAGCTGGGCGTCGCCTACCGGGCATGGCGCCGGCGTCCGACAAGGACCTTCCCGATCGGCCTACGGACGACGAGTGGAAGGCAGTGTACGAAGGACTAGGAGAGGCTTTGCCCGCGGACTACTACCGGTCGGTGGAGCCCTTCCCGATCGAGTCGGATGATGAGCCGAGCCTGGGCAGCCTCGCGGACGATCTCGCCGACATCTGGCGAGATATCAGGGAGGGGCTCCTCGCGCTCGAGGCCGGTTCGCCCGAAGCGGACGTCGTCTTCCACTGGCGGTTTCTCCTCTCGCCGCACTGGGGGCGGCACGCCGCCGACGCTCTGGCTGCCCTTCACGCGCTTGAGTCAGCGTGAAGCCAGTACGCATCGGGTGCTCGGGCTGGAACTACAACCACTGGAGAAACGGCGTCTTCTACCCACCGCGGCTGCCCCAGCGCGAATGGCTGCGCTACTACGCGGAGCACTTCGACACCGTCGAGGTGAACGCGACGTTCTACCGCCTTCCGCGACGCGAAGTCGTCGCGAACTGGGTGAAGGGAAGTCCGCCGGGTTTTCTCTTTGCGGTCAAAGCGAGCCGGTATCTGACGCACATTCGGCGGCTGACCGACGTGCGCGGCGGCGCCGCCCGCTTCTACGAGCGGATCGACCCGCTCGTCCGCTCACCGAAGTTCGGCCCGGTTCTCTGGCAGCTTCCGGCGAACTTCCATCGCGACGACGAACGACTCGCCGGTGCGTTGGAGCGCCTCCCCGACGGCCGCCACTGCTTCGAGTTCCGCCACGAGAGCTGGTTCGCCGCGGAGGTCTACGGCCTTCTGCGCCGGCACGACGTCGCGCTCGTGATCGGCGACCACCCGGACCGGCCATTCCAGACGCACGAGCTGACGACCGACTGGACGTTCATCCGCTTCCACTCAGGCAGCCGCGGCCTGCGGGGCAACTACTCGGAGTCCGAGCTCGAGGATTGGGCGGAGCGGATCGAGGACTGGCGGCAGCGCGCCGAGGTCTTCGCCTACTTCAACAACGACTGGGAGGGCTTCGCGGTAAAGAATGGGTTGTGGCTGAAGGAGCGCCTGAGGCTCTGACCGGAGTCGGCGTCGTCGTCGAGGGCCTGCGCAAAAGCTTCGAGGGCGGCCGCGTACGGGCGCTCGAGGACATCTCGTTCAGGCTGGAGCCGGGTGAGTTCGTCGCGCTCGTCGGCCCGTCGGGTTGCGGAAAGAGCACGCTGCTCAACCTCCTGGGCGCGCTCGACCGCGCGGACTCGGGCCGGATCGCGGTCGGCGGACGTGAGTTGAACGGAGTCGACGAGACGGAGTATCGAGCTGAAACCGTCGGGTTCGTCTTTCAGTTTCACCATCTCATCCCGACGTTGACCGCAGAGGAGAACGTGCAGATCGCGATGATCGGCCGCGTTCCGCGACGGGCAGAGCGCCGGTCGCGCGCAGTGGCGCTGCTCGACGACGTCGGCCTCTCGCACCGCCGGCGCAACTACCCGCCGACGCTCTCGGGCGGCGAGCGCCAGCGCGTCGCGATTGCGCGCGCGCTTGCGAACCGGCCGCGCTTGCTGCTCGCCGACGAGCCGACGGGCGCGCTGGATTCGGAGACCGGCGGCCAGATCCTGCGCCTGCTTCAGGCGCTGCAGGAGCAGCACGGGATGACGATCCTGCTCGTGACGAACGACGACCAGGTGGCCCGGGAGGCCGACAGGGTGCTTCGGATCCGCGACGGGCGGCTGGAGGGCGCTCCTACTCCTGACGAAGTGCCTCGATCGGCCTGAGCCTCGTCGCGATCCAGGTCGGATAGATGGCACCGACGAGCGCGACCCCGAGCGCGAACGCGAGCCCCCACGCGAAGACGCCGGCCGTGAAATCCGGCTCGAGCAGGTCGAGAGCGTCACCGCCGCTCGTGAAGAGCTCCGCGGAGCCCCATCCGAGCAGGAGCCCGAGCGCGAGCGCGATCA
Source organism: Actinomycetota bacterium (assembly GCA_046728975.1). Classification (GTDB taxonomy): domain Bacteria; phylum Actinomycetota; class Thermoleophilia; order Gaiellales; family Gaiellaceae; genus JBKPFU01. The sequence continues at coordinate 18,765 of JBKPFU010000131.1, read as the reverse complement.
GGCAGAGGGCAACGGCCTCACTCACGATCAGCGCCGCGATGCGCCGGTTGGGCCAGCCGACCGCGCGCAGCACGCCGATCTCGCGCATCCGCTCGAAGACCGACATCGCCATCGTGTTCGTGACGGCGCTGCCGGCCAGAAGCAGCGCGAGCGTCGAGATGATCCAGCCGGTCGTGGTGATCAGCCGGCTGCTGGTGTCGATCTTCACGGCCTGGTCTGGATCGACCACCGAGATCGTTCCGGGGAAGTCGTCTTCGATCCGCCGGGCGACCTCGCGCGGGTCGGCGCCAAGCGACGCGGTCACGACGATTGTGGTCACGTCGCGCGGGCGTTGTGCGAGCTTCTGCACCGTCCCGAGCGGGAGGACCGCTCCGTCGTCGACCACGGAGTTGCCGATGTGGTAAACGCCGGCTACCGGGAACTCGCGCTGCCCTACCGGCAGCGTCGAGCCCGGCTTCAGGTGTAACCGGTCGGCTGCGATGTCGCCCACGTACGCCTGCTCCCCGCTCGGCCGGCGGCCGGAGACGAGCACGAGCCGCCGCTCGGTGAAGTCGTCCGACTGGAAGCCGAACAAGACGAGCGACTTGGTCTGGAAGAGATACACCCCTGCCGCCCCGGCCACGCCCGGCTCCTTCGCGATCTGGCCGACAAGCGCCTGCGGTAGCCGCGAAAGGGTCAGATCGGACGCGCCGCGCTGGAACAACCCGAAGTCGGCCCGTCCCACGTGGACCAGGTCATCCGCGGTGGCCTTGGCGCCGGCCGTGATCGAGAGCAGCGCCACGATCAGTGCGACACCGACGGCGACGCCGGCCGACGTCAGCGCAGAGCGGACCGGTCTTCGCCGGAGATTTCGCCATACCAAAGCGGCCCAGGTCACGGGCATATCTTCCGCTACGCTCAACCCCGATGGAGCCTGATCGCGAGACCATTCTCGAGGCGCTCGAGCAGGTCATCGACCCCGAGCTGAAGCGAAGCGTGGTCGAGCTGGACATGGTCCGAGACGTCCGGGTCTCCGGCGACGAGGTGGTGGTGAAGATCGCTCTCACGGTCGCGGGTTGCCCGCTACGAGCGAGCTTCGAGGAGCAGGTCTCGCGTGCATTGCTGCCGCTCGACGGCGTCGAGCGCGTGGGGCTCGAGTTCGACGTCATGTCGCCCGACGAGAAGGCCGCGCTGACCCAGAAGCTCCGCGGGTCGGTTACGGAGCGGACGAAGGGGATCTCCCTCGACCGCGACACGCGCGTGATTGCCGTCGCGAGCGGCAAGGGCGGAGTCGGAAAGTCGTCGCTGACCGTGAACCTCGCTGCCGCCTTCGACCGGCTGGGGCAGCGGGTCGGGATCCTCGACGCCGACGTCTACGGCCATTCGATCCCGCACCTGCTCGGCATCGACCAGCGGCCGGTCGTCGTCGATCAGATGATCGTGCCGCCCGTGCGCGGCGACCTCAAGCTGATGTCCATCGGCTTCTTCCTCGACGAGAACGCGCCCGTCATGTGGCGCGGGCCGATGCTGCACCGGGCACTGGAGCAGTTCCTGTCCGACGTCCACTGGGGCGAGCTGGACACGCTGCTGGTCGACATGCCGCCGGGAACGGGCGACGTCTCGATCTCGCTGGGCCAGCTGCTGCCGCGGGCCGAGGCCGTGGTGGTGACGACGCCGCAGCCGCTCGCAGAGGAGGTCGCGGCCCGCGCCGCGTTGATGGCCAAGCGGACGAACATGCGGCTGATCGGCGTGGTCGAGAACATGAGCGGGGACGTCTTCGGCTCCGGTGGAGGCGAGCGCCTCGCCGGCGAGCTGGGGGTGCCGCTCCTTGGTCAGATTCCGCTCGACCCGGCGCTCCGCGAAACCGGGGACGCCGGCGTCCCGCTGGTCGAGTCTCAGCCCGACTCCCCGGCCGCGGAGGCGGTGTTCGCGCTCGCCGAGGCCGTGGCGGCAACGAAGCGCGAAGAGGGCGTCGGCATCGTCAAGCCGCTTCCGGTCGTCTCTGGCTAGCGGCGCACGGGTCGACCGGTCATTGCAGACGGACGCACAGCAAAGCCGTGCGTCCTGAAGATCGGCGCCGCAAGCTGCGCATCGGCGGTGGTCTCGTAGCCCAGGACAGGCTTCGCACCCTCGGCTTCGCGCCGGACGACGCGGATGCGCTCGCCGCTCACTTCCTCGACGCCGAGGCGCGAGGAAAGAAAGGGCACGGGCTGTCGCGCGTGGAGTGGCTCGAGACGCTGCCCGATCTCGACCCGAATGCGCGGCCCGAGCGTGTGCGCTCGGAGCCCGGCTTCGAGCGTTGGGAAGGCCGTGGTGCGCTTGGCTACCTCGTGCTCGAGGCGGTCGTTCGCGCGCTGTTCGCCGATCCGCCGGCCAACGCGCGGGTCGTCGTCGCGGCCGATTGCTTCCCGACCGGGATGCTCGGCTACTGGGTCCGGCGGCTCGCGACTGACGGCCTCGTCACAGCGCTGACCGCCACGTCGCCGGCGCGGCTTGCCTCCCCGGCAGGCGGCCCGCCGCTCGCCGGCACCAACCCGCTCGCAATCGGGATCCCGAGCTCCGACGGCCACCCGCTCGTCGCCGACGTCTCGATGGGCGCGGTCACCTACGGCGACGTGCTGACGGGCGAGGCTGCGGCGGAGGAGCTGGTGCCGTTCGGAGGCGAGCAGGCGCACAAGGCGTTCGCGCTGGCGATTGGCCTGGAGCTGCTCGTCGATTCGCTGACCGGCGCGGATGGCTACGGCGCGGTGCTGCTGGTCGCGCGGCCGGAGGCCGACCCGGTTCCGGGCGCCCGTGCGCGCGCCGGAGCGATTCGCCTACCCGGCGACCGCTGACGCGAAGCGGGGGTCGTCGCGAATCGAATCGAAGTCGGGGTCGTCTCGCGCGCGCCCGGCGGCCGCTGTGTCGAGCTCGACGGCCCGGCGTAGATGCTCTAACGCGGCGTCGGCGTTTCCGGCGAGGCTCTCCACGCAGGCCAGGTCGTAGACGAGCTCCCAGCTGTCGGGATAGCGCTCGCGCCCCTCCTCGATCGCCCGGCGCGCCTCGTCATGGCGGCCAAGCTTCGACAGCCCGCCGGCGCGGAACGAGTACTCCCAGCGCGAGGGCTCGAACCGCTTGGCCTCGGCGCCGACCGCCACGACTGTCGTTCCCGGCTCGGCTGCATGGGCGATGCGGTGCTCGCGCGGCTCGAAGAGCACGAAGGTCCCCACCGGCGCGTCGAACTCGTCTTCCTCCGATCGGAACCGCGCGCGGCCGCGGACGACGACGTACAGCTCCTGGTGCGGGTCACGATGCTCCTCGACGACGAGGTCGCCTTCGTTCTCGCCGTGGTAGGCGTTGATCCCGAAGGCTTCGATCCCGAGCGTGTGTCGAACGGGCTTCCACTGCAGCTCGCCGTCGAGCGCAGGCAGCGCCTCGATCTCGTCGACATGGACGCGCTTCACGTCGCAGCTTTCGCGGTGATCTCCTTGAAATCGGGGCTCTCGCGAATCGACTCGAAGTCCTCGTCGTCCTCGGCGAGCTTGCGCATGTCCGGATTGAGATCGACCGAGCGTCGCAGGTGCTCGACCGCGGCTTGAGCGTCGCCTTTTCGCGCCTCGGCGCAGGCAAGGTTGTAGAGCACCGTTCCGTCGTCCGGATACTTCTCGTGCGCCTTCAGGAGCTCCTCGATCGCCTTGTCCCACTCCTGCGTCGGCCAGTACCGGAACCCGGGCGCGCTGCGCTCCCACTGTGACGGCTTGAACACCTCGCCGGCCTTGCCACCGATCGCGACGACGAGCGTTCCCGGCTCCCGCGCGACGGCCTTGCGCTTCACGGCCGGGTCGCGCACGAAGACGAACGTGCCCTGGGGAGCGTCGATCTCCTCTCCCTCGACCGTGAAGGTCGCGTTTCCGGAGGCGACGAAGTAGAGCTCCTGATGCTGAGCCCCACGCTCGCCCGCCTCGTCGTGCTCGGAGATGACGTCTTCATCCGCCTTCTCGGCCCGATAGGCGTTGATGCCGAACGCCTCGATGTCGAACTGCGACCGAACCGGCGCCCAGCGCGTTTGGTTTCGGTGCCAGCCCATCGAGAAGTCGTCGAAGTGTGCGACCTCGTAGCGGTTCTGATTCACGATCTCCTCCTTAGCTCCTCGAGCACGACCGGGTCGACTTGGTCGACGCCGTCGACGCGCTCTTCGAGGTTTTCGTTGCCGGCCCAGCGGAAGAAGGCGTCGCCGAGCTCACCCTCGTAGCCGAGGCGTTGTAGACGTTCCTGCAGCTCGGCCCGCAGCGCCTCGTCCACCGTGAGCCACTCTTCGCGCGGTGTCTGGCCGAACAGCATCTGGTGGATCCCATACAGGCGCCGCAGCTCCTCGAGCGGCCGCTCGTGGTCGTCGACACGCAGGTCGACGATCGTGTCGGAGAGGTTCGCGTAGCCGCCGTCCTTCTCCACGACGAGGATCGCCGCGGACTCCTGGCCGCGCCGGTCCCCGCCCGCCGCCTGCGCGGCGTCGAGGCAGTCGAGCAGCCGGTCGGCCAGGGACTTCCCGGCCGTCGCCTCGAAGGTGTCCGCCAGCCCGTCAACCGTCTCCTTCGAGACCAGGATGTTCCCCTGCGCTGCGTAGCCGTTCCCGGTTCGTCCCCCCGCCCAGTCGTAGCACTCCTTGCCCGTGTACGTCGCCGCGCGGCCCTCCCGGTCGACGATCCCGACCTGGCGGTGGTCGCGGCCGTCGTCGGCGGCGGTCAAGCGTTCGACGACTTCCTCGGCGCGCAGCCCTTCGCGGAGCAGAGCCAGCCCCTCGGGGCCGTAGCGCGGGTTCGCGTAGGCCTGCGTCGCGATCGCGCCAACGTGCGGCTCCGCCCACGAGACGACCGAGCCGACCGCAGGGAACTTCGACTGCACTGCGACGCCCCACTGCCCGGCGTCGAGATCGCAGGCCGCGATCGAGTAGGTCGAAGGCTTAGCCATAGGTCATCTTCAACAAGTCCAACTCAACCAATTCCGGCTTGTCCGCGGGAACGAGCACCGACGCGACCTCGGGCCGCTCGAGCGCCTGTTTGACCTTCTCGGGCGAATCCGCCCGGACGACCACCGGCGTGCCGGCATCGTGTGCGTCCTTCAGCTGCTGCTCGTTCGAGACGTCGTCGAGCACGAGCGCTTCCTCGACCGGAACAGCCGGGTCTCCTTCGACCACGATCTCGGGGACGCGGAACCCTTTCGCGCCGAACCAACGGTTCCTCAAAGAGTCGTGGATCCTCCGGGCTCGAGCTCGACCACGTCGACGTCCGGAGCGAGTCGCCGTAGCTCGTCGGGCGTTCCCTTGAGGATCGGGAAGGTCCCGTAGTGACATGGGACGCACCGCTTGGTGCCGAGCAGCTCCAGCGCGACGGCGGCTTCCCTCGGGCCCATCGTGAAGTGGTCGCCGATCGGCAGCACGGCCACCTCCGGCTCGTAGATTCGGCCGATGAGGCTCATGTCGGAGAAGACGCAGGTGTCGCCTGCGAAGTAGACCTTCTTGCCGTCCTCGAGCTCGACGACGATTCCGCACGCCTCGCCGAGATAGTCGCCCGCGTTGCTCGAGCTCGAATGGAACGCGTTCGTGAGCGTGAACTTGCAGCCGGCCGCCTCGTAGGTGCCGCCTTTGTTCAGCCCCGGCATTTCGCCGACCGGGGCGCCCTGTTCCCCGAGCCAGCCCTTCAGCTCGATCTGCGCGACGATCTCGGGCGAGAACTGCTCGGCCAGGTCGACAGCGTCGCCGACGTGGTCGGAATGCCCGTGTGTGAGCGCGATCACGTCGACCGCGTCGGGCTTTTGCTCGTCCTCCGGACACGTGGGATTCCCGCTCAGGAAGGGATCGACGTAGATCCGCTTCCCGCCGCCGGTATCGATCCGAAAGGCCGCGTGGCCGAGCCACGTCAGCGTCGAGTCCGCCACTCCGTCCTCCTCTCGTCGCAGGATGAGGAGCGTACAACGCGAACCCCGGGACATGGCGCGCCTCGTTTTGGTCATCCTCGTCCTCGCAGCCGCCTATGCGGACCGGATCGACGACCCCGGGTTCGCCTTCTACGCGACGCTTGCCGCGGTGCCGTTCGCGGCCGCGTCGCTGCTCTCGGGTATCGGCGATCACGGCGCCGACTTCACACAGACCTTCATGAGCGGCCTCGCGCTGCTCGCCGTCGTCGTCGGCAGCGCCACGCGGGCGCCCGCCGTGGCTCAAGGCGTGGTGCCGCCGCTCGCGCAAACGGCGCTCGTCGCCTGCCTGCTCGTCTTCATGACGCAGGCTTGCTTGGCCTTGAGGCGCGAGTTCTAGAAGGGCAGCGAGGCGACCGCGTCCTTGGCGAGGTCGATCAGCGGCTGCACGAAGAAAAACGACCCGATGGTCACGACGAGCGCTGCAGCCACGGACGTCTGGAGCAAACCCTCGCGCGGCGGCGCGCCGCCAACCGGCGCGAGCTGCAGCTCCTCAGTAGGCCGCATGTACATCGCTCGCACGACGCCGAGGTAGTAGTAGAGGCTGACCAGCGTCGCGAGGACGCCGACGATCACCAGCCACGTCCAACCGTGGTCGTACGCAGCTGAAAAGGCATAGAACTTCCCGACGAACCCGCCGGTGAGCGGGAAGCCGGCGAAGCCGAGCATGAACGCCCACATCGCGATGCCGAGCAGCGGGCGCTCCCAGCCGAAGCCGGCGAGGTTGTCGAGCGTCACCGGTCGGTTCAGCTCCCGTTCGCGCGCCGCGACCACTGCGAAGGCGCCGACCGACATCGCCGCGTACGGGATCAGGTAGTAGAGGAGCGCCCGGCCGCCAAGCGCGCTGCCGGTCGAGATCGGGATCAGCATGAACCCGGCGTGCGAGATCGACGAGTAGGCGAGCATCCGCTTCACGCTCCGCTGCACGAGCGCCGCGAGGTTCCCGACGGCGAGAGACGCGCAGGCGATCACGGCCACGGCGATCGACCAGAGGTGCTCCTCCTGCGGAAAAGCCGTCACGAGCACGCGCATCGTCACGACGAGGGCGGCGACCTTCGTCGCGGCCGACATGAACGCCGTGACCGGCGTGGGCGCGCCCTCATAGACGTCCGGCGTCCACATGTGGAACGGTGCCGCGGACGCTTTGAAGCCGAGCCCGGAGAGCATCATCGCGATCCCGACGACGAGCAGCGCGTCGCCGGTCAGCCCCTGCTGAGACACGGCGCCGGCGATGGCCGAGAACTCGATCTCGCCCGTGGCGCCGAACACGAGGGCAGAGCCGAACAGGAGGATGGCCGAGCCGAAGCCGCCGACAATCAGGTACTTGAGCCCGGCCTCGAGCGACCCGACGAGCTCGACGTCGATCGCGCAGAGGACGTAGAGCGCGATCGAGAACCACTCCAGCCCGAGGAAGAGCGTCATCAGGTTGTTCGCGGTGACGAAGAACGCCATTCCGGCCGCCGACGCGGCGAGCAGGGCGTAGTACTCGCCGACGTGATCGTCCGCCATCGGCTCGCGGTAGGAGACGCCGACGGCGAGCAGTCCGGCGCCGGCAATGATGATCTGTGCGAACGCCGCGAACTGGTCTCGACGAGCCGCGTCCGCGACGATTCCCTGCGGGTCGTCGGAGTAGCCGAACACGATCGCCGCTGCGACGAGCGCACCCGCGAAGCCAAGGGCGCAGACGGCCGCGCCGACAGGCCGTCGCCAGGGCCTAGGCAGGAGAACCGCGCCGAGCAGCCCCACCGCGGTCGCTCCGAGCAGCGCCAGCTCTGGCGAGAGCGCGAACCAGTCGACGTTCGGCGTCGAGATCATCGGAACTGGCCCGCCGCGACCTTCTCGAGCTCGAACGAGCGGTCGGTGATCGCGGCCGGCCATGCCGACAGGGCGAGCAGGCAGGCGATCAGCGGGACGATGATGCCGAGCTCGGCGGGGCGGAGATCGAGCGCCGCGTCGGTGACCGCGGGGCCGGGCCTCACGTGCAGTACTCCGGAGATCAGCCGGAGCATGTACATCGCGGCGAGCACGATCGCGATCGCGCCGACGACGGCGTAGCCCCAGCCCTGGTTGAAGACGCCGACGAGGATGAGGAACTCGCCTGCGAAGGCGGAGGATCCCGGCACGGCGAGCGCGATGATCCCGGTCGTCATCAGCAGCGTCGCGAGCGCGGGACGGCCGCGCGCCATGCCGCCGAGCCGATCGAACTCACCCGTCGCGGCGCGCCGCTCGATCGCGCCTGCGAGCAGGAACAGCGTGGCGGAGAGCAGGCCGTGGTTCACCATCTGCAGCACCGCGCCGTTCAGGCCGGCGTCGTTGACCGCGAAGACACCGAGCGTGATCAGGCCGAGCTGGGCGAGGCTCGAGTAAGCGATGACGCCCCGCACGTCGGGCGCCCGGAACGCAAGCAGGGACCCGTACACGAGCCCGGACGCGGCCAGCACGAGGATCGGCGTCCGGAAATCGTCCACCGGCCCCGGGAAGCGCGTCAAGACGATCTGGATGAAGCCGTAGGTCGCCGCCTTCGAGACGACTCCCGATAGGATCGCGGAGACCTCGGCGGGCGACTCCCGATAAGCGTCAGGCAGCCAGCCGTGGAGTGGGAAGAGCGGCGCCTTGACCGCGAACGCCGCCATGAAGCCGAGGAAGATCCACCGGCTGCTGCTCGTCCCCTCGCCGAAGATCTCGAAGGAGCCCGTCGACAGCCCGAGCACGATGATCGAGACCAGCATCAGCAGCGACCCCGCCATCGTGTAGATCACGAACTTGAGCGTCGCGCCCATTCTCCCCGGGCCGCCCCAGACGCCGATCAGCACGTAGAGCGGGATCAGCATCGCCTCCCAAAAGACGTAGAAGAGCAGCAGGTCCTGGGCGGCGAAGACGCCGACGATCGCGCCGGTCAGGAGGAGCATCAGGCCCTGGTAGGCGCGCGGCCGTTCACGCCCGACCCAGAAGGCGTAACCGATCGCCGCCGCGCTAACGACGATCGCCATCCCGGCCAGCCAGAGCGAGTAGCCGCGGAAGCCGACGTGGTAGGAGACGCCGAGGTCGGAGAACCAGCTGTGTTGCTGCTCGAACTGGAGGTCGAGCGTCTGCGCACCGAAGTCGAAGCGCACCAGCGCCTCGATCCAGAACGCGACCTCGACCAGGGCGAAGAGCAGCGCCATCGCCCCCGCCCAGAACGGCTCCCACGGCAGGAGCCAGATCAGGAGCGCGCCCGCGACGGGCAGAAGGATCAGGATCGTTGCCAGCCAGTCGCCCAGGTTCATCGCCTCACCTCGCAGCGACGAAGACGACGGCGAGGACGGCGAGGCTGGCGGCGATCGTGAGCGCGTAGCTGCGGACGAGGCCCGTCTGGAGACGTCGCGTGAGCCCGCCGAGACCCCGGGTGGCATCGCCGATCTCGGTGAGCGACCCGGCGATCAGAGGCCGCTCGACGAATGCGTACAGGCCGCGGACGGCGAGCACGGCGGGCCGGTAGAAGACGAGGTCGTAGAGCTCGTCGAAGTAGAACTTGTGCTCCAGGAGGGCCTGAACGGGGCGGATGCGGGGAGCCGCCGCCCGGCGCGCGCCGTAGATCCACCAGGCGACGCCGATTCCGGCCAAGCCGAACGCGACCGAGAGCAACGTCGACAGCACCTCCTCCGAGGTCGTCGCCTCGATCAGCGGAGGCGCGACGGGCTCGAGCCAGTTGGAGATCGGCGTCCAGAGGAGCGCGACCTGGATCCAGCCGCCGATCGTGGACAGGACCGCGAGCACCGCGACTGTGGTGCCCATCGAGAAACCGGGGACATTCGGCCTCGGCGCGTGGAAATGCTCGCGCGCGTAGGCCGACGGCTCGCCGCCGAAGACGATGAACACAAGGCGGAAGGCGTACACCCCCGTCAGGAAGACGCCGACGATCCCGACCGCCCAGAGCAGGTCGCCGTACCACCCGGCATCGAGCGCCGCGGCGAGGATCGGGTCCTTCGAGAAGAACCCGGCGAAGGGCGGCATCCCTGCGAGCGCGAGCGAGCCGATGAGGAACGCCCACCACGTTCGTGGCAGCAGGTGCCGCATCCCGCCCATCTTGCGGATGTCCTGCTCGCCCGCCAGCGCGTGGATGACGATGCCCGCGGCCATGAAGAGAAGCGCCTTGAAGAAGGCGTGCGTCATCAGGTGGAACTCGGCGTTGGCGTAGGCGCCGAGGCCCGCGGCGAGGAACATGTAGCCGATCTGGGACATGGTCGAGTAGGCGATGACGCGCTTGATGTCCGTTTGGACGAGCGCGATCAGTCCCGCCATCAGGAGAGTCGCGGCGCCGAGCCCGGCGGCCAGATCCTGTATGCGAGGGGCGGCTTCGAAGAGCGCGTGCGTGCGGACGATCAGGTAGACCCCTGCGGTCACCATCGTCGCCGCGTGGATGAGGGCGCTGACGGGTGTCGGACCCTCCATCGCGTCGGGGAGCCAGGTCTGCAGCGGCAGCTGTGCCGACTTCGCCACGGCCCCGCCGAGGAGGCCGAGGGCAATCAGGTTTGCGGCCCAGCCGCCGTACGAGTCGGCCTGGCCGAACACGACTTCGAAGTCGAGCGACCCGGTCCGCTGGATCAGCATGATCAGCGCCAGCACCATGGTCGCGTCGCCGAACGCGTTCATGATGAACGCCTTCTTGGCTGCGGCGATCGCCTCCGGCCGCTCGTGCCAGAAGCCGATCAGGAGGTAGGAAGAGAGGCCGACGAGGCCCCAGCCGGCCAGGAGGAGCAAGAGGTTGCCGGCCTGAACGAGCAGCAGCATCGAGAAGACGAACAGCGCCATGTAGCCGAAGTAGCGGCGCTCCTCGTCGTCGCCGTCCATGTAGCCGATCGAGTACGCGACGATCAGGAACCCGACCCCGGCGACGATCAGCATCATGAAGACGCTCAGAGGGTCGACCAGGATCCGCAGGCCGAACTGCAGATCGCCGGCGGTGAGCCAGTTCCAGATCGTCGAGGGGTGCGAGCGCTCTTCGGGCGACTCTCCCCACAGGGCGAAGAGCGCGACCACCGCGCAGATGAAGGAGCCGCCGACCGACGCGGAGGCCAGATAGCCCGCGCCGCGGCGAGTCAGGCGGTGGCCGAGCAGCGTGATCGCGAGCGCGGCGGCCAGAGGCAGCGCGAGGCAGATCCAGGCGGCGACGATCACGTCATCCGCGGAGCGTCGCCAGCTTGTCCACGTCGAGGTCGAGCCGCCGCCGCGCCATCGCGACGATCAGACCAAGGCCGACCACGACCTCGGACGCCGCAACGGCCATCACTGCGAGGGCGAAGATCTGGCCGTCGAGATTCGTGAAGTGGCGGGAGAACGCGATCAGCGCCAGGTTCGCGCCGTTGAGCATGATCTCGAGCGAGAGCAGCACGATCAGCGGGCTGCGGCGCAGGAGGACGCCGAGGGCGCCCGTGCAGAACAGGAAGGCCGCGACGCAGAGGTACCAGACGACATCCGGGCCCTTCACAGCGGTTCCTCGGATTCCTGGGGCGCCGCTGGCGGTGCGGGGCCGGAGGGCGCAGTGCTAGGCACGGGCCCGGAAAGCACCGTGCCGCCAGCGGCGCCAGGCGGCGGCGGAGCCGGGCTTCGCCCGGCGGTAGCCGCAGCCGCCCAGGGATGCGAGGGCTCCCGGGAGTGGTGGCCGAGGATCACTCCCCCGACCGCGGCGATCAGCAGCACTATCGACGTCAGTTCGAACGCCAGCAGGTGGTCGGTGAGGAAGACCCGGCCGATCTCGCTGGGCCGGCCGTAGGAGAAGTCGACGTCCGGGCTGTTCGAGAGCCGGCCGCTCGCTTTGACGCCGACCACGACGATCACCTCGACGAGGATCGCCCCCGCGGCGGTGACGGCGGCGATCGCGTGCCAGCTCGGGCCGCCCGCCCAGGGCGCGTCGGCCCGCCCGCCGAGATAGGCGATCACGAACAGGAACATGACCATCACCGCGCCCGCGTAGACGAGCACCTGCGCGGCGGCGACGAACTCGGCCGCCAGCAGGAGATACAGGACGGCGAGCGACGCGAGGTTCCCGATCAGTGCCAGCGCCGAGTAGAACGGATTCGAGAAGGAGACGACCGCGATCCCGGAGCCGAGGCAGGCGAAGGCGGCGACGACCCAGACCGCCCAGACGAGCACGTTGCCCATTTAGCTGTAGGTCTTGTAGTAGGGGACGGGCGTGTCGTAGAGCTCCGGGTCGGCGACGGGCACCTTCTTGATCGGCTCGGCCAGGAGCATGTCCTTCGTGTAGATCAGGTCGTCACGCGAGTACTCGGAGATCTCGAATTCGTTGCCGAGCGTGATCGCGTCGAAGGGGCACGCGAGCTCGCAGTAGCCGCAGAAGATGCAGCGGCTCAAGTTGATCTCGTAGATGCGCGCGTAGCGTTCGCCGGCGGAGACGCGGTTGTCGGGGGTGTTCTCGGCGGCGACGACGCGGATGCAGTCGGCAGGGCACGCCGCCGCGCAGAGCGAGCAGCCGATGCACTTCTCCAGCCCGTTGTGATGGCGCCACAGCCGGTGGCGCCCACGGAAGCGGGGGTACAGCGGCCGCTTGTACTCCGGGTACTGCTGCGTGATCGGCTTCTTGAAGATCTGCTTCAGAGTCACGCCGAAGCCCTTGACCGACTCGATCGGCTGGGGGCTCACAGGCCACCTCCTGCCGAACAGGTCGGTCGAGATGTGAGCGAGGGGGTGGCCATTTAAAGGGCCACCACGAGTGCCGCCGTCACGAGCGCGTTGAGCGTGGCGACGGGCAGCAGCACCTTCCAGCCGACGCGCATCAGCTGGTCGTAACGAAGGCGGGGCAGCGTCGCGCGGATCCAGACGAACAGGAAGACCGCGACCAGGAGCTTGAGCACGAACCACAGCGGCCCGAGCTGGTGGTCGAGCCAGCCGAGGTGCCAGCCGCCGAAGAACAGCGTCACCGCGAGCGCCGAGAGGATGATCATGTTGATGTACTCGCCGAGCTGGAACAGGCCCCAGCGCATCCCGCTGTACTCGGTGTGGTAGCCGGCCACCAGCTCGGTCTCGGCTTCGGGTAGGTCGAACGGCGCGCGGTTCGTCTCGGCGATCCCGGCCACGAAGAACACGAGCAATCCGACCGCCTGAGGGATCACGAACCAGATCGTGGCCGCCTGCTTGGCGACGATGTCCGTCAGCGCGAGGGACTGGCCCATGATCACGACGCCGAGCACGGCGAAGGTGAGCGCGACCTCGTAGGAGACCATCTGCGCGCACGTGCGCATCGACCCGAGCAGCGCGAACTTGGAGTCGGAAGCCCAGCCCCCGACGATGAAGCCGTAGATCCCGAGCGAACCGAGCGCGAAGATCAGGATCAGCGAGATCGAGACGTTGGCGACCTCGCCGCTGACGTAGTAGTCGCCGATCTGCCATCCCGACCCGAACGGGATGACGCTGAACGCGGCAAGTGCCGTGAACGCGGACAGCGCCGGCGCGGCGATGTAGATCGCATCGACCGCGGTCATCGGGAAGAAGCTCTCCTTGCGGATAAGCTTCAACAGGTCGGCGATCGGCTGGAGCAGCCCGAAGGGGCCGGCGCGGTTCGGCCCGTAGCGGAGCTGCAGCCGCCCGATCAGCTTCCGCTCGAGCCACGTCGTGTACGCGAACACGCCCATGAGGAGGTTGATGATCACGAACGCCTTGATCAGGTCGATCCACCAGGGCTCGTTCACTTCGTGACCTCAACCGACATGGCTAATTCACCTGCGTGCTCGTCGGCGATGCGCACGACGCCCCGACGGAGGTTCTTGTTCACGCGCGCGCGTAGTGCCACCGATGTGCCGTCGTGCGAGACCGTCACCTGGTCGCCGCTCGAGATCTTCCGCCTGCGCGCGTCGTCGGGAGAGAGCTCGACCTCGGCCTGCGGCCGCTGGAACTGGAGCTCGGGCACGCGCTCGACCGCTGGCCCCGAGAAGAGCGCCTTGTACCGGACGAGGTGCAGTCCGCGCGGCTTACGCGCAGGCGGCTCGGCCGGGGCCGTCTCTTCCGGCTCCGTGCGGGCGCGCAGCGCAGCGAACTCGCCGACCTCGCCGAACGGGAGGCCGCCGTAGATCTTGTCCGAGAGCTCCTTGAACACGGCGGAGGGGTAGGGCGGGATCTCGACCTCGAAGCGCTCGGCCAGCTTCGAGATCCAGGCGAGCTCGTCCGGCGCGGGAGGAATCGCCGTGCGCCGGAGCCGCTGCAGCCTTCCCTCGAGGTTCACGTACGTCCCGTCGCGCTCGAGGTAACTCGTTCCGGGAAGAACGAGGTCGGCCCAGCCGACCGCCAGCCCCTGGAACATGCACGTGGCCAGGACCGACTCGGCCTCCTCCGCCATCGCGCGGACGCTGGGATTCGCGGCCGCCTCGTCCCCCGACACGATCAGCAGTCCGATCGGCTCCGGGTTCTTCTCGTCGACGTCGGCGGCGGCCGCCCATGCCTCGGCGATCCCGCGACCATTCGGCGTCCCGGGCAGGTAGAAGGCGCCGCAGTTGTCCTTTCCGGCGAAACCGAGCTTGTGCGCGAGCGCGGCGACGTGCGCGCCGCCCGCTCCGGCGCCGGACCAGATCAGGATCGCGCGATCGGATCCGCGGACGCGCTCTTCGTCCAGCTCGTAGGCGATCTCGGCACCGTTCCGGCGGGCGGCGCGGAGCCACAGGCCGACGATCGGCGCCGCCTCGTCGATCGGCACGTCGCCGAGGACGACCACGACCTCGGCGTCTGCGATTGCCGAGAGCGGCAGGCGAAATGCTTCGAGGGCGTCGCTCGTCTCCTCCGGCAGGAGCGCGGAGTGCGCGCCGAGACCCTGGCGCAGGAGCTTCGAGAGCGCGTACGCCTGCTCGACCGTCTCGGAGCCCGAGAGTGCGGTGACGACCCGGCCCTCGGCCGCCCGCAACAGCCGCTCGGCCTCGTCGATCGCGTCGTCCCAGGACAGCTCCTCGAAGCCGCGGCGGCGTACGCGGCGCAACGGGTCACCGATACGGTCCTTCGCATAAAGATGGGTGAAGGCGAAGCGGCCTTTGTCGCAGAGCCAGCCGCCGTCGACCTCGGGGTGGTTGCGCGAGAGGATTCGCTTGACCTTGCCCTCGCGCGTGGTCGCGTCGATGTTGCAGCCGACGGGGCACATGCCGCAGACGGTCGGGACGTTCTGCACCTCCCACGGGCGGCCCTCGAACCGGTACTGGGTGGGCAGCAGTGCACCGACCGGGCAGAGCTCGATCACGTTGCCGGAGAACGGCGCGCGATAGGGCTCGTCGTCGAAGGTGGCGATCACGGACTGCGCGCCGCGGTTCATCGCGACCAGCTGGCCGTCCTCGGCGACTCCCTCCGAGAAGCGCGTGCAGCGATAGCAGAGGATGCAGCGCTCGCGGTCGATGGAGATCGTGGGCGAGATCGGGATCGGCTTCTCGAAGGTCCGCTTGTCGAACGTCATGCGGGTTACCGGCGGCCCCCAGCGGAAGGTGAGGTCCTGGAGCGGGCACTCGCCGCCCTTGTCGCAGACGGGGCAGTCGAGCGGGTGGTTGACGAGGATGAACTCGAGCGTCGCCTCCTGCCCCTCGCGCGCCATCTCGGAGGTCTGCGCTGTCTTCACGACCATGCCGTCCTGGGCCGCGAGCGTGCATGCGGCCTGCGGCTTCGGCGGCATCCCCTCGACCTCGACGAGGCACATGCGGCAGGCGCCGATCGCCGGCCCGAGCCGCGGCTCGTAGCAGAAGACCGGGATCTCGATGCCCGCCGCGGCGGCGCTCTCGACGAGGCCGAGCCCCTTCGGGACCTGCGCCGTGCGGCCGTCGATCGTGACGGTGACGAGCTCCGGCGCGCTCATGTCGCCGTCTCCGGGGGAGCGAATGTAAAAAAGGGTCTGACCCTCGGACGTGGCTCAACCGGCCACGGAGATCGTGCCGAGAGCTTGCCGATGTGTCCCCGGGACCGGCTCAAGCGGGCACCTCGGCGACCGGAGCGTGCGTATGTTGGTCGACGGGAGCAAAGAGACCTTCGAGCGACGACTCGCCGCCGAAGGGGCAGCCGCCATGGTCCACGTGAGCCTGGAACTCGTCGCGGAACTTGTTGACGTAGCTGGCAACGGGCAGCGCGGCAGCGTCGCCGAGCGGGCAGAGGCACTTCCCGAGCACGCGGTCGCAGACTGACAGCAGCAGGTCGAGCTCCGACTGCCCCGCGCGCCCGTCCTCGATCTTGTGCAGCAGCTGGACCATCCAGCGCGTGCCTTCGCGGCAGGGCGTGCACTTGCCGCACGACTCGTGCATGTAGAACTGCGCCACCCGTAGACCGAGCTGCACCATGCACGCTCGGTCGTCGATGACGATCACGGCGGCGGCCCCGAGAAACGTGTCGAGGGCGCGGAGGGCGTCGTGCGTAAGTGGGGTGTCGATCTGGTCCGCGGTCAGGATCGGCATCGACGAGCCTCCGGGGATGACCGCCTTCAGCTCGCGCCCGTCCGGGATGCCGCCGCCGAGGTCGTAGATCACCTCACGGATCGTCGTCCCGTGCGGCAGCTCATAGTTGCCGGGCCGCTCGACGTTGCCGGACAGGCAGAACAGCCGCGTCCCCGTCGACTCCGGCGGCGCGCCGATCTTGGCGTACTCGGCGCCGCCCATCTCGATTATCGGCGGCACCGTTGCGATCGTCTCGACGTTGTTGATCAACGTCGGCGCCGCGTACAGCCCCGAGACTGCCGGGTAGGGCGGCCGTGAGCGCGGCTGGCCGCGCTTGCCTTCGAGCGACTCCAGCAGGCCGGACTCCTCGCCGCAGATGTACGCGCCGGCGCCGCGGTGCAGAACGATCGTGACGCCGCCGAGAAGTCCCGCGCGCCGCGCCTGGTCCAGTGCGGCCCGGAGGATCTCGAACTCGGCCAGGTACTCGCCGCGGATGTAGATGAACACGTGCTGAGAGTCGATCGCGTGCGCGGTAATCAGGCAGCCCTCGATCAGCCGGTGGGGCACCCGCGTCATGATCTCGCGGTCCTTGAACGTGCCCGGCTCGGACTCGTCTGCGTTGACGACGAGGTAGCGCGTCCCCTGCGCCAGGAAGCCGGCCTTGCGACCCATGGCGAAGAAGGCGCCGCCTCGGCCGCGCAGGTTGGACACGTTGAGCTCGTCGATGATTGCCTGCGGCTCCATCCCGCGCGCCTTTTCGAGCGCGCCGTAGCCGCCGACCGCGCGGTAATCGTCGAGCTTCGTCAGGTCGCGCTCGTCCGCGCCCGCGAGAACGACGACCGGCCGCTCAGCCACCGCGCAGCTCCCTGACGATGTCGGCGACGTCGTCGGCGCTCACGTTCTCGCGATAGCGATGGTCGACGGCGACCACCGTCGGCCAGCCGCAGGCGCCCAGGCACTCCACCGTGCGCAGCGTTACGTCGCCGTCCTCGGTCGTCTCACCCGGCCGCACGCCGAGCTCCTCCTCGAACGCGTCCAGCACGGGTTCGGCGCCGCGCAGGCCGCAGCAGATGTTCGTGCAGACCTCGACCAAGTGCCGGCCCACCGGCGCCAGGTGGAACATGTCGTAAAAGGACGCGACGGACCGGCAGTAGGCCGGGGTGAAGTCGAGCGCCTCTCCGACCTCGTGGAACGCCTCGGTTGGAAGCCAGCCGCCGTGGCGCTCCTGAGCAAGCCGCAGCGCCGGCAGGATCGCCGATCTCCGGTCCGGGTACTGCTCGGCCATCCGCTGAACATCGCGCGCGAAGGTCATCGGTCGACCTCGCCCATGACGGTGTCGAGGGAGCCCACGATTGCGATGAGGTCCGCGACGAGTGCGTCGCGCATGCAGGTGGCCGTCGCCTCGAGCGCGACGAACGAGGGCGCGCGGAACTTCACGCGCCAGGGGCGCGGGCCGCCGTCGGAGACGACATAGCAGCCGAGCTCACCCCGCGGCGACTCCACCGCAACGTAGACCTCACCCTCGGGCACGCGGTACCCCTCGGTGACGATCTTGAAGTGGTGGATCAGCGACTCCATCGACGTGTGCAGCTCCTCGCGCGGCGGCAGGACGACTTTTCGGTCGTCGGCGATCCACGGCGCTCCGTCGGGCATCCGCTCGAGCCGCCCCATGCACTGGCGGACGATCTTGGTCGACTCGCGCATCTCGTCCATGTGCACGCGGTAGCGGTCGTAGACGTCGCCGTTCTCGTAGACCGGAACACGGAAGTCGACCTGGTCGTAGGCCAGGTACGGCGCGCGCCGGCGGAGATCCCAGTCGACGCCCGAGGCGCGCAGCACCGGCCCCGACTGGCCCAAGGCGATCGCGTCCTCGGCCGACAACAGGCCGATCCCCCTCGTTCGCTGGAGCCAGATCTGGTTGCGGTCGACGAGACCCTCGTAGTCGTCGATCGCCTTCGGCATCCAGTCGACGAACTTCCGGCACTCGGGGTAGAAGCCGCGCGGGATGTCCTCCGCGAGCCCGCCCGCCTGGAAGTACCGGGTGTGCATGCGCGCTCCGCAGACCATCTCGAAGAGATCGAGGATCTGGTCGCGCTCGCGGAAGCAGTACCAGAACATCGAGATCGCGCCCAGTTCGAGCGCCGCGGTCGCAAGCCACACCAGATGCGAGTGGATGCGGTTCAGCTCGCAGAGGAGCGTCCGCATCCATTTCGCCTTTTCCGGAACCTCGAGGCCCAGG
The DNA here is from genome assembly GCA_046728975.1 of Actinomycetota bacterium. GTDB lineage: Bacteria > Actinomycetota > Thermoleophilia > Gaiellales > Gaiellaceae > JBKPFU01. Next base: position 213 of record JBKPFU010000131.1, on the reverse strand, counting down.
AGCTGCTCGATCGCGAGGACGAACACGAGCTCGTTGTTCTGGAAGGAGAGGTAGTCGATCCGCTCGGGATACGTGATCGCCTTCCACCACGTCTTCTGCTCCATGTTCTTCTCGAAGCCGGTATGGAGGTAGCCGATCACGGCCGTCAGCCCGACCACGTCCTCGCCGTGGAGGTCGACGATCAGGCGCAGGACGCCGTGCGTCGAGGGATGG
>JBKPFU010000130.1:0-18125 GCA_046728975.1 Actinomycetota bacterium | reverse complement strand
CCCGAACGCCAGGCCGCGCGGGTTGTCGAGGGCCGTCATGACTGGAGTCACGGCCGCCGCCGCCATGCCGGCGGAGGCCAGTGCCGCAGTCGCAACCGCCGCCAGAACGGCGATGCGAGTCAACTTCATGGATTTCCTCCTGTTCTCCCCCGGCCGCGACCGTATCACCGGGGACGCGGGTTGCCTAGGAGGCGCGTCGCCAACGCCGCTTGCGCGGCGGCGCCTCGCCCAGCCCCCGTGCTGCGGCGTTGATGTCTTCGCCGTCGAGCGTCATCAGCTCCGACTGGTCGAGATCCTCGAGCGCGCGGCCGGAGACGTTTGCGAGCCGGAGCGCATGCGCGTTCAGCGCCTGCTCGAAGATCGTCCGCGCGTAGCGCGCGTTGCCGAAGCCCTCGCCGCGCTCGGCCTGCTCGAAGACGCCCGTCAGCTCCCGCTCGGCCGAGTCGGCGAGGACGTAACCGTTCTCGGCCGCGAACTTGCGGGCGATCTCGAGCAGCTCCTCGTTCGCGTAGTCCGGAAAGACGATCTCGCGCGAGAAGCGCGACCGCAGCCCGGGGTTCGACTGCAGAAACTGGTGCATCAGCCGCGGATAGCCCGCGACGATCACGACGAGTCGATGCCGGTAGTCCTCCATCCGCTTCAGCAGCGTCTCGATCGCCTCCGGGCCGAAGTCGAGTCGACCGACGGACGGAGTCAGCGCGTACGCCTCGTCGACGAACAAAACGCCGTCGAGCGCGCGGCGGATGGCGCGGTCGGTCTTCATCGCCGTGGTGCCGACGTATTCGCCGACGAGGCCGGCGCGGTCGACCTCGACCAGATGGCCCTTCCTGAGTAGCCCCATCGACCGGTACATCTCCGCCAGCAGGCGCGCGATCGTCGTCTTGCCGGTGCCGGGGTTGCCTAGGAAGACGAGGTGCTGCGACGTCGCGACCTCGGGGAGGCCGTGCTCGAGCCGCCGCGCCTGCACCTGAAGGAAGGCGACCAGCGCCCGGACCTGCTCCTTGACGGTCCCGAGACCGACGAGAGAGTCCAGCTCCGCCTGCAGCTCGGCGAGCGGCCGCGCCGGCTCGGGCTGCCGCAGCTGTTCGCCCACCCACTCGATCGGATCGCCGCCGGCGGTCTGGCGAATGCGCTCGCGGAGCACGGTCAGGCCGCGGGCGAGATCGTCGAGCGGGTTCGGCATGCGGAACGTGTACCCGTTTCCGCCGTCGATACGCTGCCGTGATGGCCGAGGAGCGCCAGCATCACAACCTGACGCTGGCCATCCTGGCGACGGTCGGCACCGCGTTCGCGCTCCAGCAGACGATGGTGATCCCGGCGCTGCCGGCCCTTCAGCGCGAGCTGGACACATCGACGACTTGGGTGACGTGGGTGCTGACGGTCTTCCTGCTGGTTGCGTCGGTTGCGACCCCGTTGCTCGGCAAGCTCGGCGACCAGTACGGAAAGGAGCGCATGCTGCTGATCTCGCTGTCGCTGTTCCTCGCCGGCTGCATCGGCTGTGCGTGCGCCTGGAGCATTGCCTCGTTGATCGCGTTCCGCGCGTTGTCCGGCACAGGTGCGGCGGTGTTTCCGCTGTCATTCGCGATCATCCGCGACGAGTTCCCCCGCGAGAAGGTCGGGGTCGCCATCGGTCTCGTCTCGGCCGTGTTCGGCGTCGGCGGTGGGCTCGGGATCGTCTTCTCGGGGCTAATCGTCGACCACCTCTCGTGGCGGTGGCTCTTCATCTTCGGCTCGATCCCGATCGCGGCATGCGTGCCGCTCGTTCATTGGTTCGTCCCAGAATCGCCGATCAAGACGCGGACGCGAGTCGATTTCGTCGGCGCGACGCTTCTGTCCGCTGGCCTGGTATGCCTGCTGCTCGCCTTGACGGAGGGCGAGAGCTGGGGCTGGAGCTCCGGCCGGATCCTCGGGCTGTTCGCGGCAGCGGCTCTCGCGTTCGCGCTGTGGGTCGTCGCCGAGCTGCGCGTGCCGGAGCCGATGGTCGACATGCACGTGTTCATCCGACGCGAGGTCGCGTTCACGAACCTTTGCGCGCTGATCACCGGCTTCGCGATGTTCGGGACGTTCGTGCTGATCCCGAACTTCGTCGAGACGCCGCGGGATCTGTCGAATGCTGCTGCGCGCCTCGTCGATTACGGCTTCGACGCGACCGCGACCAAGGCTGGCCTCTATCTGCTGCCGAGCGCGCTGGCGCTGCTCTTCGCGGGGCCGGTGGCGGGCCTGATCGGGCGGCGAACAGGTTTCAAGTGGCCGCTCGCGATCGGAATGGCTCTCGCAGGCGCGTCGGCCGCGTCCTTCGCGATGTGGCACGACGAGCCGTGGCAGATACTCGCGGCAATGCCGTTCCTGGGCATCGGCATCGGGTTCGCCTTCGCCGCGATGGCCACGTTGATCACCGAGGCCGTGCGGGCGACGGAGACGGGCATCGCAACAGGGATCAATACGGTCATGCGCACGGTCGGCGGCGTGATCGGCGGTCAGATCGGCGCCGCGATCCTGAGCGCGCACACGATCCGCGGCACCAACGGCGTACCGTCGGTGCGCGGGTACGAGATCGCGTTCGGGATCAGCGCCGTCGCTGCCTTCGTGGGCGCCGTGGTCGCGTTGCTCGTGACTCCGCGTCGTCGGCCCGGCTTTGCCGTCGCCGCGGAGCCTGCCGACTGATGGCGGAGCGGCCGCTCGAGACGAACATCACGCTCGTGCTCGAGCACGTCTCCGCCGAGCTCTCTGCGGCGCACCGCGAGCTGTATCCGGAGCGGATTGCCGAGAACATCCCGCTCTCGCTGACGCTGCTCTATCCGTGGATTCCGGCCGAGGAGGTCACGCAGGCGGACGTGGACGAGCTGCGCTCGTTTTTCGCCGAGCGCCCGCCGCTGGAGTTCGACCTCGTCCGGGTGGACGAGTTTCCGGGGATCGTTGCCTACGCCGTGCCGGAGCCGGACGACGAGTTGCGGGCGACGATGCGCGCGCTCTGGGCGAAGTATCCAGAGTACCCGCCGTACCGCCGGCCGGGCGGCGATCCTCCGCCGCATTGCACGTTGGGGCGGTTCGAAGGTCCCTCGCCGATCACGCTCGAGCAGGCGAAGGCGCGCGTCGAGCCCCTGCTCCCGGTGCATTGCGTGGTGGAGGAGGCGACGCTGATGGACGAGTACGCGGCCGACCGCATGCGCATCCGCGAGACCTTCCCGTTCGGCGGCTGATGGAGGTCGGCGAGACCCTCTACGTCACCGACCGGGCGAAGTGGCGGAAGTGGCTGGAGCGGAACTACCGCGACAAGCCCGAGATCTGGCTCGTCTTCTACCGCCAAGCTTCGGGCAAGGCGCGAATTCCTTATGACGAGGCGGTCGAGGAGGCGCTGTGCTTCGGCTGGATCGACAGCATCGTCAAGCCGCTAGACGACGAGCGGTTCGCGCAGCGCTTCACGCCGCGGCGGCCGAACCGGCCGTACTCGCAGCTGAACAAGGAGCGGCTGCGGAAGCTCGCCGCGCAGGGCAAGGTGCAGCCGGAGGTGCTGGGGAGCGCCCGCGAGCTCCTGGACGAAAAATTCGAGATCCCGCCCGACATCCTCGAGCGGATCAAGGCGAACAAGGAAGCGTGGAAGAACTTCCAGCGCTTTCCGGAGCGCTACAAGCGGATCCGCATCGCCTTCATCGAGGGCGGTCGGCGCCGCCCGGAGGTGTTCGAGCAGCGACTGAGTTACTTCGTGAAGCAGACCGCGCTGAACAAACGGTACGGCTCCGACCTTGGCGACTAGTTAAGGTCCGCGGGCCGTCGTGAGCGAGCTCGCCCAGACGCTGGACAGGGCCTTGACCGCGCGCCTGCGCGAGGTCGTCGAGGGCGGCCGGCCGACGACCGAGACCGAGCTCCGCGAGCTCTCCGAGAAGGTGAGCGGCTGGACTCGCGCGCTCCAGGCGCAGGTTCACGGCAGCGAGCGCCGGCTCGCCGAGCTGGGAGCCGACCCGGCCGCCGAATTCGCCGAGATCGCTGCGGAGCTACGCCGCGTGGAGACGCTGACGGGCGTGCTCGAGGAGTTGGAGTCGCTTGCGGACGGGCTCGACGCCCGCACCCGCGAGCTCCGCACGAAATGGCTTCTTAGCTAGCCGATCGACCACGTATCGCCGGCGTGGAGGAGCGCGCCCAAGTCGCCTTCGCCCTTCTTCTCCTTCGCCGACTCGAGCTGCCCGGCCATGAGCTCGTCGTAGACCGGCCGCTCGACCGAGCGAAACACGCCGATCGGAGTCGCGCCGGCGGTGGACTGCGTCAGCCGGGACAGAGCGAACGCCGAGGCAGGCGACTCGGCCGCGGAGTCCCAGACCAGCGCCTCACCCTCGCCTTCGAACACCTCGGCTGACCCGTCCTCGCGCAGGCGCACGCCCTTCTGGCCCTCCTCGCCGAACCGCACCGGCTCGCCCTGCTTCAGGTAGATCCGGTTCGCCTTGTCCTCGCGCACGAAGTCGAAAGCGCCGTCGTTGAAGATGTTGCAGTTCTGGAAGATCTCGACGAAGGCGCTGCCGTTGTGGTCGGCGGCGGCGCGCAGCGTCTCGGTCAGGTGCGCGCGGTCGGTGTCGATCGAGCGCGCGACGAAGGTCGCTTCAGCCCCTAAAGCGAGCGAGATCGGGTTGAACGGCCAGTCGAGCGATCCCATCGGCGTCGACTTCGTCAGCGTCCCGAGCGGGCTCGTCGGCGAGTACTGGCCCTTCGTCAAGCCGTAGACCTCGTTGTTGAACAGAAGGAGCTTGAAGTTGACGTTTCGGCGCAGCGCGTGGATCAGGTGGTTACCCCCGATGGACAGCGCGTCGCCGTCTCCGGTCACGACCCAGACCGAGAGGTCCGGCCGCGAAACCGACAAACCGGTCGCGATCGCCGGCGCGCGTCCGTGGATCGAGTGCATCCCGTACGTCTCCATGTAGTACGGAAAGCGCGCGGCGCAGCCGATCCCCGAGACGAACACGATCCGCTCACGCGGCAAGTCAAGCTCAGGCATGAACGACTGGAGCGCGGCGAGGATCGCGTAGTCGCCGCACCCTGGGCACCAGCGGACTTCCTGGTCGGTCTTGTAATCCTTCGCGGTCACGCGAGGAGCGCTGCCGTTGCCGCCGTTCTCGCTCACGTGCGGGGCCTCCCCTCGTCGTAGCCCTTGACGTATCCCGGAGGCGGCGCGGCGCCGTGGCCGCCGAACGGATTGGCGGCCTGGTTCGCGCGCGCCGTGGTCAGGGCGTCGGTGGCGTCGCCTGAGCGCTGTGTGGCGCCGCCCTCGCGGCGCTTGCGGCGGAAGAGCCGACGGAGCCTCACAGCATCGCCTCGATCGCGTTTTGCAGCTCGGCGGCCCGGAAGGGCAGGCCGCGGACGCGGTTGTAGCCGGCCGCGTCGACCAGGAACTCGGCGCGCACGAGCTTGAGCAGCTGGCCCAGGTTGATCTCGGGCACGAGCACGCGCTCGTACGACCGCACGACCTCGCCCAGGTTGGACGGGAACGGGTTCAGGTGATGGAGATGCGCTTGCGCGACCGAGCCGCCGCCGCGGCGCACGCGGCGCACAGCGGCCGCGATCGGCCCGTACGTCCCGCCCCACCCCAGCACGAGCAGGTCCGCCCCGTCCGGGTCGTCGACCTCGACCTCCGGAATGTCCACCGCGATCCCCGCCACCTTCTGCGCGCGCAGCTGCGTCATCAGATGGTGGTTCTCGGGATCGTACGAGACGTTCCCGGTGACATCTGCCTTCTCCAGGCCGCCGATCCGGTGCTCCAGCCCTGGTGTCCCCGGGATCGCCCACGGCCGCGCCAGTGTCTCCGGATCGCGCGCGTAGGGCTGGAACGTATCGCCGTCGTTCGGCTCGGTCGCGAACTCGATGGAGATCTCCGGCAGCGCGTCGGCGTCGGGCAGCAGCCACGGCTCAGAGCCGTTTGCCAGGTACGCGTCCGAGAGCAGATAGACGGGCGTCCTGTACTTCAGGGCGATCCGCGCCGCCTCGATCGCGGCGTCGAAGCACTGCGCCGGCGTCGACGCCGCCACCACGGGCACGGGGGATTCGGAGTTGCGGCCGAACATGACCATCAGCAGATCGGCCTGCTCCGGCTTCGTCGGCATCCCGGTCGAAGGGCCCGCGCGCTGGACGTCGACGATGATCAGCGGCAGCTCCAGCGTGATGCCGAGGCCGACGGTCTCGCTCTTCAAGACCACGCCGGGGCCGGCCGACGTGCACACCCCCAACGCCCCGCCGAAGGACGCACCCAGGGCCGCGCCTGCGGCGGCGATCTCGTCCTCGGCCTGGAACGTCCTCACGCCGAAGTTCTTGTGCCGCGCAAGCTCCTCGAGGAGCCCCGACGCCGGCGTGATCGGGTACGCGCCCAGGAACAGCGGCAGCCCCGACTTCACGGATGCCGCGATGAGCCCATAGGCCAAGGCGGTGTTTCCCGTGATGTTCCGGTACGTCCCCGGCCGCAGCCTCGCCGGCTTGACCTCATAGGAGACCGCGAACGTCTCGGTCGTCTCGCCGAACGCCCAGCCGGCCTGGAAGGCCTTGATGTTCGCCTCCGCGATCGCCGGCTTCGTCGCGAACTTCTTCTGAAGGAACTCGATCGTCGTCTCCGTCGGTCGGTGGTAGAGCCACGACATGAGCCCGAGCGCGAACATGTTCTTCGCCCGCTCCGCTTCGCGCTTCGTGATGCCGGTCTCCTTGGTCGCCTCGATCGTCATCGTCGTCAGCGGGATCGCGTACAGATCGAACTCCTCGAGAGACCCGTCCTCAAGCGGGTTCGACGGGTAGCCGGCCTTGTCAAGGTTGCGGTCGGTGAAGGCGTCCTTGTTCACGATCAGGACGCCGCCGCGCGGCAGGTCGCCGACGTTCGTCCTCAGAGCCGCCGGGTTCATCGCGACGAGGACATTCGGCGCATCGCCGGGCGTGAGGATGTCGTGGTCGGCGAAGTGGAGCTGGAAGCCGGAGACGCCCGGCAGCGACCCCGCCGGCGCCCGGATCTCCGCCGGGAAATCGGGTAGCGTCGAGAGGTCGTTTCCGAGGAGCGCGGTCTCCGAGGTGAACTGACCCCCCGTCAGCTGCATCCCGTCGCCGGAATCGCCTGCGAAGCGGACGACGACGCTGTCTTTTTGCTCGACCCGCTTGGGCACGCGACTACACGTTAGCGCCAATGGAGGCGCGTTCGCGCGTGCGTCACGGGCGTGCGTCCAACTGCTCGAGAAGGCGTTCGACCTCTCCGCGATTCTTCGCGACCAGGACTCGCTGACCCCCGCGCCGCCGTTCGAGATCGGAGGCGATCTCCCGCCGCTGATCTCCGGGATAGCGCCAGATCGTGCGTAGGAGGCGCAGGAAATCGCGGTCGAGCTTGTCCTCGCAGCCGGGAGCGAAGTCGGGCGCGGGGTGACCGAGGTAGGCGAGCGCGAGCCGCTTGAGCGACCCGGCATAGCCCCGCGCGCGCGAGAAGTCGAGGAACACGATCGTGTCGGCGCGGTCGACGGCCTTCTCCATGTGGAATGCGCCGTCCATCACCCACCGGTCGCCGGCCAGCAACCGCTCCGTGATCTCGTCCCATTCCTCGTCGGATTTCCGCTCCCAGCCGGGCAGGAAGAGGTGCTGGTCGAGGTGGATGACCGGCAGCCCGGCACGCGCGCCGAGCTCGCGCGCGAGCGTCGACTTCCCCGCTCCGGGCGTCCCCACGATCGCAACCTGCTGCACGCCCATACGATGGCGAACCCGTTGGACCTTCCCGCGCGAATCAAGCAGCACGTCAACGGAGCTTTGCCGCTACGGGAGCCCGTCCCGGAGCGGGTGCAAATCGGTCAGGCCGGCGAGATGTGGCGGAAGCCCGGCGGCCGGGCGATGCGCTTCACCGCCATCGAGAAGTTCGACGTAGGAAAGATTGCGTTCTCGTGGCGAGCCCCGGTCGAAGTCAGCGCTGAGGTCGGAGCGCCGATCGAGTTCCTGTTCGATGACGATGGAGACATCGTCGAGTCGACGAGCGAGGCGCGGCCCTACAAGGAAGGCAACGCGTGGATGCGGCGGCGCTGGAGCGGGGCGCTTCACCGACTACGACACCGTCGGCGGCGTCCGAATCCCTGCTCGGGCCGACGTTCGATGGGAGCTTCCCGACGGTCCGTTTACCCACTGGCGGGGAGCGGTCACGTCGGTCGAGTTCGAACGACGGTGATGCCCCAGGCCTCGCCCGACTCGAACAGCTCGTCCGGATCGACGTCATCGCGCCAGCCGAGGAAGTGCTTCTCGGGATCGTCCTCGGTGGCGCCGTAGACCGCGAGCCGCTCGGGCGCGCGGTCGTCGACGACGCCCAGCTCGAGCTCTTCCAGCCGCCGCTCGGCCTCCTCGGCCGCCGGCCCCTCTGCGTATCCCTTCGGCATTAGGTGTACCCGCGAAGATACGCGACGGCGTTGCGACGGCGCCCGGCGTTCGCTTCGACGAGCGGCCGGAGGTGCGCCTTGAAGACCTCCGCCTCCTCCGGGGTCAGCGCTCGCTCAATCGTTTCGGCGAGCGTCGGCACGAGCGGGTTCCCCGACGACTTGAGCACCGTTTCCCAGGAGCCCGAGAGCCACGAGCCCGGCTCGAGCTCGACCTCGTAGCTCATGCTCACCGGGTCGAAACCCGCCTGTTCGGCCCACGCGAGCAGGTCGCGCTCGTCGAAGTCGATCAGCGTTCGGTCACCGTCGCCTTCGGCCGCAAGGACCTTCTTCACGATGTCGGCGATCTCGCTCAAGTCGTAACCGCAGAACCAACCCTCCGGCTGGGGGTATGCGAACTTGTTGATCGGCTCGAAGATGGACAGTCGGCCGCCGGGCCGAAGGACTCGGAAGAACTCCTCGAACGCGCGCCGCTTGCCCTCGCGATCGAGGTAGATGAGGACGGAGCGCGTGGTGACGACGTCCACCGACTCCTCCTCCAGCGGCAAATCGTCCGCAGACCCGAGCACGAACTTGCAGCGAGCGTCACCGCCCGCGAGGGCGCGGCACTGGTTCAGCAGGTCCTCGGAGACGTCGACGAAGACAACGTGGCCGTCCGAGCCGACGCGGTCGAGCGCCCCGAACGCGATCAGCCCGTCGCCGGCGCCAACATCGGCGACGACATCTCCGGCTTCGATTCGACCGCCGTCCAGGACACGCTCGCGGACCGGCGCAAGGCTCTCGCGCATCTCCGCCAGCCGCGCCTCGTCGCCGCCCGCGCGGCGCTCGAGCACCCAGTCGGCCCAGCGGTCCCGCGCGAGCTCAGCCACCGGCCTCGGCCAGGATCCCCTCCAGATCCGCCGGCCGGGTGAACATCGTGAACGACCCGTCGGGAGCCTTCGGCCACTCCTCCCGGGGCCGGTCGCGGTAGAGCTCGATCCCGTTGTTGTCGGGATCGCGGAGGTAGATCGCCTCGCTGACGCCATGATCGGACGCGCCGGTGAGCGGGATCCCAGCGTTGAGCACACGCTGCACGGCCCTACCGAGCGCGGTGCGCGACGGGTAGCGGACGGCAACGTGATAGAGGCCGGTCGTGCCGGGCGGCGGTGGCGAACCGCCCTTGCTCTCCCACGTGTTCAGGCCAACGTGATGGTGATAGCCGCCCGCACTGACGAACGCGGCCTCGTCGCCCATTCGCGCCATCACCTCGAAGCCGAGGACGTCGCGGTAGAACGCGAGCGCTCGGTCGATGTCGGAGACCTTCAGGTGGACGTGGCCGATATCGGCGCCCGGATCGATCGGCTCGGTCACGGCGAAAACCTAGCGGGCGGGGATCACGCTTCGTCCCCGCCCGCGGTCCGATTCGCCTAGCGCCAGTAATCCCACGGAAGACCTGCGTTCAGCGCCGCAGCCGCAACTGCGACCAGGGCAACGACAAGCGCCTGAACGCGGAACCGCATTGACCGCACCTCCTTTCCCGCTCGAAGCCGCCTGAACCGATACGTGCGTAAACAAAACGCTGTCCCAGCTGATGTCAAGAGACGCCGGAAACTGCGCTTTGCTTGACTACGTCCGGGTCAAGGGGGAAGATCCCGTCGGGCGTGCGCCGGGAGCGGGAAACAATCGGCGAAAGGCTGCGGCGTCTCAGGACAGAGCGCGGGCTTTCTCAACGCGAGCTGTCGTCGCCGGGCGTTTCGTACGCCTACATCAGCAGGATCGAAGCCGGCGCAAGACGGCCGTCGGTAAAGGCGCTTCGCCTGCTGGGCAAGAAGCTCGGCGTCTCGGCGGACTATCTCGAAACCGGCTCCGAGATCCGGGACATCGAGGAACGTGAGCTTCGACTCGCCGACGCCGAGCTCGAGCTGCGGCTGGCCGACGACCCGGCGAACGCCGAGGCGCGCCTCAGCGACCTGCTTCGAGAAGCCGAGGAGGCAGGCGACACGATGGCGGCCGTCCGTGCCCACGTCGCGCTTGGATTCGCAGCCTCCCAGCGGGGGCGCGCAGCCGAGGCGGTCGAGCAGCTCGAGCGCGCCGTGGCGAGCCAGCTGATCGTTCCGACCGCCCGACCGGACGTTTACACGGCGCTCGGCCGGGCGTATGCCTCGCTCGGCGAACCGGAGCGCGCGGTCGAGCTGTTCGAGAGCTGCCTCGCAGAGGTAAGCACGCGGCGCCCGGACGACGCCCCCGCGTACGTAAGGTTCGCCGTCTACCTGAGCCATGCCCTCAGCGATCTGGGCGAGCTCGAGCGTGCCGAGGAAGTGCTTCACGACGCGCTCGCTCGCGCGGACGACCTCGTCGATCCGATGATGCGGGTACGCCTGTATCGATCGGTCGGGCGCCTGTCGGCGCTCGAAGACCGGCCGGCGGCCGCGCTCGACAGCTTCCGCCGCGCGATCGCGCTCCTGGAGGCGACCGAGGACACGATTCATCTCGCCCGCGCGCATCTCGCTTGCGCCTGGACATTGATCTCCGCAGATCGAGCCGAAGAGGCCGGTGCTCATCTCGAAGCGGCGGATCGCCTCTTCGGCGACCACGCAGAGATGATCGACCGCGCATATCTGCGCACGGAGCAAGCGCGCCACGCGGCGCGGACCGGAAACGGCGAGCGGGCGGTGCAGTTCGCGGAGGAAGCGCTGGCGATTCTCGGCGACGCCGACCCCGGCGAACAGGGAAGCGCCCGGTGGGCGCTCGCCGAAGGACTTGCGCTCCAAGGTGGCACCGAACGCGCAAACGACGCATTCCGCCTGGCAACCGAGCAGCTCGAGCAGCACGGCCACCGCCGTGCGGCCGTAGAGGCCCTCCGCGCGTGGGCGAAGCTGCTGCACGAAATCGGCCGCAGCGCCGAAGCGGCCGGCGTCGAGGACCGCGCTGACACGCTCGCGACCGAGCCCGTCGCCGTGCGGGCCACGTGATCGAAGCCGAGCTCCGGCCCCGCGGTCCATACTCGCTTCGCCTCTCGACCGGCCTCGCGAGCGACGCAACGCGGATCGTCCGGAACGCATCCATCACCGCTGCAATCACCGTTGACGGCCGGCTGGAGCGCGCCGAAGCGCGTCAGCGGCCCGATGGGGTTGTCTGCATCCGCGCCGAGAGCGAAGACGGCGTCGAGCAGATGCGCTTCGTGCTCGCGCTCGACGACGACCACACCGAATTCCTGCAGCGCTTCGCGTCCGACCCACTGCTCGGCCGGGCGACGAGGCGATTCCGCGGCCTGCGTCCGCCGCGCGTGCCGACGGTCGCACAGGCGCTGCTACGGGCGGTGTGCGGCCAGCTGATCACTTCCCACGAGGCGCGCCAGATCGAGCGGCGAATCGTCCGCGCGGCGACGCCGAAACTCGACGGCACGAGGCTCCACGCGCCGCCGAGCACGTCGATGCTCGCCAGGTTCTCGCCTGTCGAGCTCCGGTCGCTCGGGCTGGGAATCCGCCGCGGGACCGCGCTCGTGCGGCTCTGTCGCTCGCTCGAGCTCGAGAAGCTGCGGTCGGTGCCGACGGAAGCGGCGGCTCGGCGCCTCGAACGCGAGCGCGGGCTTGGGCCGTGGTCGGTCGGAGTCGTCTGCATCCAGGGACTCGGGCGCACCGAGCGCGGGCTCGTCGGCGATCTTGGCCTGATCAAGCTGCTCTCGGCCATCAGAGGCCGTTGGGTCGAGGCCTGGGAGACGGCGGAGCTGCTCGAGCCGTACGGCGAGTGGGCCGGCCTCGCGAGCGTGTACCTCCTGGCCGGCAAGCATGAGGGCCTCGTGCCGGTCGGGGGACAGCTCGCCGCTTAGAGTTAACCCATGCCAATCGATCCCCGGCGCGTCGCCATCCTGGGCGCGGGCACGATCGGCGAAGCCCTGCTTGCCGGCTTCCTGAGCGGCGGCTGGCGAGAGGCCGGCGAGATCGTAGCGACGGGCCGGCGCGAGGAGCGGCTGGAGGAGGTTCGCGAGCGCCACGGCGTCGAGGTCACCTCCTCGAACGCGAGCGCCGTCGCGGGCGCCGCGCTCGTGATCATCGCGGTCAAGCCGCAGGACTTCGAGGCCCTGATCGGGGAGATCGCGCCGCTCGTGTCGTCGGAGCAGACGGTGCTGTCGATCGCAGCGGCGATTCCGACGGCGATGATCGAGAGCCGTCTCAGCGAAGACGTGCCCGTCGTCCGAGCGATGCCGAACACGCCGTCGGTCGTCCACGAGGGAATCGCCGGCGTCTGCGCGGGCGCCCATGCGGACGAGGAGCACGTGGGGCTTGCCGAGGAGGCGCTCGAGCACCTCGGCGCGGTCGTGCGCGTGCCGGAGCCGTACATGGATGCGGTCACCGCCGTGTCCGGATCGGGCCCGGCCTACTTTGCCTTGCTGGCCGAGGCGATGATCGAGGCCGGGATCCTGCTCGGCCTCGGGCGCGAGGTCTCGACGCAGCTCGTCGTCCAGACGATGCTGGGAACGGCGAAACTCCTCCGCGACGAGCAGATTCACCCCGTCGAGCTCCGCGAGAAGGTCACCTCGCCGGGCGGAACGACGATCCGCGCAATCCGCGAGCTCGAGAACGCGGGAGTGCGGGCCGCCTTTTTGAACGCGATACAGGCGGCGATGGAGCGATCACGAGAGCTCGCGGAGGGTAAGCCCTGAGCACGCTCCATCGCTGCGGTGGACGGAGTCTGGGGGAAGAAGGGTTTCCCCTACGCCACGGAGCGGCCGCCTCATCGGCGGCCGCGGAGGAGGCGGCGATGGAGCGATCACGAGAACTCGCGGCCGGAGAGCCGTGAAGGTCGAGCCGATCGTCGCGGAGGACGAGGAAGGCGTCGCGCGCCTGGTCGCGGAAATGCTCGTCGAAGCGGCTCGGGCGGACAAGCAGATCGTGCTCACAGGGGGCGAGACGCCGCGGCGCGCCTACGAGCTCGCCGCGGACCTCGAGACCGATTGGGAAGGCGCGTCCGCATGGTGGGGCGACGAGCGCTGCGTGCCGCCGGACGACGAGCGCTCGAACTACGGGATGGCGCGAGCGGCACTGCTGGAACGCCTCGGGCGCCCACCGGCGGTCCACCGCATCAAGGGCGAGCTCGAGCCCTCGGAGGCCGCCGCGGCGTACGAGAACGAGCTCCGCGGCGTCGCCTTCGATCTGCTCCTGCTTGGCATCGGGCCCGACGGGCACATCGCGTCGCTCTTCCCGAACGCCCCGACACTCGACGAGCGCGAGCGGCTCGTCGTAGCCGCCGAGTCGAAGCTGGAGCCGTATGTCGAGCGGGTGACCCTGACACTGCCGGCGCTGCGCGCCGCGCGCGAGGTCGTCTTTCTCGCCACAGGCGAGCGGAAAGCGGACGCGGTCGCCCGCGCTTTTGCCGGCGAGCCGGACCCTGCCACTCCGGCGAGCCTGGTGCACTCGGACGAGGGGCCGACGCGGGCCGTGCTCGATCAAGCGGCCGCCTCGAAGCTCCTCTAGGGCTGCGCCTAGTAGACAAGAGGCAGCAGATCTGTATATATACGGTCGCCGTGGCAGGCGAGACAACTCAAGTGGCCGGCGAGCCAACACAGATTCGAGACGTCCTGACGGTCGACCGGCCGGAGCAGTTGAAGGCTCTCGGCCATCCGCTGCGCCTCCGCGTGCTCGAGATGCTCGGCGCCGGCGAGCACGAGAAGCTGACCAACCGCGAGCTCGCGCAGCGCCTGGGCGTCGATCCAGGCCACCTGCACTTCCACGTCCGGATGCTGCTCAGGGCCGGACTGATCGACCTGGCCGAAGGCGGGCAAGGGCGCGAGAAGCCGTACCGGGCGGTCGCCCGCACGGTGCGGGTCGCGCCGGAGCTGATCGCGACCGGCCAGGCGACCGACCTGCGGGCCGCGATGCTCGCCGAGGTGGAGCGCGGCTGGGAGCGCTACGGCCCGGAGGGCCTCTTCCGCAGCGCGCAAGTGACGGCCCGAATTACCCCCGAGCGCGCGCTCGAGCTGATCACGGAGCTCGTCGAGAAGGCGCGAGACTCAGAGGACGAGTCGGTGGCGCCGCTCATCCTCACCACGGTCTTCCACCCGCAGACCGAACACAGCTAGGGGCTCGGAAGCAGCGCCGACGCGAGCTCGACGCGGAGGCCGCGCCTCCCGGCGAGCGCCTGGAGCACGATGACCGTGTCGGCCACCGGGATGTCCTCGAGATACTCGTCCCGAGTCTCGAACGACTCGAGGACCGCCTCGACCGCTCCGGTGTAGCCGACGATGTCGCCTGAGGCGATGAAGGCGAGCGCGTCGGCGACGGCGGCAGGAAAGTCCTCGCGCGTGCGGATGGAGTCGGCGCAGACGCGGGCTCGCTCGTCGTCGCCGAGAGTCAGGTAGGCGAGCGCCGCGGCGTAGCGGGCGATCGGCGACTCGGCATCGGCAGCGCCCGCATCCAGCGCCCACTGCGCCTCCTCGACGGCCGCGTCCCAATCGGCGGCGAGGATGCGCGCCTTCATCGCGCCGATCGGACGTCCCCAGCTGCCGGGCGGGGCCTCCGCGAAGCTCTCGCGGTAGCGCTCGGCCGCGCGGGCAAGCCATTCGGCGCCCTCCTTGCGCCGCCCCGCCATCAGCAACGCGAGCCCGGCGCCGCCGGCTGCGTTTCCCATCCTGGTCAGCTGCCGCTGGCGTTCGTCACTGCCCTCGGGAAGGCGCGCCTCGCCGTCGCGATAGCGCCGCTGCTCGCGCTCGAAGTGCGCGTTCCAGTCCGTCACGGCGCGAGAGTCGGCTCGGGAACTTCGGTCGGGAGCAGGTATGGCTCCTGGTTCGCGAACCAGACGAGGACGCGCCCTGCGAGCGATTCGTCACGGATCAGGTCGAGCACGCCGCCGGCGATCGCGTCCGCGGGTACGAGCGGCGGCACCTGGGCGCGCTCCTCGTCGGTCATCGACGCCAGCGATCTCTGTACAGCCGGCGTGTCCACGTAGTCCGGGCAGATGCAGTTGACGCGGATCCCTTCTTCGGCGAGCGACACGAGCGCGCCCGTCAGCCGCACGGCGCCCGCCTTGGCTGCGGCGTACTCAGGCGCTGCGTGCGGACCGGCGCCGAGGCCAGCGACCGACGCCACGTTGACGATCGCGCCGCCGCTGCGCCTGCGCAACGGCTCCAGGGCCAGCTGCGTTGCCAGCATCACCGACCGCAGGTTCAAGTCGAGGATATGCGACCACCGCTCAGGTGGCGCATCGGGATACGCGGTGTCCTCGGCGCCGCCGGCATTGTTGACGAAGATGTCGAGGCCTCCCGCAAGCCGCTCCGCCGACTCGATCAGCCGGGCGAGGTCGCCGTCGTCGGTCACGTCGGCGCGAATGAAGAGCGCCCCGAGCTCGGCGGCGGTCGCCTTCCCGGCCTCCGAGCTCTGGTCGGCGACGACGACCTGGGCTCCTGCGCGCACCAAGGCTTCGGCAACCGCTCTCCCGATCCCCATCGCAGCGCCGGTGACCAGCGCCGCCTTCCCCGCCGGCTCCATGCCGGGGAGTTAACCTCGTCTGATGGCGCGAGCGCTGCGTGAGGTCGTTTATGTCGACGGGCTGCGAACGGCCTTCGGGCGGGCGGGCCCGAACGGGATCTTCTGGCGCACGCGCGCCGACGACATGGCGGTGAAGGTCGTTCGGGAGCTGCTCCGTCGAAACGAGAACGTGCCGCGGGAGCGGATCGGAGACGTGATCATGGCGGCAACCGCCCAGGTAGGTGACCAGGGGCTGACCCTCGGCCGCGACGTGGCCCTCCTGGCCGGGTTGCCGCAGTCGGTTCCAGGGTTTGCCCTCGACCGGATGTGCGCGGGAGCGCTGACCGCGGTCACGACCGGCGCAGGCGAGATCGCGATGGGGGCTGCCGACCTCGTACTGGCCGGCGGCGTCGAGCACATGGGCCACCATCCGATGGCGGGCGAGGTCGACTTCAACCCGCGCTTCGTCGCCGAGCGGCTGATCGATATCTCGGCCGCGACGATGGGTGCGACCGCGGAGAACCTGCACGACCGTTTCCCGCAGATCACGAAGGAAGACGCAGATCGATACGCGGTCGAGTCGCACCGCCGGCTCGCCGCAGCCTGGCAGAACGGCGTCACGGCCGAGACGGTCGTCCCGATGACGGTGTTCTCGGACGCGGGGTGGAAGCAGGCCGACCGCGACGAGTTCCTGCGCCCGGAGACGTCGGTCGAGGCGATCGCCGATCTGCCGACGCCGTTTCGCGCGGGTGGCCGTGTGACCGCTGGGAACTCGGCGGGGCTGACCGACGGGGCGACCGCCTGCCTGCTCGCCTCGGCGGAGGTCGCCGACGAGCTCGGGCTCGAGCCGAAGATGCGGCTGGTCGGCTTCGCGTTCGCGGGCGTCGAGCCGGAGCTGATGGGGATCGGCCCGATTCCGGCGACGAAGAAGGTGCTCGAGCAGACGGGCCTCTCGATGGACGAGATCGGCCTGATCGAGCTGAACGAGCCCTTCGCCGTTCAGGTTCTGACCTGGTGCGACGGGATGGGCGTCGATCCCGCCGACGAGCGGCTCAACCCCTACGGCGGCGCGATCGCGTGTGGGCACCCGCTCGCGGCGACCGGCGTGCGCCTGCTCGCGCAGCTCGCCTACGGCTTTCGCGAGCGCCCCAACGTCCGCTACGGGCTGACGGGGCTGTGCGTGGGGCTTGGCATGGGGGCAGCGCTCGTGTGGGAAAACGTTGCCGGAGACTGAGTTCAAGCTGGCGCGAGCCGGCGACGCGGCGCTGCTCACGATCGACAACGGCGAGGACCACGCGAAGCCGACGTTCCTGGGCGCCGCGGCCCTGCTCTCGCTCGAGCAAGCGCTCGACGAGCTCGAACGAGCGGGGTTCGAGGCGCTCGTCATCACCGGCAAGCCGTTCGTCTTCTGCGCCGGCGCCGACATCAACCAGTTCGCGGGCGCGACAGGTGAGCTCGCGATTGAGGGCGGCCGCGCCGGGCACGAGTTGTTCGGGCGGCTCGCGGCGCTGCCGTTTCCGACCGTCGCCGCGATCAACGGCGCCTGCCTGGGCGGCGGCGTCGAGCAGGCCCCGCACTGCGACGCGCGGACGATCTCGACCTCCGTGCGCCACTTCGCCTGCCCCGAGTGCTTCCTCGGGATCATCCCGGCCTGGGGCGGGACCCAGCTGGTGCCGCGCCTCGTCGGCGCCGAGACCGCAGTCAGGTTCATCGTCGCGAACCCGCTGCGCCAGAACCGGATGCTCAAGGGCCCCGAGGCCTTCGAGCTTGGCTTCGCCGAACGTCTCTTCGAACCGGTCGAGTTTCTTGACGAATCGCTCGCCTTTGCGACAGAACTCAGCGAAAGCAGCGCGAACTTCGAACGTGGGGTCAGACCCTCTAGTGACGAGAGCGTGAAAGAAGTGATCCGAAAGGCGCGCAACCGGCTCGACGACCAAGTGCACGGCGCCGCGCCGGCGCCGTACAAGGCGCTCGAGCTGATCGAGCGCGCGTGCTCGGGCTGGACGATCGAGGAGGGCTACCGCGCCGAGGAGGAGGCGCTCGCGGAGCTGCTTCCCGGACGCCAGGCGCAGGCGTCGGTGTACGCATTCGACCTCGTCGAACGCCGAGCGAAGAAGCCGCCGCCGCTCGCGGCGGAGCCGCGCCAAGTGAAGAAGGTCGGGATCGTCGGCGCCGGGTTGATGGCCACGCAGCTCGCTGCGCTCTTCCTCAAGCGGCTCGAGGTGCCGGTCGTCCTCCGCGACCTCGACCAGTCGATCGTCGACCGGGCGCTCGAGAGCATCCGCACCGAGGTCGCCGACCGGCCCCGCGGCGCCTTCCT
>JBKPFU010000129.1:0-2438 GCA_046728975.1 Actinomycetota bacterium | reverse complement strand
TTCCAGAAGCACCTGGACGCGTACAAGGCGATCTTCGGGCGGTGCGACGTGGAGTCGTATGTCGTCGAGGCCGAGTCGGGGATCATGGGCGGAAAGGAGTCGCTCGGCTTCCTCGCGCCGACCGGATCGGGCGAGAACGAGCTGATGCGCTGCGAGAACGGCGACTATTTCGCCGACATCGAGGCGGCCCGTGGTATCCCGCGCGCGCCGAACTTCCCCGATGCCCTCGATGCGCCCGAGGAAGTGGAGACGCCGGGCGTGACGACGATCGAGGCGCTTGCGGAGCTCCTCGGGATCGATCCGGCCGCGACGTCGAAGGCGATGCCGGTCGTGACGGGCGACCGTCTCGTGCTCGCGCTTGTCCGCGGCGACGACCGCCTCAGCGACGAGAAGCTGACCACAGTCTTCGAGGCAGCGTTCCGGCCGGCGACCGAGGAGGAGATCCGCGAGACGTTCGGGTCGGGCGGCGGATCGATCGGGCCAGTTGGAGTCGACGTCGAGGTGATCGCCGACGAGACGTTGCGCCAGGGTCAGTTCGTCGCCGGCGCGAACCGCGACGGCTGGCACCTCTGTGGCGTCGAGGCCGGGCGCGACTACGACCCCGTCTTCGCCGACATCCGGCAGGCGGTAGCGGGTGACGCGTGCCCGCAGTGCGGCGGCAAGCTCATCGTCCAGACCGCGGTCGAGGTCGGACACGTCTTCAAGCTCGGGACATTCCATTCGGCTGCACTTGGCGCCTCCTTCCTCGACGAGGACGGGCAGGAGAAGCCGCTCATCATGGGGAGCTATGGGATCGGCCCCGGACGGACGATCGCAGCGATCGTGGAGCAGCACCACGACGAGCATGGGATCGTGTGGCCGTCGTCCGTCGCGCCGTACGACGTCCACGTGTTGGCGCTCCAGGCGACCGCCGCGGGAGTGGCGGACACCGCAGCATCCGTCGCCACGGCTCTCGATCAGTCAGGCTATGACGTCTTGCTGGATGACCGCGACGCGAGACCGGGGGAGAAATTCGCCGACGCCGACCTGATCGGGATCCCGATCCGCGTTACCGTGGGCAAGAAGTCGGTCGAGGAGCAATCCGTCGATCTGCTCGAGCGGAAGTCGAGAGAGCAGCAGCCCGTCCAGATAACGGAGGTCGTGAACAAGATCAGGGAGAAGATCTGATGGCGCGTCGGCGGCGGAGGTTCAGCGAGGAGCCGTTCGGGCGCACGGTTGCCCGCCTCATGTCCGAAACGGGCACGACGTACCGCGCGCTGGCAGACAAAACCGGCCTCTCCGCCGGTTATCTCAATCACCTCGTCCACGGCAACCGGCCCGTGCCGTCGAACGACGTTGTGGAATCGCTGGCGAAGGCACTCGGCGTCGAGCCCGCGCACTTCCGTGAGTACAGGCTGCGCGTGATCACGGAGCGCCTGGAGCGCATGCCCGACATGATCGACCGGCTGTACAAGAGGCTCGGGCGCTAGGGCTAACTCGCCCGGCCGCTCAACGCGAAGGCGGCTAAAGTTGAGGGCCGACGGGGCGTGGCGCAGCCTGGTTAGCGCGCTTGTCTGGGGGACAAGAGGTCCCCGGTTCAAATCCGGGCGCCCCGATGAAAGCCCCGCAACGGCGGGGTTTTCTCTTTGCAAGATGTCGCGTGTGCTCGTCTGCGCGTGTCCTGGTAGTACGAATTCGCGCTTCTTGACCGAGTCGCAGGGCCCTGCGCGTGAGGTAGTCGGGCGGCCTGCTTAACTAAGTCGCGGGAGGGAGGAGGTCCTGCGCGGTTCGGCTTGGAAGGCCGCTGCACGAAGCACTCCCACAATTTGGTACCCCGACGCCCCCCGGATTGACGCCGCGCAAGCTCGCAGTGTTCGCGCGTCTCGCTAACGGGCTGACTGCGAAAGAGGTGGCGCTCGAGCTCGGCGTGCGCAAGGTCCAAAGAGCAGCTCGGTGCCTCCACCGTGACGCACGCGGTCGTGCAGCTGGTCGTAATGGGGGCGTCACGGTGGAGCCAGACAGATTGCCGACGCCCGTTTTATAACGCGAGCTTGTGCGCAACAAGATGCGCCGACCGGAGAGCGTCGACGACAACGGCTACGGCGAGAGCCTGACTTTTACAGGGGAAATCGCGTACGCGCCCCAGGATCTCTCTCCGGACTCCCCTCCAGTCGGCGGCAGGCCGCGCCGCTAGCGTGCGCGCATGGACACGAGTGTGCAGACGCAGGTCGACTGATCCACGCGAGGGCGTACGACCACAGGTTTAGACGTTTTCACCAAGGACAGACCAGTCCGGCTACACGGATCTGGTCGGAGGGCTTTCAGGGGTCTGCCTGCATCGGGTCACGGTGGTTTCAGAGGAAGGGTCTAGTTCCTCGCGCAAAGACACTCCACGAGGAGGAGGCAGTAATGGCAGCAACCGAAACCGCTGAGCGGCGCCGCGCGAATGCGTCGTTCCG
>JBKPFU010000128.1:0-4165 GCA_046728975.1 Actinomycetota bacterium | reverse complement strand
TCGTCCGGCTCGCGGAGAGGCACGAGCGAGCGGCCCCCGCGCTCGACGAAGAGCGCCGCCTCGCCGCCGAGCAGGACGACGTACGCGCCGGCGACGCGCGCTGCGCGGGCGCCCGACCTCTTCGGCCAAGGGAGCGCAGCCCCGTACGGCTGGGCCGGATCTGCGGCGGCAAGCACGAGCGCGTCCTGATCCTCGTCGTCCCGCGGCTTGAGCTCCCTGAGCCGCTCGACCGCGCCGCCGAGCGCGAACTGGGCGCCGCCGAGACCCTCGACGAAGTAGCCGCGCCGGCAAAGGCCGAGCGTCTCGAGCGCCTTCAGCTCGCCGTAGACGGCGCCGTAGCCACCCTGGACTCCCTCCGCGCGGACCCCGTCACGTGTGACGATTCCGTGCCGTTCGAGCAACAACTCTGCGAGCGCGCGCCGGTCGACTTGTCCTTCGAACAGGCGGTCGGTGAGCGACCAGCGGCCCTGAGTGGCGGTGATCGCGTCCGAGCGGCGGCGTGAGAAGCGCCGCGGCCGTCGTTCCGGCTTCGGGATCCCGTAGCGGCGCCCCGCGCGGAGAGGCTGCCAGGCGTCGTTCGTGACCCCGCCCGCCCACACGAGCTCCCAGAGCGCCGGCAGCGCGTCCTCGGCGTCGAGGCCGGTCTCCGCCAGAAGGTCGAACCAGAAAAGCGCACTGCGATTCAGCGCGGCGCGGATCTTGTCGGCCGCCTCGCCGTCAGGTGGCTCGGCCGCCGAGGGGCGTCCGAGGACCGGCGCGTCCTCGCGGAAGTAGATCGCAACGCGGTCGAGGCCGGCGCCGATCCAGACGGCCTCGCCCGAAGCGCAAAGCTGGTCAAGCTGGGCGGGCGCGTATCCCGGCACCCGCCGCGGCAGCACTTCCGACTCCCAGAGCGAGACAGGCAGCGGCAGCGCCTGCAGCGGGACGAGCGCCTCACGCAAGGTCGCGCGCCGGTCGATTCCGTGCCAGCTCGGCAGGAACCGCGCGAACGCCCCCTGCTCCGTCGGCTCGACCTCCTTGCGCAGTGCGGCGAGCGAAGCGCGGCGGATGCGCCGCAGGATGTCCGGATCGCACCATTCGCGCTCGGCGCCGCCCGGCCGCAGCTCCCCCCGCACGAGCTTCTCTTCGCGCTCGAGCGCTTGAAGCTCTCCCGTCACGTCGGCGCCGAAGTGCTCGTTCGCGTCGACGGTGGTGAAGGGGCCACGCGCCCTCGCCCACCGCAGGACGAGCGAGCGCAGCGGCTCCTCGCCACTCTCCAGGAAGGCATCCGGAAGCCCGGACGGCGGCATCGCGCCAAGCGCGTCGCGGTAGCGTCCGGCGTCCTCGGCTGCGATCAGGCGCTCCTCGCCCGCGATCCGCACCCGCACAGCGCGCCGCTCGGCCTCGAGCACTGCCGCGAACGCTTGGTCGAACTCGTTCGGCCGAAGGTCGCCGCGGCGCCGCAGCAGGTCGTGGAGCTCGTCTGCGTTGCGCGGCGACCCGCGCAGCTGCTCCTCGACCTGCTCCAGCGCGCGGGGGTCGAGGAGGTCGCGAAGCTCCTCCTGGCCGAGAAGCTCCCTGAGCAGATCTCGGTCGAGCGCGAGCGCCTGCGCGCGCCGCTCCGCCGGCGGTGTGTCGTCTTCGTACATGTACGTGGCGACGTAGTCGAAGAGCAACGACGCCGAGTACGGCGACGCCGACGGCGTCTCGACGTCGACCAGATCGATCTGCCGCGTCCGCAGCCCTTGCAGCAGCTTCTTCAACGCGGGCAGGTCGAAGACGTCCTGCAGGCATTCGCGGTAGGTCTCGAGCACGACCGGGAAAGCGGGATAGCGCCGCGCGACCTGCAGCAGGCCTTGTGCCTTCAGACGTTGCTGCCAGAGTGGCGTCCGCTGGTCAGGCCGACGCCGCGGGATCAGCAGCGCCCGGGCAGCGTTCTCGCGAAAGCGCGAGCCGTAGAGGGCGCTCTCCCCCACCTCCTGGACGACGAGGTCCTCAATCTGCTCGGGGTCGACGAGCACGTCATCGACCGGTGGAGGAACGTCCGCGTCCGGAAGATGCAGCGCGATTCCGTCGTCGGACCAGATCGCGTGTGCCTCGAGACCGAGCGATTCGCGCAGGCGCGCGGCGAGGGCGATGCCCCACGGAGCGTGCACACGCGCGCCGAACGGCGTCAGGATGCAGAGGCGCCAGTCTCCGATCTCGTCGCGGAACCGCTCGACGACGACCGTCCGGTCGGAAGGAACCGCCCGTGTCGCCGCCTCTTGCTCGCGCAGGAACCGGAGGAGGTTCTCGGCCGCCCGCTCGTCGAGCGCGTGCTCGTCGTGCAGGCGCTCCCGCGCCTTCGCCTCCGGCAGCGCCATCAGCTCGCGCGAGACGCGGCCGATCGCCGCACCTAGCTCGTACGGCCTTCCGACGCCCTCGCCGCGCCAGAACGGCACCGCCCCGGGAACCCCGGGCGCCGGAGAGACAAGCACGCGGTCGCGCGTGATCTCCTCGATGCGCCAGGTCGAGGCGCCGAGGAGGAAGGTTTGGCCGGCCCGGGCTTCATAGACCATCTCCTCGTCGAGCTCGCCCACGCGGCCGCCGCCGTCTACGAGATGGACGCCGAAGAGCCCCCGGTCGGGGATCGTGCCCGCGTTCGTGACCGCGAGCCGTCGCGCGCCCGGCCGCGCTCGCACGACATTCGCCGTTCGGTCCCAGACGATCCGCGGCCGCAGCTCCGCGAACTCATCCGAGGGATACCGGCCCGCGAGCATGTCCAAGACGTTCTCGAGCTGCACTCTCGACAGGTCGCGGAACGGGTAAGCGCCGCGGACGAGCTCGTGCACGGAGTCGACGGACACCTCTTCGTCGGCGCAGATCGCCACGATCTGCTGCGCGAGCACGTCGAGCGGGTTCCTGGGAATCTGTGTCTCCTCGATCGCTCCCTCGCGCATCCGCTTTGCCACGACCGCCGCCTCGAGCAGGTCGGCGCGGAACTTCGGGAAGATCCGGCCCTTCGACACGGCATGCAGCTCGTGGCCCGCCCGCCCGATCCGCTGCAGCCCTCGCGCAACCGACTTCGGCGACTCCACCTGCACGACCAGGTCGACCGCGACCATGTCGATGCCGAGCTCGAGCGAGGACGTCGCGACGAGGCACGGGATCTCACCCCGCTTCAGCAGCTCTTCGATCTCGACGCGCTGCTCGCGTGAAAGCGAGCCGTGGTGGGCGCGTGCGATCTCTTTCTCGGCCAGCTCGTTCAGCCGAAGCGCAAGCCGCTCGGCGAGGCGCCGGTTGTTGACGAAGACGATCGTCGAGCGGTGCTGCTCGACCAGCTCGAGGATCCTCGGGTAGATCGACGGCCAGAGCGAGTTGTAGGAACCCTCCTCCGGCACCGTCATATCCTCCAAGGGCACGATCACTTCGAGGTCGAGCTCCTTGGCTCGGCCGGCGTCGACGAGCTCGATCTCGCGACCCCCAGAGACAAACCGCCCGATCTCCTCGAGCGGCCGCTGGGTCGCGGAGAGCCCGATCCGCTGCACCGGGTCGCCGGCGACGCGGTCGAGTCGCTCCACCGAGAGCGCCAAGTGCGAGCCGCGCTTCGTCCCGGCGACGGCGTGCACCTCGTCGAGGATCACCGTGCGCACCGACCTCAGCATCTCCCGGCCCTGCGAGGTCAGCAGCAGAAAGAGTGACTCCGGCGTGGTGATGAGGACGTCGGGCGGCTCGCGCAGCATGCGCTGCCGTTCCTTCTGCGGCGTGTCGCCCGTGCGGACGGCCACGCGAAGCTCGGAACGCAGTCCCGCAAGCGGGCCGCGCAGGTTGCGCTCGATGTCGTAGTTGAGCGCCTTCAGCGGCGAGACGTACAGCAGCCGCAGGCCTTCGCCGGGTGCCGCGTTGAGCCGGTCGATGCCGTAGAGGAACGCCGCCAGCGTCTTTCCGGACCCCGTCGGCGCCTGGATCAGGGTATGGCCGCCGCGCGCGATCGCCGGCCAGCCGAGCGCCTGCGCAGGCGTCGGCTCGGCGAACGTCCGCGTGAACCAGTCGCGCGTCTGCGGGTTGAACGGGCCGAGCGCGTCCACGCCGCCCAGGGTAGTTACTTGCTAACGGCCGCCGTAGACGAAATAGAGCGTCATCGCGATCGCCAGGATGATCACGACGACGATGCCCGCGACGATCGTGACGCCGGTGATTGCGATCA
>JBKPFU010000127.1:0-15490 GCA_046728975.1 Actinomycetota bacterium | reverse complement strand
GATCGCGGCGCCGACCTCTCTGCGGAGCGAGGTGGAGGGTTCTTCGGATGGAGGGAGATCCTCGTCGGCGAGGACGACCTTCAGGCGGCGCGGCATCTCCTCGAACTGGAGGACGAAACGCCTGGAAATGGGCCGGTTCGCGCCTAGTGCACATTTCCCTAACTTCTGCACGCGCGCGGCGTCTTAGACCCTGGACGCAATGAATGCGTTCGCCAGTGCGACCAGCTGGCATCTCGTTGTAGGAAAGGAGTCGTATGCACAGAAGGCTGTGGCTCTCTGTGGTCACGTTGCTGGTGGGGGCAGGCATGCTCGTCGCCGCCGGCGTGGCCTCGCCGGCGTCGAGTTCGCCGTCGGCAAAGAGCTCGGCCGCGAGGAAGGGAGGCACGCTTCGGCTCAACTTGTCGGAGACTGACTACGACTATGTTGATCCGGCGCTCGCCTACTTCCAGCCGAGCTGGCTCACGCTCTACTCGGTCTGTGCCAACCTGCTGAACTACCCGGACAGGGCCGGCGCCGCGGGCGCCCGCCTCGCGCCTGACCTCGCTCGCAGCTTCCCGAAGGTGACTGCGGGCGGCCGGGTCTACACGTTCACGCTCAAGAGTGGACAGCGGTTCAGCAACGGCAAGGTCGTAAGACCAGCAGACGTCGTGGCCACGTTCGACCGGCTCGCCACACCGGCAATCAACTCGCCCGCGATTCCGTTCTTCACGGACATCGCCGGCGCACCCGCTGTGACGGCCGGCAGGACGAAGCACATCAGCGGCGTCCGCGCCCTGCGCGGTAACCGCGTACAGATCCGCCTCACCAAGCCTGGCCCGGACATCCTCTCGCGGCTGGCGATGCCGTTCTTCTGCATCCTGCCGAAGGGGACCCCGGCCACCGAGGCTGGTCTGAACACGTTCCACACGGCTGGTCCGTACCAGCTGAAGAGCCGAACGCCGAACCGCTCGGCCGTGCTCGTCCGGAACAAGTTCTACCGCGGTAAGCGGCCGCGCAATGCGAGCCAGATCATCATCAACGTCCAGACGAACCAGGAGACCACCCTCTCCCAGGTTCGCGCCGGCCAGCGTGACTACGACGTCGGCGGCTCGCCGCCGTCCGCGCACGCGGGCCTCGCGCGTCAGTACGGGGTCAACAAGGGTCGCTACTTCGTGAACCCTGAGATCACGACGCGCTACTGGGCGCTGAACACCACGCGTAGTGCGTTCGGCAACACCAACCGGCGGAAGGCCGTCAACTTCGCGATCGACCGTCGCGCGACCATCAGGCAGCGCGGCGCGTTCGCTGGCAATCCGACCGACCAACTGCTGCCCCCGCGGCTCCGCGGTTACAAGAACGCGGGCATCTTCCCGACCACCCGGCCGAACGTGACGCAGGCTCGCCGGCTGATGGGCAGCTTCCGCGGCACCGTGAAGATGTACACGGGCACGAGCCCGGCAGCGCAGAACACGGCCGCGGTGTTCCAGGCGAACCTGCAGCGGCTCGGCGTGAAGGTCGACATCGACTCGTTCTCGACCGGCGTCATGTACCGCCGCGCCGGTACCAGGGGCGAGCCGTTCGACGTCCTGAACGCGGGCTGGATCGCCGACTACGCGGACCCGTTCGACTTCATCGACATCCTGTTGAACGGGAACAACATCCACGAGTCCAACAACAACAACTACTCGTACTGGAACAACAGGGCGTACATCCGCAAGATGACTTCGGCTGCGCGCCTGTTCGGCACCAAGCGCTACCAGCGCTACGGTGCTCTGGATATCGACATCGCGAAGAACGCGGCGCCGATGGCCAACTGGATGAACGACAACGCTCGTGACTTCATTGGCCCGCGGACCGGCTGCTTCCTATACCAGCCGATCTACAGCGGTCCGAACCTCGGCGTCCTCTGCAAGAAGTAGAGCGACGTACGGAGCGAGTAGGCACCTGCGAGGCGCCGGCGACAAGCCGGTGCCTCGCTGCTTTCGGGCATCTTTCGCCCGCAACTGCGGTAAAGTCTCGTCCCCGGCCAATCCGGTGATCGATCGATGATCCGTTACGTCATCCGGCGTCTGCTCTGGGCCTTCGTGCTCCTGATCGCGGTCACGATCGTCACATACGTCATCTTCTTCATCATTCCCGCCGATCCCGCCGCGCAGTCGTGCGGCCAGCTGCGGACACCGGGGTGCGTCGCTCGGGCGAGGAAGCTGCTCGGCACTGACCAGCCCGTCTACGTCCAGTACGCGAAGTTCATCGGGCGTCTGTCGCCGATCGACGTCCACGAGATGCCGCCGTTCAAGCGGCCGTCTCTCGGCACCTCGTTCGCGAATCGGCAGAACGTGAACGACATCGTGCGAGACGCCGCCCCTGTCACGGCCTCGCTCGTGTTCGGCGGCGTCATCGTCTGGATGCTGATCGCGCTTCCGATCGGGATCCTGTCCGCCTTGCGGCCGCGGTCGTTGTTAGACCGCGCGGCAATGATTTTCGTCTTGATCGGGATCTCGGCGCACCCGGTCTGGATCGGGCTGATCTTCTCGTACTTCTTCGGTTACAAGTGGGGCATCACGCCCATCTCGGGCTACTGCGACATGATCAATCCGCCGCCCGGGGCCGAGTGCGGGGGTCCGATTCAGTGGGCGTACCACATGATCCTGCCGTGGGCGACCTACGCGATTCTGTTCGCCGCCCTGTACGTCCGCATGATCCGGGCGAATGTGCTCGAGACGCTGAACGAGGACTACGTGCGGACGGCCCGCGCGAAAGGTGCGCCTGAAGGGCGCGTGATGCGCATGCACGTCCTCCGCAACGCGATGCTTCCGGTCGTGACGATGCTCGGCATGGACATCGCGATCGGGCTCGGCGGCGCCGTGTTCACGGAGACCGTCTACAGCCTTCCGGGCCTCGGGCGAACGTTGGTCACGAGCCTCAACGCGTTCGACCTACCGACGACGCAGGGAATCGTCGTGTTCGGCACGCTCGCGATCATCGTGCTGAACCTGATCATCGACCTGCTGTACGCGGTTATCGATCCGCGGATCAGGCTCGCCTGATTTAGAGTTCGTTCGTGGCGCTTCTCGACGTCAAAGACCTCAAGACCTATTTCCGAACCGACGACGGGATCGTCAAGGCCGTGGACGGCGTCAGCTTCTCGGTGGAGAAGGGAAGGACGCTCGGGATCGTCGGCGAGTCAGGGTCCGGGAAGAGCGTCACCTGCCTGACGATCATGGGCCTCAACGCCAAGCGGAACACGATCTCGAGCGGCCAGGCCGCGTTCAAGGGAAACGATCTGCTTCGCATGAGCTCGAGACGGCTGCGCGACATCCGTGGCAACGACATCGCGATGATCTTCCAGGACCCGATGACTTCGCTGAACCCGGTGCACAAGATCGGGGATCAGCTGGTCGAAGCCGTGCTGCTGCACCAGGACGTGACGAAGAAGGTCGCGCGGGGGCGCGCACTCGAGCTGCTCAAGGCGGTCGGCATCCCGCGCGCGGAGCGGCGCGTCGACGACTACCCGCACCAGTTCTCAGGCGGTATGCGTCAGCGCGTGATGATCGCGATGGCGCTCATCAACGACCCCGACCTGCTGATCGCCGACGAGCCGACGACGGCGCTCGACGTGACGACGCAGGCGCAGATCCTGAACCTGATGAACAGCCTCCAGCAGGAGTTCGGCAGCGCGATCATCATCATCACGCATGACCTCGGCGTCGTCGCTGAGACGGCCGACGACGTCGTCGTGATGTATGCGGCGCGGATCGCCGAAGAGGGCTCCGTCGACCAGATCTTCCATCGGCCGCACCATCCGTACACGTGGGGGCTACTGGGCTCGCTGCCGCGCCTCGATACGGACATGGAGCGCCTCGTACAGATCAAGGGCACGCCTCCGTCGCTCTTGAACCCTCCGAAGGGCTGCCGCTTCCACCCGCGCTGCCCCTACGTGATGGACGTGTGCAAGACAGTTGAGCCCGAACTCGTCCCGATCAGCGACGAACGCGAGCACATTCAGGCCTGCCATCTCGACGAGGACACGAAGGACCGCGAGGCGGCGAAGCTTCTCGCGGGCACGATGGCGGAGGCCAGCTAGATGGAAGGCGGCGAAGCGCCCTCGACCGATCAGCGCCCGCGCGGCGACGAGCTCCTCGTCGTCGACAACCTGAAGAAGCACTTCCCGGTCACGCGCGGGATCATCTTCCAAAAGCAGATTGCGGCGGTGAAGGCTGTCGACGGCGTCAGCTTCACGCTGAGAGACGGCGAGACGCTCGGCGTCGTGGGCGAGTCGGGCTGCGGCAAGTCGACGATGGCGCGTTGCGTCATGCGCCTGCTCGAACCGACCTCCGGAAAGATCATCTTCGACGGCCGCGACATCACGAAGCTTTCGCGCTCGGACATGCGACCGATCCGCCGCGAGATGATGATGGTCTTCCAGGATCCCTATGCCTCGCTAAATCCGCGCAAGCGCGTCGGCTTCATCATCGCCGAGGCGCTCGAGGTGCACGGCCTGGGAACCGACGCCGAACGCAAGCGCCGCGTTCAGGAGCTGCTCGACGTGGTCGGCCTCAACCCCGAGCACTACAACCGCTTCCCGCACGAGTTCTCAGGCGGCCAGCGCCAGCGAATCGGCGTCGCCCGTGCGCTCGCTGTGAACCCGAAGCTGATCGTCTGCGACGAGCCCGTGTCGGCGCTCGACGTCTCGGTGCAGGCGCAAATCCTCAATCTGTTGAAGGACCTCCAGCGCGACTTCGGCCTCACGTATGTCTTCATCGCGCACGACCTGAATGTCGTCCGCCATATCTCGGACCGCGTCATGGTCATGTACCTCGGTGTGGTCGCCGAGGTCGCCGCGCGCGAGACGCTGTACGCCGAGCCCAAACACCCGTACACGGGCGCACTGCTGTCCGCGGTTCCGATTCCCGATCCGGTGCTCGGCCGCGAGCGCAAGGCGATCGTGCTCGAGGGCGACGTGCCGAGCCCGATCAACCCGCCCAGCGCCTGCAGGTTCCA
The DNA here is from genome assembly GCA_046728975.1 of Actinomycetota bacterium. Classification (GTDB taxonomy): domain Bacteria; phylum Actinomycetota; class Thermoleophilia; order Gaiellales; family Gaiellaceae; genus JBKPFU01. The sequence goes on along the minus strand of JBKPFU010000127.1, from coordinate 10,510 downwards.
TCCGCGCTGCCCCCGTTTCCGCGAGGGGCATTGCGACGTGGAGGAGCCGCCGCTCTACCCCTTTGGCGACGGCCACGTCGCCTCGTGTCACTACCCGCTCGAGCGGTGGCCGATGACCGAGGACGAGGTTCGCCGGGGGCGGCAGCCCGTCGCCGGCTGAGGACTCAGCTACCTTCTTCTCATGTGGCGCGCGGCACTCCGCCGCTTTGCGACTCTGTTCACGGTTGTGACCGGCGGGACGGCGCTTGTCTCGCTCGCGATCGGGGGTTTGGCCGGGTCGAGTGTGAGCCGTTCGCTCTCGGTCGGCTTCTACGCAGTCGGCTCGTTCATGGTCGTTTGCGGCTTCTTCGTCGGAAATCGCGGGCCGGTGCGGCCGGAGCGTGAGGAGGGGACGTTCTTCTTCGGCCCCCGAATCATGCGCTGGGCAACGCCGGAAGAGCGCGAGGAGACGATCAATCTCTCCGCAATCTTTGTCGTGATGGGGTTTTTGCTCATAATCTTTGGTGTTCTTGCCGACACGAGGTATGCCCTCTACTAAAAGGCTGGAGACGCTGGCAGATTCAACTAACTATGTGTCCCATCGACCGTCAGAACTGACGTGAACACGTTGCGTCGAACCGAAATGCGCTGCGAGCGCGCGCGAAGCTGGATCTCACTGGAGCTCGACGGCGAGCTCTCGGAGATCGAGAGCGCGCTGCTGCGCGCGCACTTGAGCGATTGCGCAGGGTGCCGCGAGTTCAAACTCGGGGCCGCGGACTTCACCTCGCGCTTGCGCCAGGCCCCGCTCGAGCCGCTCGAGCGGCCGATTGCGCTGCCGGAGCGCCGGCGGGTGCTGCTGCGACCAGCGCAGGTCGGCGCCGCCGCGGCGGCGGCTCTCGTCGTCGCGATCGCCGGCGCAGGCACGGTCGCGAGCGTCGGCTCCAACCACTCTGGCAACGTCGTGGGTGCGAGCTCACGCGACGACGCGCTCGCGTTCAGGAAGGTCCGGCGCCAGGCGATCCTGTCGTCGGTGCCGGTCCTCGTCGGCAAGGCCGGCGGCCGCCCGATCACCTAACGCAGCAACACGGGAAGCCGTGCGGCGCGGGTACCGTTCTCGTTGACGTGTATCCAGGTCTCGTCACCTCGTACGTCTGAAGCCTCGACCACGCCGCCAGGTTGGCGGACGCGGAAACCGAGCGGCTGAAGCTCAGCGTTCACACGAGCGGGTCGAACCGCTTCGATAAACTGCGGGCGTTTGGCAGGCGCCTCTTCACTCGGCGCCTCACACCCGCTTTCGAGGAGACGCATGCCTGAAGAGCAGAACGTCGGGAAGGTGATCGAGATCAAGGGCGTCGTGATCGACGCCGTCTTCCCCGAGTCTCTGCCGGAGATCAACACTGCGCTGCGCATCTCGCTCCCGGCGCAGGACGGGCGCGAGGCGACGGACCTGATCAGTGAGGTGCAGCAGCACCTCGGTGACGACCGCGTTCGCGCGGTTGCGATGGACTCGACCGACGGAATCCCGCGCGGGGTCGACATCGTCGACACGGGCGCGCCGATCAGCGTCCCGGTCGGTCAATCGACGCTGGGCCGGATCTTCAATGTGCTCGGCGAGCCGATCGACCGCGACGAGGCCGTCGAGGCCGACGAGCGCTGGCCGATCCACCGCGATCCGCCGCCGTTCGAGGCGCTTCACCCCACGACCGAGGTTTTCGAAACCGGCCTGAAGGTGGTCGACCTGATCGCGCCGTTCATCAAGGGCGGCAAGGTCGGGCTCTTCGGCGGGGCCGGGCTCGGCAAGACGGTCCTCATCCAGGAACTGATCCGCAACGTGGCGCGCGAGCACCAGGGAAACTCGGTGTTCGCGGGCGTCGGCGAGCGCACGCGCGAGGGCAACGACCTCTGGCTCGAGATGCAGGAGTCGGGGGTGCTGAAGGACACTGCGCTCGTCTTCGGGCAGATGAACGAGCCCCCGGGTGCCCGCCTGCGCGTCGGCCTGACGGGTCTGACGATCGCGGAGTACTTCCGCGACCAGGGCGCCGACGTCCTGCTCTTCATCGACAACATCTTCCGCTTCGTCCAGGCGGGATCGGAGGTGTCGGCCCTCCTGGGCCGGATGCCGAGCGCCGTTGGCTATCAGCCGACGCTTGCGACCGAGATGGGCCAGCTGCAGGAGCGGATCACCTCCACGCGCGCGGGCTCCGTCACCTCGGTCCAGGCGATCTACGTGCCCGCCGACGACCTCACCGACCCGGCGCCGGCAAACACGTTCGCGCACCTCGACGCTTTCATCACCCTTTCGCGCTCGATCGCGGAGCAGGCGCTGTTCCCGGCGATCGACCCGCTCGACTCGACCTCGCGGGCGCTACAGCCCGGAATCGTGTCTGACGAGCACTACGACACGACGACCCGCGTCCAGGAGGTGCTCCAGCGCTACAAGGACCTCCAGGACATCATCGCCATCCTGGGAATCGACGAGCTCTCGGACGAGGACAGGCTGATCGTGCAGCGGGCGCGCAAGATCCAGCGCTTCCTCTCGCAGCCGATGTTCGTAGCCGAGGCGTTCACCGGTCAGCCCGGGACCTACGTGCCCCTTGAGGAGACGATTCGCGGTTTCATGGAGATCCTCGACGGAAAGCACGACGAGCTGCCGGAGCAGGCCTTCTACATGGTCGGCACAATCGACGACGCGGTGCAGAAGGCGCGCGATACAGAAGGCGGCGAGCCCGAGCGCGAAGAGCCTCAGGCCGAGGCCGAGGAGGAGCAGCCGGCCGAAGAGGCCGAGGCCGTTCCCGCGTAAGGCCGATCGATGACGCGCATCGGCTCGACCGGTCATTTCAGACGGAAGCACGGCCGAGGCGTCGCTTGCGATGCCGACGGAGGCGATGTCGGCTTTGCCGGCGTCGCCGTGGCGATCCCGCGCGTCCTGACGACGGCACCGCAAGCGGTGCCTTAGCAGTGGCGGACGGCCGGCGCACGTTCGACGTCTCGCTCGTCACGCCCGAAGGCCCAGCCTTCGAGGGCGAGGCGGAGATGCTGATCGTCCCCGGAGCGGCGGGTGAGATCGGCGTCCTCGCGCGGCACGCTCCGCTCGTGGCGATGTTGAAAGCGGGCTCAACTCGCGTTTATACGAGCGTCGAGCGCGAGGACGTGGAGGAGTTCGCAACCGGGCCCGGTTTCTTCCAGGTCGCTCAGGACCGGGCCCTCGCGCTCGTCGACGATGCCGTCAACGCGCGTGAGATCGACGACGCGCGCGCACGTGAGCAGCTCGAGCAGGCGCAGGCCGAGCTGGAGCGCGTCGAGCGCGGCGAGTCGGACGCCGATCGGTGGCAGCTCGAGCAGCGGATCAGGCACGCCGAGAACCAGCTCGCGGTAGTGGGGAGGTAACAAACACGTGCAGGCATTTGCCCCCGGCATTCACCCGCGCTCGGAGGAGCTCGTGCAGGCGACGCGGGATCTCGACCGCGGTCGCACTACGCCGGACGCGGTCGACGAACAGGTGGAGCGCGATCTCGAGGACCTCGTTCGCGTTCAGCAGGAGGCGGAGTTGGACCTGCCGGCTGACGGCATGCTCCGCTGGCAGGACCTGTTCCGCCCGCTCGTGGAGGCGGCGGACGGCCTGGAGCTCGGTGCGCTCACGCGCTTCCTCGACACGAACACCTTCTACCGCGCCCCGAACGCAACCGAGGCGCAGCCGCGGCTTCGCGCGCCGCTCGAGGAGCGCTACATCACACCTCTGCAGGGCCCGCGACTGGTGACGCTGCCTTCGCCGTTCGCGCTCGCGCATGGCACCGGGATCCCGCCGAAGGTGATCGCGGAAGGCGTGCTGAAGCCGCAGATCGAGGCACTCGAGGCCGACTTGATCGTCCTCGCCGAGCCCTTCCTCGCCCGCGAGGACGAGCCGCCTCTCGACGATCTCGAGGAAGCGCTCGGTGTGCTCGACGACGCGCGGGTCACGCTCCAGCTCACGTTCGCGAACGCAAGCAACGTGCTCGAGCGCGCCGCCGACCTTCCGGTGGCGGGGATCGGGATCGACTTCTACGCGACGCCGATCGACGCCGTGCCCGAGGGTTTGGAAAAGCTCCTGCTGGCCGGTGTCGTCGACGCCCGCAGCTCGGCGCTCGAGGAGCCTCGGGAGCTGGCGGAGTTCGCCGACCGGCTGCGCGCCGAGCGTGGTGTCGAGACGATCGCGCTGACGCCGAACGGCGATCTGCATTTCGTCTCGCAGCGGATCGCGCACGAGAAGCTCCGGCGACTGGGCGCGGCCAAGACCGCTAGCGTGGAGGCCGCAGCATGAATACGAAGTTCCTGACCCACGAAATCGGTTCACTGGCGAAGCCGCCGTGGCTCGTCAAGCCGAGTGCCGGGCAGCCGCTCGAGGAGAGCGACATCGAACATGCGCGCACATGGGGGGAGAAGGTGGGCGTCGACGGCCACGAGGAGCTGGTCGAAGGGCTCCAGCGCGGTAACGGCGGGCTCGGCAAGGAGCAGCTCGGGCGCTGGGCGAGCCGGTATGCACTCCGGCTGCTCGAGAGCGCCGGGCTCGACGTCGTCTTCGACGGCGAGCAGCAGCGGACCGAGATGTACGCGTGGGCCGTCGCGCACTCGAACGGCTTCGAGCCGCGAGGAACGATTCGCAGCTTCGACAACAAGTACTACTCCAAGTCGGCGGTGACCGACGAGCCGTCGCTGCGGGAGCCCTACCACGACGAGGAGCTGCGCTTCCTGCAATCGGTCGCGAACCACGATCTCAAGATCCCGGTGACGGGCGCGTACACGATCGCGGTGTGGTCCTACGACGAGCACTACGGCCCACAGAGCGGCCGTCTCGGCATCGGCCACAACCGGCGTGAGGAGCTGGCGGCGCGCCGCGCGTTCGCGCTCGACCTCGCCCGCAACGTCATCCGGCCGAACCTCGAGTCGCTGGTCGCGCTCGGGACGAAGTGGATCCAGATCGACGAGCCAGGTGCCTCGACCGAGGAAGACGAGCTCGACATCTTCGTCGAGAGCTTCAACGCGAGCGTCGAGGGGCTCGACTGCTTCTTCTCGACGCATCTCTGCTTCTCGGACTACGACCTCTTCTTCCCCGCCATCGAGCAGATGCATGGGTGCCGGCAGTTCTGCGTCGGGTTCGCGAACTACGACCGCCGCGAGCTCGGCACGTCCAGCGCTGACAGGCCGGGCTACGAGGTGATCTCGAAGTTCCGCGACCTGCCGTACGACCCGATCCTCGGCCTTGGCGTCCTCGACATCCATACGGACTTCGTCGAGCCGCCGGAGCTGGTGCGCGACCGGGTCCTTCACGCGGTCGAGGTGTTCGGCGATCCGGAGCGGATCCACGTCTGTCCGGACTGCGGCCTGCGGACGCGGAGCTGGGACGTCGCCTACGAGAAGCTTCGCAACATGGTGGAGGGGACCCGGCTCGCCGAAGAGACGCTCGCCGGCGCGCACGCGACTGCCCGTTAACCCGGAGAGGTAACCGCCACTCTTGCGCGAAAACTTGGCGGGTAGGAGCGGCCGAGAGGTCGGTTATCCTCCCTCGCGGCGGGCGCCCGCGAGGGCGTCTTCGCTTTACCGGGCATGAGAACGACGCTGAAGAGAGGAATCGGCCGCGGCGCCGACGTCCACGGGAACGGCCGAGCGGTCACCCCGCCGGGCGTCCTCACGTCGGTCACGCGCTACCGCCAGCCCCCGCGGCCGGGCCACGGCGTGCTCTGGTGGATGGGCCGTGCCTTCCTCTGGCTGTTTGTCGCACTGCTGATGGCCTCCGGCGCCTTCGCCGGAGGCATCTACCTCTACGAGAAGGACGCCACCGTAAAGACGGCGCCGCGGCGGGCCTCGACGAAGAAGGCGGCAAAACGCCTGAACTACGTCGATCCCGGTAAACCCGCCGTCGCGCTGGTGATCGGCTACGACCACCGCGCCACCGACCCGAGCGACGCGCCGCCGCGCTCCGACACGATCATGCTGCTGCGCACCGACCCGGGCAACAAGACGATCTCGATGCTCTCGCTGCCGCGCGACCTCCGCGTCGAGATCCACTGCCCGGGCAAACCGACGTGGGCCGGCAAGATCAACGCGGCGTACATGCAGTGCCGCGAGTCCGGGACGCTCGAGACCGTCCGTTCCGTCACCGGCCTGCCGATCAACTACCTGATCACGGTCAACTTCGTCGGCTTCGTGAAGATGGTCGACAAGATGGGCGGCGTCTGGATCGACGTCGACCGGCGCTACCACATCAGTCCGCACGCCGGCGTCTGTCTCGACTGCGCCTCGGCGATCGACCTCCAGCCCGGCTACCAGCATCTGACGGGCAAAAAGGCGCTCGACTTCGTGCGCTACCGCCACACGGACAACGACCTCTACCGCAACGCCAGGCAGCAGCTCTTCGTCAAGGCGCTCAAGGAGCGGGTCAACAGCTTGTCCCTAGGGGACATCCCCAGCCTCGTTGGGATCCTGAAGAAGAACGTCGAGATCGGGCGTGCCGGCGGTAAGGGGATCGACCCGAGCACGCTGAACAACTATGCGAAGCTCCTCTACGACCTGCCGGGCGGTCATTTCTTCCAGGCCCGGATCCAGGGGCTCGAGGGGACGAGCGACCTCTACACCGCGTCCTCCAACATCACCGCGGCCGTGGAGGAGTTTCTCCATCCGGACGTGGAGGCTCCCGAGAAGGCGACCGAGGTCGCGCTCGGCCAGCGGATCCGGCCGCGGAAGCGCAGGATCGCGCCGTCGAAGATCTCGCTCGTCGTCCTCAACGGCACTACCTCTCAGCGGCCGGGTGCGGCCGCCGACGCCGGCTACCTCCTCGCGCAGCGCGGGTACCACATCCTCGTGCCGCCGAACAACCTGACTGCGAACGCGCCGAGGTTCGAGTACACGCGCACGACGATCTACTACCACCCGAGCCGGCCCCTGGCCCGTTTGGCCGCCGAGCAGGTGGCCAAGCTCTTCCCCAACGGTCAGATCCAGGCAATGACACCGGAGCTCGCCCCGTACCAGAACGGGCCGTCAATGGTGGTCGTGATCGGCGAGACGTTCCACAACAACCTCGCGCCTGTGCCGGTCGACCGCACGCCGAAGAAGCAGCCCCCATTCACCCGCCGCGATCCGTGGGCCACCAGGTCACTGCTGCTCGGTGCCCGGCGCAAGGTCGGGTTCAAGCTCGAGATCCCCACCGTGCTCGAGCGCAACTCGCGGCTGACGACGCAGACGCCAATCCGGATCTACAAGGTCGGCAACCATCCGGCGCTGCGTCTCACCTTCAACATGGGCCTCGAGTACTGGGGCATCCAGATGACGAACTGGGCGGACGCGCCGGTGCTCGCGAACAAGAACTTCCGACACCGGATCGGACGCCGGGTCTATGACTTCTACTACTCCGGCCCGCACCTGCACATGATCGTCCTGCGCGAGAACCGAGCCAGCTACTGGGTCGTCAACACGCTGCTCGACTCCCTTTCGAACGAGACGATGATCGCCATCGCCCGGGGTCTCCGGCCGCTTTCGAAGTAGGGTGACTCGGCGTTGAACGCTGACAAGCCCACCATCGGGATATTCGGCGCGGGCTGGGTCGGCGTCGTCACCGGCGCGTGTTTCGCGGAGCTCGGGCATCGGGTCGTCGTCCGCGACGTCGTGCCTGAGAAGATCGAGGCGCTCCGTCGCGGCGAGCTGCCGTTCCACGAGCCCGAGCTGCCGCACCTCCTGGCCCGCAACCTGGAGCGGCTGGAGTTCACGCTCGACGTTGCGGACGTCGTCGCCGAGACCGACACGCTGTTCATCTGCGTGGGGACGCCGGCGACCTACTCCGGCGACGCTGATCTGGCGAGCGTGTGGACGGTGCTCGACGAGCTGCCGGCGCTCGACCGACGGGTGATCGTCGTGATGAAGAGCACGGTCCCGGTCGGAACGGGCGAGAAGGTGCGCGCGGCGCTCGACGCTCGCGGCCTCGCCCACGTCGGCTACGTCTCGAACCCCGAGTTCCTCGCCGAAGGGACTGCAGTGCGCGATTTCCTCAACCCCGATCGCATTGTCGTCGGCGCGTTCGCCGAGGCGGACGGGGACTCGGTCGCGGACCTGTACGCGAGCCTCGACGCGCCGATCGTTCGCGCCGACGTCGCTTCGGCGGAGATGATCAAGCTCGCCTCGAACGCCTTTCTCGCGACACGGATCAGCTTCATCAACGAGATCGCGAACGTGTCCGAGGCGGTCGGAGCCGACATCGACGAGGTTGCTCAGGGCATGGGCCTGGACAAGCGGATCGGCACCAGCTACCTGCGCCCGGGAGTGGGCTACGGCGGCTCCTGCTACCCGAAGGACATTCCGTTCCTGAAGCTGCTCGCCGGGAGCAGCGGCTACCACTTCCAGCTCCTGACTGCCGTGATGGAGGTCAACGAGCTCCAGAAGCGCCGCGTGGTCGGCAAGCTGAAGAACCATCTCGGCGAGCTGCCCGGCAAGACGATCACCCTCCTCGGCCTAGCGTTCAAGCCCAATACCGACGACATGCGCGACGCGCCGTCGCTCGTGCTCGCGGCGCGCCTGCAGGCCGAGGGCGCAGAGGTGCGCGCCTGGGACCCGCTCGTGAAGGGCCACCCGGAGCTGAACGGCGTCGCGGTCGCGCCGTCGCTGCTGGAGGCGGTACGCGGCGCGGATGCGGCTGTGATCGTAACCGAGTGGCCCGAGCTGGAGAACCTGGCCTCGGCCGAGGTGCGCGAGGCGATGAGGAAGCCGCTGATCGTCGACGGCCGGAACCTCCTCGACCCCGACGCCGCCCGCGCTGCCGGGTTCGACTACGAGGGCATCGGCCGAGCCTGAGAAGATCACTCCCGTGGAAGCGGTGCTCATCGCCGGCGGCAAAGCCGAGCGCCTCGGCGACGCGGCTCAGGGCCTCCCGAAGCCGCTCGTCCCGGTCGCGGGCCGCCCGCTCGCCGCATACCAGGTGGCGCAGCTGGCGGCGGCCGGGGTCGATCGCGTCATCGTCAGCTGCGGGGCCGGCCAGGAAGAAGCGTTCGAGGAGGCGCTCGGCGGCCTCGGCCCCGAGGTCGTGACCGTCCCGGAGGCCGAGCCGCTCGGGCGCGGCGGCGGCCTGCGCTTCGCCGCGCGGGCGCGGGAGGACACCGGGCCCGTGTACGTCCTGAACGGGGACGAGCTGATCGACGTCGATCTGCGCGCGGTGCTCGCCGAGCACCGGGAGCATGGGGGAGCCGCGACGATCGTGGTCGCGCCCCTTCCGACGGCCTTCGGCGTCGTCGACATCGACGAGGATGACCGCGTGAAGGGCTTCGAGGACTCCCCGGAGCTTCCGTTCTGGGCACACGCGGGCGTGAACGTGTTCGACGACGAGGCCATGTCCCGCCTCCCCGAGAAGGGCGACCACGAGTCGACGACGCTGCCCCGGTTGGCGGCCGAGGGCAAGCTCTACGCGTATCGCCACGCGGGGCTCTGGCTGACAGTGAACACGCCGAAGGACCTCCGCGTCGCGGACGACCATCTGCGCGCGAACCCCGACTGGCTGACGGAGGGGGCACGCACATGAGCGATCACCTCACGTCGCCCAACTTCGGAGAGTTGTCCGAGTTCGGGATCGAGCCGACGAGGGTCGAGAAGCCGTGGGGTCACGAGCTGATCTGGGCCCTCACCGAGGACTACTGCGGGAAGATCCTCTTCGTCAAGGCCGGCGAATCGCTGAGCCTGCAGTTCCACCGCGAGAAGGACGAGTCGTGGCTGATCCACTCGGGCCGGGCCGAGCTGGAGATGGGGCGTCCGGGCGACAAGATGCCGAATCGCGAGGTCGTCGGTGCCGGCGCTGCCTTCCGGATGCGTCCTGGCACCGTCCACCGCGTGAAGGCGATCGAGGACACGACGATCCTCGAAGTGTCGACGCCGCAGCTCGAGGACGTCGTGCGACTCGAGGACGAGTACGGCCGCCTCGAACCTTGACATAAATGTGTTAAGGTCTTGGCGTGCAGGTCAGCGAAGCCGCAAGGAAGACCGGCTGGTCGCCGCGGATGCTCCGTTATCTCGAGGCGACCGGGCTCGTCGTTCCGCAGCGGACGGCGTCGGGTTACCGCGCCTATGGCCTGCGCGAGCTGAACCAGCTGCGCTCGCTGCGGAGGCTGCGCCGGGGGTTCGCGGTCGAGATCGCGGACGTCGCGTTCGCCGCGCGCCTGCGCCGCGAGCCGGATCTGCGCGCCGCGCTCGATACCTGGCTCCATGGAAGCGGCGTCGACGCGCTCGACTGGGAGCAGCGCAAGCACGAGCGGCTGCTGGCCGCATGAGATCTCAACGAAAGGGAGACGAGGGCTGATGGCCACGACACGAAGACACGACGTGAAGGACCTCGCCCTCGCCGGCGAGGGAGTCCGGCGGATCGAGTGGGCCGACCGCAACATGCCGGTGCTGCGCGCGATCCGCGAGCGATTCGCGAACGAGGAGCCGCTCGCCGGCTACCGCATCGCGGCCTGTCTGCACGTGACGACCGAGACGGCGAACCTCGCCCGCACGCTGAAGGCGGGCGGGGCCGACATGGTGC
>JBKPFU010000126.1:0-22572 GCA_046728975.1 Actinomycetota bacterium | reverse complement strand
GCGGCGATGGACATGCTCGACCGCAAGATGCGGGGCTACTTCTTGCTCGGCGAGAATCCCGCGGTCGGCTCGTCCAACGCGAAGCTCCACCGCCTCGCGCTCGCGAACCTGGACTGGCTCGTCGTTCGCGACTTCCAGCTGATCGAGTCGGCCACGTTCTGGAACGAGGGGCCCGAGCTGGAGACGGGCGAGCTGAAGCCGGACGAGATCGGCACCGAGATCTTCTTCCTCCCGGCGGCTACACACACGGAGAAGGACGGCAGCCTGACCAACACCCAGCGCCTGCTCCAATGGCACCACAAGGCCGTGGAGCCGCAGGGCGACTGCCGCTCGGACCTCTGGTTCATGTACCACCTGGGCCGCAAGATCCGCGAGAAGCTCGAGGGCTCGACCGAACCGAGGGACCGCGCGGTGCTCGATCTCGCGTGGGTCTATCCGACCTCGGGCCCGCACGAGGAGCCGAGCGCCGAGACCGTGCTGCGCGAGGTCAACGGCGTCGGCCCGGACGGCAAAGCGCTTTCCTCGTACATGGAGCTGAAGGACGACGGCTCCACTTCGTGCGGCTGCTGGATCTACTGCGGCTGCTACGCCGAGGAGACAAATCAGGTCGCCCGACGCAAGCCGGGCTCCGAGCAGACGTGGGTCGCACCCGAATGGGGCTGGGCGTGGCCGCTCAACCGCCGCATCCTCTACAACCGCGCCTCCGCCGATCCGAAGGGCAGGCCCTGGTCGGAGCGCAAAAAGTACGTCTGGTGGGACGGCCGGAAGCGACAGTGGACGGGCGAGGACGTACCGGACTTCGAGCCGAAGAAGCGGCCTGACTACGAGCCGCCCGAGGGCGCGACCGCCGAGGAGGCGATCCGCGGCGACCATCCGTTCATCATGCAAGCGGACGGGCAGGGCTGGCTGTTCGTCCCGAGCGGCCTGATGGACGGGCCGCTGCCGACCCACTACGAGCCTCACGAGTCGCCATTCGAGAACCTCCTCTACGGACAGAGCTCCAACCCGGCGCGGCAGCAGATGCCGCGCAAGGAGAATCCATACAACCCGAGCGGCGACGCCGCATATCCCTTCGTCGTAACCAGTTACAGGCTGACGGAGCACCACACGGCGGGCGGAATGTCTCGGACGCTCCCGTATCTCGCCGAGCTCCAGCCCGAATTCTTCTGCGAGGTGAGCCCGGAGCTCGCCGCCGAGCGTGGGCTCGAGCACGGCGGCTGGGCGACGATCGTCACGGCGCGCTCGGCGATCGAGGCGCGGGTGATGGTGACCGGGCGGATGAAGCCGCTGCGCGTGCAGGGCCGCGAGGTGCATCAGGTAGGCGTGCCGTATCACTGGGGCTTCAAGGGGCTGACCACCGGCGATTCCGGCAACGATCTCTTCTCGATCGCGCTCGATCCGAACGTGCACATCCAGGAGGTGAAGGCCGCGAGCTGCGACATCCGGGCTGGACGCCGGCCACGCGGCCGCAAGCTGCGCGAGTTGGTCGAGACCTACCCGCGGCTGACGTGAAGACGGCCGACGGAACCGCGACTTATGGGCCCGAGGCGAAGCCGCGCATGGGCTTCTTCACCGACACGTCGGTGTGCATCGGCTGCAAGGCGTGCGAGGTCGCCTGCAAGGAATGGAACCTCGTTCCCGAGGACGGCCTCGTCTGGACCGGTCACTCCTACGACAACACCGGCGAGCTGAACGCGAACACGTGGAGACACGTGGCGTTCATCGAGCAGGAGAAGCCGATCAAGGTTGGCGGTCAGGACTTTCGCTGGCTGATGTCGTCCGATGTGTGCAAGCACTGCACGCATGCCGGCTGCCTCGACGTCTGCCCGACCGGCGCGATCTTCCGCACCGAGTTCGGGACGGTCGTGATCCAGGACGACGTCTGCAACGGCTGCGGGTACTGCGTAACGGCCTGTCCGTTCGGGGTGATCTCGAAGCGCGAGCTCGGCGACGACGGCGGCATGCACAAGTGCACGCTCTGCTACGACCGGCTCCAGGACGGCCTCGAGCCCGCCTGCTCGAAGGCCTGCCCGACCGACTCGATCCAGTTCGGGCCGCTCGACGAGCTCGTCGCCCGCGCCCGGGAGCGCTGCGAGCACCTGGTCGAAGCCGGCGTCGACGATGCGCGCCTCTATCTCCCGCCGGACGACGGCGACGGGATCGGCGGCGCCGGCGCGTTCTTCCTGCTCCTCGACGAGCCCGAGGTCTACGGACTGCCGCCCGACCCCGTCGTTCCGACGCGGAATCTCCGCACGATCTGGGCCGCCGCGGGCGTCGCCGCCGGCACGTTGGTCGCGGGAGTGGTTACCGCCTTCGCGGGAGGAGGCGAATGAGCGAGAACGGCCGCTCCTACTACGGCCGGCCGATCATCAAGGAGCCGGTCTGGAAGCCGGAGATCCCGCTGTACTTCTTCGTCGGCGGCATGGCGGGTGCGGCGGACACGCTCGCGCTCGGCGCTCGGCTCGCCGGCAACGAGCGCCTGCGCATCGCGTCCCTCTACACGGCCGCCGCCGTCGGCTCCGTTAGCCCGTACCTCCTGATCAAGGACCTCGGCCGGCCGATGCGCTTCTACAACATGCTGCGCGTCTTCAAGGTCACCTCGCCGATGAGCGTCGGGACGTGGATCCTCAGCGTGGAAGGAGCAGCGACGAGCCTCGCGGCCGGCTGCCAGCTAATCGGTGTTCTGCCGCGGCTCCGCAACGCGGCACAGGTCGTCGCCGGTCTCGTCGGGCCGGCGCAGGCGACCTACACCGGCGCACTCGTCGCCGACTCGGTCGTGCCGGTGTGGCATGAGGGTCGTCGCGAGCTGCCGTTCGTCTTCGCCGCAAGCTCTGCCGCGAGCGCGGGCGGCGCGATGGCGGCGCTGACGCCGGCCGGCGCTGCGGGCCCTGCCCGCCGGCTCGCCGTGCTCGGCGGTGTCGCCGAGCTCGTCGCGAAGCAGGTGATGGAGAAACGGATGGGCGAGTTCATCGCGGAGGCGTACCACAGGGGCCAAGCCGGCAAGTACTCGCGCCTCGCCACCGGAGCGACGCTCGCCGGCACGGCGCTGATGGCCCTCGCGGGGAAGCGGCGCGCCGGAGCCGTGACGGCGGGAGCGCTCCTTCTGGTCGGCTCGCTCTGCGAGCGCTTCGCGGTCTTCCATGCGGGCAAGATCTCGGCCGCCGACCCGCACTACACGTCGATCCCGCAGCGGGAGAGGTTAAGGAACTAGGCGGACCGGGATCTCGACGACGTGCGTGCGGGTCCCGTCCTCCGCCGAGACCTCGTACAGGACGAGCTTGCCGTCGGTCGCGCGATCGACCGAGAACGGAAGCGAAAACTGGTAGGTGCCGCGCGTCCCGCTCCCGGAGGTGGCGGTTACGAACCGCTTCGCGATCACCTTGCCGCCGACGACGAGCTCGACGTTGAACGTCGCCTCGAAGGTGTTCGCGGTCCCCCGCGAGCGCAGGGGGCTCCTCACCGTCTCCCCGACGACGGGAGTCTCGGCGAAGATCTGCGGCGTCAACTCCTCCCAGTCGGCGCGGCTGCCGACTTCCTTGCCGTTCACGCGCACCGTCCGAACCGTCGGGAACTGCGTGAGCGTGTAAACGACCTGCGACGTCGCGTCGTCGCCGAGGTCGGGGCCCTTCACGGTCGCCACGCCGTTCGCGATCGAGAGATTGAACGAGGCGTCGTGCGGAACCTGCGAGGTCAGCCCTGCAGCCCGCTCCTCCGCGTCGGGGCCGCTCGTCAGCTGCTCGAGCGCAGCAGCCCCCACGGCCGGCGTCGAGTCGACCGTCCGATGAGCCGCTGCCACCTTTCCATCGCGTAGGAAGTAGACGGAGACCGTCGTCGGCGCCGAGACGTTCGAAGTCGTCTCCCGGGTCGCAGTCTGGGCAGCGCTCGGCTTCTGCTCCTCCTGGCCGCACGCGGTCAGGAGGAGGAGCGGCAAGAGAAGGAGCGGTAAGCGTTTCACGCGTTTACGACCGTCCGGAGACGGTACCGAACCTAGTTGATGGAGCTCGGCTACACGCTGGCTCCGAGGAGCACCAGCCGAACGACCTTGTCGCGGCGTTCCTAGGGCCGGTCGAAACCCATGAGGCCCGCTCGCGGCCGCGGCTGGGACTCGTGGAGCTCGAGACACAGCCGCCGCGTCACCACGAGCACGAGCGCGGGCAGCGCGAAGACCGCGACTCGGAAGAACCAGACCTGCCAGACGTAGGGGATCCCGAACGTCACGAAGACGCGGTCGGACGCGCCGGCGAGGAACACGAGCGCGACCCAGGTGAAGAACGCGGCGCCGACGGCCGTCCGCCACGGCGCGTCGCGCGGGCGATCGAGCAGGTGGTGGAACCGGTAGTCGCGGGTCACGCGCCGCTCGAGCGACGGCCACAGGAACAAGGTCGTGAAGACGATCGTCGGGAAGAGCGCGCCGCCCCAAAACGCGTTCGGGATCAGCGTGTAGTTCCCGATCGTCACGTCGAAGCCCGGCATCAGCCGTAAGCCGCCGATCAGCCAACCCAGGTACCAGTCGGGCTGCGCCCCGGCGGTCCCATGCGAGACCTCGTACGGCCCCCACTCCCAGATCGGGTTGATCTGCACGAGCCCTCCGAGCAGGAAGAGGACCGCGAACACGGAGAACGCGATCCCGATCGAGCGCGGGGCGTAGCCCGGGTACGCGGGCAGCCCGACCGCACGCCGCTCGCTCCGCCGCGGCCCCGGAAACTGCGTGTGGTGCCGCGTCACGAGCAGCAGCAGGTGGATTGCGATGAGCGTCGCGATCGCCATCGGCAATAGGAAGACGTGCGCGATGTACATCCGCGATTCGAACGCGTAGGTGCCCGGGAACGGCTCCCCCCAGAGCGCGAGGCCGAGCCAACCGCCGATCACCGGGATCGAGAGCGCAACCGAGTAGGCGATCGCAAGACCCATGCCCGAGAGCAGGTCGTCGACCATCGAGTAGCCGACGAAGCCCTCGAGGAGCGCCAGCATCAGCATCGCGACACCGACGTAGTAGACGAGGTCGCGCGGCTTGCGAAAGGCGCCCGTGAAGAACACGCGCAGCAGGTGCAGCACGATCGCGACCACGAAGACGTCGGCAGCCCAGTGATGCGTCTGCCGCATGAGCAGCCCCGCCTTGACGTCGAACGACATCTGCACCGCCGACCGATACGCCTCCGACATCTGCCGCCCGCGCAGCGGCTCGTACGACCCCTGGTAGACCGTGTTCGCGAGACTCGGCTCGAAGAAGAGCGTCAGGTAGATCCCCGTGGCGACGAGGACGACGAACGAATAGAGCGCGATCTCGCCGAGCAGGAACGACCAGTGGTCGGGGAAGACGTAGCGGAGCGCCCTTTTCACGAGCGGCGCGGTGCCGCTGCGCTCGTCGAGGTACCGAACCGCCCGGCGGATCATCAGTGAGGCCCCCGGTTTCGTTGCGGTGCCTCGGACGCGCGAAAATCGAGCGCGGCAAGGACGCAGGGAGCGTTCGTATCGAATGAGATACGGGCGCGACCGAGGACGCAGCCGCGCGACGACTTTGCAGCCGTCAGAGGTGCCGAGGACGGAGCCGGGGGTCTCACCGATAGCGGACTCCCGACCAGGAGGGGCCGATCGCGCCGGAGAAGCCGCCCGCGGCGCGGAGATGTCCGCTCGAGTCGATCTCCAGGGGAAGCTGCGGCAGGGGGCGACCGGCGGGGCCGAACAGAACCTTCGCGCCACGGGCTGGATCGAACGTCGAGTAGTGGCAGGGGCAGACCAGCGCCCGCCGGTCCGAGGTCGGCTCGTACAGCGGCGCGCGGTACATCGAGACCGCGCAGCCCGCGTGCGTGCAGATCTTCGAGTAGGCGACGATGCCGTCGGGGGCCCAACCCTCGCGTCCGGCCGGCAGCTCGAGCTGCGCCGGTTCCAGCCGGACGACGATCAGGGGCGACCCGAGCTTCTCGTGGTCGGAACCCTCCGGAAAAGCCGTGTGGAAGCTCTTGAGGTCGACGTCTCGCGCCAGGAGAGGTCGGCCCTCCGAGTCGACGAGGCGGATTCCGCGACGCCAGGGCGACCGGCGAAGCCGATCGGTCTCGAGGAACGGCCCCAGCGAGGCTGCCGGGACGACGAGCGCCGCACCGAGCGTGACGGCCGCGCCTCCCGCCGCCAGCCCGAGCAGCCGTCTACGCGTGAAAACTACGGTCCCGCCGCGCACGAGCTCGTCGACCTCCACCGCGCGCTCCGGCTTCGGCGGCTCCGGGTAGTTCTCGGCGTGCTCGTCCTCCGGCACGAGCGCCTTTGCGGTCACGACGGACGCCGCCGCGAGGAACGCGAAGGCAAACCCGAGGGCAAGCCCCATCAGCTGCGTCTGCGCGGGGAGCGAGTCGATCGCGTAGGCGGCGATGAACCCCACCGCGGCAAGCGTCGCGCCGAGGAGAAGCGCGAGGACGACGACCTCGGCGCGGCGGTTCACTCCGTCTTGCTCCCGATCATGCGGGCGACGAGAACGAGTGCAGCGCCGGCGATCAGCCAGGCTACGAGGCCTTCGGGCACCGGACCGAGGTGGCCGATCCCCCAGCCGCCCTCGTCCTTCGGATCCTTCGCGTACTCGACGTAGCGGACGATCGATGCGAGCTCGCGGTCATCGAGCTGCTGCCGCGAGAAGCGCGGCATCAGATAGGGCCCGATCCGGACGGCCTCCGCGATCTGCGTCGGCGTTGCCTTCGTCAGCTCGGGCGCGACCGCGCTCGTGACGATGCCGCCGCGGCCAACGACCTGGTGGCAGCCGGAGCAGTTGTCGGCGAAGAGGCGGAAACCCTGAGCGAGGTTGCCCCGACTCGGGTCGACCTTCGGCACCGGCGGCCCGCCGAGCGAACCGATGTAGGAGACGAGCGCGTCGATCTCGTCGTCCGGGTACGCGGCCCCCTTGTGCTTCGGCTCGTCATCGGCGTTCTGCAACGGCATGTACCCCGTGCGGAGGTAGAAGTCGGCCGCGATCGCTCCGACTCCGCGCAGCGAGGGGCCGGCCCCGCGGACGTCGTTCGCGCCGCGGTTCGGGCCGACCGGCGCGACGCCCTCGGCGTTCGCGCCGTGGCACGTCGCGCAGCGTTGCAGGTAGAGGTCTCTGCCCGTCTGCGCCGCGGCCGGCCCCGCCAGCACGAGCGCGACCGCGAGCAACGCGAGGAGTTTCATGTCCGCGAGTAGAGGTAGGCGACGACGTCGCGCGCCTCGTCGTCGCTGAGGCCGAGGTCGGGCATGACCGTTCCGGGCTCGATCTTCCTCGGGTCCTCGATCCACCGGCGCGCGTTTTCCGGGTTGTTGGGCAGGCGGCCCGCGATGTAGCGGATCCGCCGAAACCCGTCGAGGCTCGGTCCGACCCGGCCGTCCGCACGTGCAATCCCGGGAATCTGGTGGCACCCGCCGCAGCCGTACTTCTCGATCACGTCCGCCCCGCGCTTCGCGTCCCCGCCGTTCACGATCTCCGGCGTCTTGCCGCCTCCGCAGCCGGCGGCGAGTGCGGCCAAGAGCGGCAGGACGATCAGCGCTCGCATGACTCCAGCGAGCTCACGCCCAAACCGGTGATCAGAACGAGCGGGATAAAGAGCGCGCTGACGAGCACCGCTCCGTATCCCATCCAGGCGATCCGACCACGGACGTCAGGTGTCGCGTTGCGCCACGTCCACAGCGCCGCCGCGCCGGCCCCCAGCGCCACGGCGGCCGTGACGCCGAACACCAGCGCCTGCGCGAGGCCGCCGTTGATCCCCCAGCTGGACGACCCCTCCGAGCACGTCGCCTCCTCGACGGCGTAGCCGGTGACGAGCTCCAGCGTCCACGCCGCGGGCGCGCCGAGGAGGCCGAACCACAGCAGGACACCTCTCATAACGCCGGCGACAAGGTCGTGAGGACGACGAAGACCGCCAGCGCGGTGACGAAGTACCAGTACAGCGCCGTCACCTGCACGGGCACGTTCCGGTCGACGCCGAAGTGACCGAGAAGCGCCCGGCCGAGGATCCAGGCGATCAGCAGAAGCCCCGCGCCGACATGGATCCAGTGCGCTCCGACCAGCGTGTAGACGAGCGATGCGTACGCATTCTCGCTCGGCCGGAACGTCCGCCAGCTGTCGCGAAACGAGTCGAGCTGGAGGAGGAAGTACGCGAGGCCGAGGAGGAACGAGGCGGCGAGGCCCAGCCTGAGCAGCCCCTGCTGTCCCCGGCGCGCCGCTCGCTCCGCGAAGAACATCGGCACCGACGAGAGGACGAGTACGCCGTTGTTGATCAGCGGCCTTACGAGCTTCGGATCCTCGATCCCGGCGGGAGGCCAGTGCGGCGATTTGAAGCGGACGTAGAAGTACGAGGCGATCAGCACGCCGAACAGGGTCGCCTCGGTCGCGATCAGCAGGAGCATTCCCCACCACCCGTTGGCGCGCGTCGACGGCCGTTCGAGCGTGTAGGTGGTCACGCCGCCTCCTGCGGGTGCTCGGAATGCCAGCCGACAAGCGCGAGCGCGACCAGCCCGCCCGCGATCGCCGCCACGTAGTTGTGGCCGACGAGCAGCATCGTGAAGGCGAGCGCGAGCGCCAGCGTGAGCACCAGCGGCCAGGGAGACTCGGGCGGCATCTCGAGGACCTGGTCGGCATCGGCGTCGAGCACGGTCGTCGCGAGCGCCTCATGCGTCTCGTCGAGGACGAGCTCGCCGCGCTCGAGCCGCGCGGCGTCCTCCTCGCGGTCGGCGTCGTCCCAGTTCGGGTTGACGCTCCGCACCGTCGGGATCACGGGGAAGTTGTACTCGGGCGGCGGCGAATCGGTCGCCCACTCCAGCGTGTTGCCGAGCCACGGATCGGGCCCCGCGGCCGCGCCGAAGCGAAGCGAGGCAAGCAGGTTCACGATGACGAGGAGGATCCCGGCCGCGAGGGTGTAGGCGCCGATCGTCTCGAGCAGGTTGTAGATCCCCCATCCCAGGCCGTCCGGATAGGTGTAGACGCGGCGCGGCATGCCGAGCAGGCCGGCGATGTGCATCGGGAAGAACGTCAGGTTGAAGCCGACGAAGAAGATCCAGAAGCCGACCTGCCCGACGAGCTCGTTGAACATCCGCCCCGTCAGCTTCGGCCACCAGAAGTGCAGGGCGGCGAAGACCGGGAAGACGGCGCCGCCGAAGAGCACGTAGTGGAAGTGCGCGACGACGAAGTACGAGTCCGTGACCTGCTGGTCGAACGGGATGACGGCGAACATCACCCCGGTGACACCGCCGACGACGAACACCACGATGAAGCCGAGGACGTAGAGCAGAGGCGTCCGTAACAGCGGGTGGCCGGTCAGCAGCGTCGCGATCCAGCCGAAGACCTGGATCCCGCTCGGGATCGTAATCAGGAGCGACGCGGCCGAGAAGAAAGCCATCGTGATCTGCGGCAGCCCGGTCGCAAACATGTGGTGAACCCACACGCCGAAGCCGATGAAGGCGGTCGCCATGGTCGCGAGCGCGAGCCATGTCTGCGCGACCATCGGCCGTTGGGCGAAGACGGGGATGATCGTCGAGACGATCCCCACCGCGGGCAGAAAGATGATGTAGACGTCCGGGTGGCCGAAGAGCCAGAACAGGTGCTGCCAGAGGAGCGAGTCGCCGCCGGCGTCCGGCGAGAAGAAGTGGAACCCGAACTTGCGCTCGAGCGTGAGCATCATGTTCGCCGCCGAGAGCGCCGGGAGCGCGAACACGACCGACAGCGACGTCGCGAGCACGCCCCAGCAGAACAGGGGGATGCGGTTGATCGACATCCCCGGCGCCCGCATCTTGAAGATCGTCACGATGAAGTTCACGGCGCCCGCCGTGGTCGACACCGTCAGGAAGAGCAGGCCGAGGTTGTAGAAGTCGATGTTGAGGTCCGGCGTGAACCTCGTCTGCGACAGCGGCACGTAGTTGAACCAGCCGTCGTTCGGCGCGAGCGCGAAGAGCACGCTCGAGTACATGAAGATTCCGGCGGCGAGGTAGACCCAGTAGCTAAAGGCGTTCATCCGCGGGAAGGCCATGTCCCGCGCGCCGAGCTGTAGCGGGACGAAGTAGTTGCCGAAGCCCGACAGCATCGGCGTGATGAACAGGAAGATCATCGTGACGCCGTGGAGCGTGAAGAGCTGGTCGTATGCCTTCGGCCCGATCACCCCCGCCTCCGGTTCGGCCAGCTGTGTCCGCATGATCAGCGCCTCGATCCCGGCCGCGACGAAGAAGAGGAACGCGGTGATCAGATAGCGGCGGCCGATCTTCTTGTGGTTGACCGTGGTCGCCCAGGTCTTGATCCCGACCGGCTCGTGCCAGATTCGCTCCAGCCGCTGAACGTGCTCGACCACTACTTGAGCCGGGAGAGGTAGTCGACGAGGGTCTGCACCTGGTCGCCGGTGAGGTCGAGGCCCGGCATCTTGTTGCCCGGCTTGACGTGCTGCGGATCGAGGATCCAGCCGGCGAGGTATCCGCGCGCGTTCGGGATGGTGTTCGCCGCGAGCGTCCGTCGTGACGCCACGTGCGTCAGGTCTGGCCCGATCTTGCCCTGCGCCTCGGTGCCGCGGATGGTGTGGCAGCCGCCGCAGTACGACTCGAAGATCGGCTTCCCGCGCGCCCGGCCCGTGGCCGGCCGGGCCTCGCGCGCGAGCCACGCCCGGAACCGCGTCGGCGCGTCGGCGATGACGAGGAAGGCCATGTTCGCGTGCTGAAGGCCGCAGAACTCGGCGCATTGGCCGCGGTAGACGCCCGGGTGGTCCGCGCTCAGCAGGATCGAGTTGGTCTTGCCCGGGATCATGTCGATCTTCCGGTTCAGGCGCGGTACCCAGAAGCTGTGCACGACGTCCCCGGTCTTCGCGACGAGCCGCACGCGCTGCCCCGCCGGGATGTGGATCTCGTTCGCCGTCACGGCGTCCGAGCCGGGATAGCGGACGTCCCAGAACCACTGCCGCCCCGTGACCTCGACGGTCAGGTCGATGTGCCCTTTCGGCGCGGAGGTAGCGGGAAGCGTGCGCAGCGTCAGTACGAACAGCGCAACCAGGACCGCGAGCGGAACGGCGAAGCCGCCCAGGAGCACCAAGCCCTGGACGCGCCGCGTGTCCGCGGCCGCTTCGTTGCGCCGGCCCCGCCGTCGCAGCACGGCGGCGACGACCAGCAGCGTGACGACCGCGAACACGACCGCCGAGATAGCCAGCAGGACCCACCAGAGCTGCTCGATCTCGCGCGCGGCGTGGCTCGAGGGGTGGAGCGTCGACTGGTCGGCGGCGAGGACGAGGGGCACCCGCTGCATCGCTACCCCGCGGATTCTCCCGGTAATCGCCGGAAGCCACCGTCTTGATCGCCGTCGCGCAGGCACGTATCGTGCATAGGCAATGCCTAGGAAGACATACAGCGCGGGTGAGGCCGCACGAATGCTCGGCATCAGTCTCGACACACTCCGGCGCTGGGACCGGCAAGGCCGGATCCGCACCACGAGGGACGCGGCGAACCGGCGTCGTGTGACCGCCGCCGAAATCGACCGCATCCGCGGGGGGCCGGGCGCGCCGGAGCTCTCGGCGCGGAACCGGTTTCCCGGCGTCGTCCGTGACGTGAAGCTCGAAGGCCTGCTCGCACAGGTAGAGCTCGAGGCCGGGCCCTTTCGCGTCGTCTCCGTCGTGACGCGCGAGGCTGTCGAGCAGCTTGGCCTCGAGCCTGGGATGCCGGCGACCGCACTGGTAAAGGCGACGTCGGTGATGGTCGAGCGATGAGGCTCGCCGCGGTGGCGCTAGCCATCCTCGTCCTGGCCGGGTGCGGGGGCGGCGAGAGGAAGCTGACGGTCTACGCCGCTGCTTCCCTGACGGAGGTCTTCCAGAAGCTCGACCCCGATGCCCGGTTCAACTTCGCGGGCTCGGACGAGCTCGCCACCCAGCTCCGCGAGGGCGGAAAGGCCGATGTCTACGCCGCCGCCAGCCCGAAGTACCCCGACGAGCTCTACAAGGACGGGGTGCTGGACCGCCCGCACGTCTTCGCATCCAACCGGCTTGTCCTGGTCGTGCCGGCCGACAATCCCGCGGACATCCATTCGGTCGCCGACGTCGACCGCGCGGGCGTGAAGCTCGTGGTGGGCCAAGAAGGAGTTCCGATCGGGGACTACACGCGACAGGTGCTCGCGAAGGCCGGACTCGAGGACGTTCTCCGGCGGGTCGTGAGCGAAGAGAAGGACGTCAAGGGCGTCGTCGGCAAGGTGGCGTTGGGCGAGGCGGATGCCGGCTTCGTCTACGCCACGGATGCAAAGGCGGCAGGCGGCGAAGTGAAGACGGTCGAGTTGCCGCTCAAGGCGCAGGCGGACGTCCGATACCGGATCGCCGTCGTCCGCGGAACCCACCACCGAGCGAAGGCCGACGAGTTCATCCGATTGGTGCTGAGCGAGAAGGGCCGGAAGGCGCTTCGGGACGCGGGATTCCTGATGCCGTGAGGCGCTTGTTCGACGTGATGCTCGCGGTCGCGGCGGGAGTGGCGTTCGCGTTCCTGCTCCTGCCTCTGCTCGCGATCTTCCTGCGAGTGTCGCCCGCGACGCTGATCGACCAGCTCGGCAGCGAGGCGGCGCGCGAGGCCCTGCTCGTCAGCCTGAAGACGAGCGTCATTGCACACGTGATCATCCTCGCCGTCGGCACCCCCGTCGCCTATCTGCTCGGCACCAGGCGGTTTCCCGGCCGCGACGTGCTCGTGCGCCTCGTCGAGGTGCCGCTGGTGCTTCCGCCGGCCGTGGCGGGGATCGGCTTGCTCGCCGCCTTCGGGAGCCGTGGCCTCCTCGGCAGCTCGCTCGAGGCCTTCGGCATCTCGCTTCCGTTCACGCAGGCAGCGGTCGTGCTCGCGATCGTGTTCGTAGCAAGCCCCTTCTACGTTCGCCAGGGAATCGCCGCCTTCGGCGCCGTCGACCGGAGCCTCCTCGACGCCTCCCGAACGCTCGGGGCCGGGCCCGCAAAGACCTTCGTCCGTGTGGCGCTGCCGCTCGCCGCCGGCGGACTGGGTGCCGGATCGTCGCTCGCGTTCGCGCGCGGCCTCGGGGAGTTCGGCGCGACGATCATCTTCGCGGGGAGCTTCGCCGGTGAGACGCGTACGGCGCCGCTCGCGATCTATGCCGAGCTCGACCGCAACTTCGACACGGCGCTTGCGCTCGGCGGCCTGCTCGTGCTCGTAAGCGTCACCGTCCTCGCCACCGTCAGCCTCCTGCCGAGATGGACGCACTCCGCGTCGAGATCTCCCTTCCCCTTCGCCGCTTCGAGCTCGACCTAGAGCTCGAAGCGAGCGCCGGAATTTTCGCCCTCGCGGGCCCTTCGGGCGCTGGCAAGACCTCCGTGCTGCGGGCGATCGCAGGCCTCGTTCGGCCGAGGCGCGGAAGGATCTCCTGCGGGGACGAGATCTGGTTCGACGCCGGTCGCGGGATCCACCGCCCGCCCGAGGAACGTTCGGTCGGGTTCGTTTTTCAGGAGTACGCGCTCTTTCCGCATCTGACCGTCGAGCAGAACATCGCCTATGCCGGTAAGGCCCACGCCCGCGATTTGATCGAGCGCCTCGGGCTCAGCGACCTGGCGAACGAGCGGCCGGCGCACCTATCCGGTGGAGAGCGGCAGCGGGTCGCGCTCGCCCGCGCGCTCGCGCGCCGCCCACGCGTGCTGCTGCTCGACGAGCCGCTCGCCGCTCTGGACACACACACACGCGGTCGGGTGCGCGGCGAGCTGCGCGAACGACTGCGCCGAGAAGGCCTACCGGCCCTTCTCGTCACGCACGACTACGCCGACGCCGCCGCGCTCGCCGACCGGATCGGAGTGATCGTCGATGGGCGTCTTGTCCAGACCGGCACGCCCGAGGATCTGATCGCAGCGCCCTCCCAGCCGTTCGTGGCCGATTTCGTGGGCGCCAACGTCCTCCACGGCCGTTCGCGCGCGACCGGAGACGGGCTTGCCGAGGTGGTGCTCGAAGATGGTTCGCGGTTCCTCTCGACCGACGTGGTCGAAGGCGAAGTTGCGTTGATCGTCTATCCGTGGGAGATCACCGTCGGGCGGACCGTCCCCGTCGATTCGGCGCAGAACCATCTCCGCGGGCGGGTCGAGACGATGGTCCCGATGGGAAACCGCGTCCGCGTTCGGATCGGACCATTGACCGCCGAGATCACGACGCTCGCCGCAAGCCGGATCGGCTTGGAGGAGGGTCAGCCGGCCGTCGCGACGTTCAAGGCGACGGGCACTCGCCTCGTTCCGCTCGGCTAGAGTCGCGGATTGGGGTGCCCCGCGGCCGCGGGGCTGAGATCACACCCGTCGAACCTGATCCGGTTCGGACCGGCGAAGGGAGCAAGTGGCCGACAAACAAACGCCTTCATGGGGCATCGACCCGGTTCCCGAGCGGCTCCGTGTGCTGGGCCTGGTCGACCTGACCCTGCTCTGGGGCAATCTCTCCGTCTCCCTGCTCGTCATCGTCGCGGCCGCCGGGCTCGTACCGATGCTCTCGCTCAAGGACGCGCTGCTCGCGATCCTGATCGGCGCCCTCGCCGGCAACCTTCTCCTTGGGCTGGCCGGGATGATCGGCGCCGACGCCCGCGTGCCAGGGATGGTGCTGCTGCGCGCGCCGCTCGGTCGACGCGGCTCGTACGGACCGACGGTGCTCAACGTCGCCCAGAACCTCGGCTGGTCGACGTTCGAGCTGATCATCATCTCGACCGCGGCGGCGGCGCTGTCCGAGCGCGTCTTCCACTTCGAGGCGCGCTGGCTCTGGGCGCTCCTCTTCGGCGCGGTAGCGCTCGCGCTTGGGCTGCTGGGGCCGATCGGCGTCGTGCGCCGTTATCTGCGCAAGTTCGCGGTCTGGGCGGTGCTGGCCTCGATCGTCTACCTCACCTGGTGGGCGCTGGACAAGGCCGACCTGCATCAGATGTGGCGGGCCGAGGGAACCGGCGGGCTGTCGCTCGGGCAGGGGATCGACCTCGTGATCGCGAGCATCGTCTCGTGGACGCCGCTCGCCGCCGACTACACGCGGTTCGCGCGCGACCGCCGCAGCGCGTTCATCGGCGCGGGCTTGGGCTACTTCCTCCCGACACTGTGGTGCTTCGGGCTCGGCGCGGTGCTCGTGCTCGCGCGCGACCTCAGTGACCCCGCCCAGATCCCGAGTGCGGTCGCGAGCGGCAGCGTGCTCGCCGTCGTCGCGCTGCTCGCGCTCACGGTCGACGAGAGCGACGAGGCCTTCGCGGACATCTACTCGACGGCGGTCTCGATTCAGAACGTTCTGCCGTGGGTCTCGCAGCGCCTGCTGATCGTCCTCGTTACGGCGACGGCGACCGCGGGCGCGATCGCCATCGATCTCGGCAACTACCTTACGTTCCTCTACCTGCTCGGCTCGGTGTTCGTGCCGCTCTTCGGCGTGCTGCTGGCCGACTGGCTGACGTCAGGCGCCCACTACAGCCGCGGCGACATCTTCGAGGGCGTCGCGGTGCGCGCAGCGCCCATCGCCGCGTGGGTCGTCGGCTTTGCCCTCTACCAGTGGTTGTCGCCTGTCGGCCCGAACTGGTGGACGGACTTGGTCCACCACGTCCACCCCGGCCACGCGACGCTGACGGCCTCGCTGCCGAGCTTTGCGACCGCGTTCGCGCTCACTGCGCTCGCGGCGTGGGTTAAATCAGCCCGTGCGGCGGATCGCCGTCGTCGGGAACCTCTCGCTCGACCGCGTTGACGGGGCGCCGCCGCGCGTCGGCGGCCCGCCCTTTCACGCAGCGCGCGCTCTACGCATCCTCGGCCACCCGGCCGCCGTCGCCGCGAAGTTCGCGGAGACGCATCGGAGGCAGCTCCTGCCGCCGCTCGTTGCGCTGGGGCTGCCGGTCGTCTGGCGGCCGGCCGGCTCGACGGCGGCGTACTCGTTCGCGTACGACGGCGATGTCCGCGCGATGACCGTCGACGAGCTCGGCGAGCCGTGGACGGTGAACGACGTCGAGGGCTGGGCCTCGGAGGCGCTGCGCCGCGCGGACTGGGTTCACGTCGGCGCCCTCGCTCGAGGCGAGTTTCCGCCGGAGACGCTCGCGTCGCTCACAGCGGGAGGAGACCGCCGGATCTCGCTCGACGGTCAGGGCCTCGCGCGGCCGGCACGGACAGGAGCGCTCGAGCTCGAGCCCGATCTGGATCCCGACGTGCTGCGGTACGTCACGGTGCTGAAACTCTCCGAGGAGGAGGCGCGGGCGCTCGTCGGGTCGCTCGAGCAGCGGGCGCTCTCCGAGCTCGGGCCTCCCGAGGTGATCGTGACGCTGGGCTCGCGCGGCTCGATCGTGGTCGCGCGGCGCGAGCTCGTGCACGTTCCCGCCCGAGCGGTCGAGGACGTCGACCCGACCGGCGCCGGCGACGCGTTCGCGGCCGCGTATGTCGTCGCGCGCGGCCGCGGCCTCAGGCCGCCCGCCGCCGCTCGCCGCGCGACCTCGATCGTGGCGGCCGTCCTCGCGCACCCGTGAGAGCGTCCGTCCAGACGGCGGACGGCGTCTACGTCGTCGACGTCGAGGACGAGGAGGTGATCGGCTTCGAGCCGGAGCGCCGACTGGAGATCCAGCCCGCTCCGGTCGAGCTTCCGCGCGTTCTGGCAGCGGCCGCCGCCGGGTCGACCTTCGTCGCCGTCGTCGACCGTCGTCCCCCGCTCATGGTCTCCCACGACGCGGGCCGAACCTGGCGCGAGTCCGGCGGCGGCCTACCGCCCGGCCGGGCGGTAGCGATCGCCGAGGACGATCCCGACCTCGTGCTCTACGGCGCGCGCAACCGGCTGCACCTGTCCACTGACGGAGGGCGCTTCTGGCGCGCGCTCGCGCCGGAGCTACCCGAGATCGAGGCGGTCGCGCTCACGAGCGTTTCGGACTGATTCGCTCGTGTCGACTGCTCATTTCAGACGGAACTCGCCTCGAGCGACGACGACAGCCGAGCCGCCGACCTCGACCCGCTCGAGCTTCTCCGCGGACCCGTCGACGCGCGCATAGAGCGTCGACGGACGCTGGATCTCCACGCCCTGCGTGATCTCGATCTCGTCGCCGAAGGCGATGCGCCCGTGACGGGCGAGATGCAGGGCGAGCGGGCCGGCGGCGGAGCCCGTAGCGGGATCCTCGGCCACGCCGCCGCCCGGCGCGAACATCCGCGTCTTCCACTTCGACCCCGAACCGGCGAAGCAATTGACGCCGACGACCGCCGGCAGCTCGGCCAGGCGGCCGATATCCGGCTTGAGCGCCGCCACCTCCCGCTCCGACCCGAGCGCGACGTAGACGTGCTGGATCCCGTTGTCGTAGACCTCGACCGGCAGCTCCGAGCGCTCGACGCCGAGCGCCGCCAGCACCTCTGCCTCGTCGGCGTACGGCTCGACACTCGGCAGCGGCTGCTCCATGCGGCCGAAGACAATGCGCGGGCCCTCCCGTTCGAGCCGGACGGGCACGACGCCGTTCCCCGTCTCGAGCCGAATCTCCGCGAGCTGAAGCGGCCCGCCGAGAACGAACGCGCTCCCCAGCGTGGGGTGGCCGGCGAACGGCAGTTCCTTTGCCGGTGTGAAGATCCGGATCCGCGCGTGCGCCTCGTCGGACGGTAGGACGAAGACGGTCTCCGAGTAGTTCAGCTCGCGCGCCAGGGACTGCATCGTGTCGTCGTCGAGGTCGCGGGCATCGGTGAAGACGCCGAGCTGGTTTCCCGTCAGGGGCCGATCCGTGAAGACGTCGCAGACGACATAGCGGAGCGTCGGCACGGGGCCCACTCTACGGCCGCAGATCGCGCTCGTGGCGGGGCGCCGCGTCTATCCTCGCGCCGTGCATCTCTACTTGGTGCGCCACGGCGACGCCGCGCCCGGGGAACCGGACGAGCTTCGCGCGCTGACAGCGGAGGGCCGCGAGGCAGCGCGGGCGCTCGGCGAGCGGCTGGCGCGCGAGGGCGTCCGACCGGACGCGGTGCTCACGAGCCCCCTGCTCCGGGCCCTTGAGACCGGCGAGGAGATCGCCCGCGCGACCGGCGCTGCGGCGGAGCCAGACGATCGCCTCGCGCCCGGCGCGACGGCTGAGCAGCTCCGCGCCGCGGTCGCAGGCCGCGGTGAGACCGTCGTCGTGGTCGGCCATCAGCCGGACTGCGGCCGGATTGCCTCCGTGCTGACGGGCGGGCCCGAGCCGCAGTTCCCGGCCGGGGGCATGGTGGAGATTCAGCTCGACTGAAGGTCTTTCGGCTCGACCAGCGCGTCGCCGCGCGCGAGACGCCGCTCCAGATCGGCGTACCAAGCGGAAACCCACTCCATCAGCTCGATCCCGTACCGGAGCGCGACGTACGGCGATGCCTGGCCGCGCGCGATGTCCTCCTCGGCGCCGGCGCCGATGTTCCTAAAGCGCGCCACGACGTCCTGGAACTCGGCGCGCGCCTGCCGCACGTGCGCGAGCAGCTCGTCCGGCCCGAGCACATCGGCGAAGAAGAGCTTGAGCAGGGCCTCGTCTCGGTACTCGAAGATCAGCTCGTCGTCACTCGTCAGCCAATGACGCAGCGCCCGCTCCCCTTTCGGCGTCAGGCGGTAGACAGTGCGGGCGATTCCGCCGCGAGGCGCGGCCTCGGCTTCGACCAGGCCCTCCGCGGCGAGACGTCGAAGCTCGGGGTAGATCTGCCCATAGCTCGCGCCCCAGAAGAAGCGCGTCGACACCTCCACGATTCGCTTGATGTCGTAGCCCGTCTGCGCGCCGAGCTTGAGCATCCCGAGCACGACGCGCGCGGTCGGTGTCAACTTGACTGCAGCGGACATATCTACTAGATATAGCAGACATATCTGCCAGATATGCTCAGCGCGCAGACGGACACACGCGAACCGCAGCAACTACAGTCGCCGCCGATGCGCGCGGCGATCACTGTCCGCGACCTCCGCAAGTCGTACGGCCCCGTCGAGGCCGTTAGCGGGATCGACTTCGAGGTAGCCGAGGGCGAGGTCTTCGGTCTGCTGGGCCCCAACGGCGCGGGCAAGACGACGACGGTCGAGATCCTCGAGGGCTATCGCACGCGGGACGCGGGAGAGGTGGAGGTGCTCGGCGTCGATCCGGCGCGATCCGACGGCGCTTGGCGCAACCGGATCGGCGTGGTCCTCCAGTCGTCGGCGATGTACGAGACGCTCACGGTGGCGGAGAGCCTTGCCCAGTTCGCCGGCTACTACGACCGTCCGCGCGAGGTCGGCGAAGTAATCGGGCTGATCGGCCTGGAGGAACAGCGTGACCGGCTCGTCCGTCGGCTGTCCGGCGGGCAGCGGCGGCGCCTCGACTTCGGGTTGGCGCTCGTCGGCGACCCGGAGTTGATCTTCCTCGACGAGCCGACGACGGGTTTCGACCCCGCCGCCCGGCGGCGCTCGTGGGAGGCGATTCGGTCGCTTCGCTCGCTCGGCAAGACGATCCTGCTCACCACGCACTACCTGGACGAGGCGGAACAGCTGGCTGACCGCGTCGCCGTCCTCCGTGAAGGGCGCATCGTCGCCGTCGGCACGCCCGCCGAGCTCACCGGCCGAGCACCAACCACCGAGATCCGCTACTTCCTCGACGGCCGAGAGGTTGTGGTGCAGACGGACGAGCCGACCCGTGTTCTCCACGAGCTCACGGCCGAGGCTCTGTCCGCCGGCAGAGAGCTGGAGCGGTTGACCGTGCGGCGGCCGACACTCGAGGAGATCTACCTCTCTCTGACGGAGGAGGAGACGTGAACCTCTTCTTCCACGAGGTCGTCTCGCAACTCCGCCTCTACTGGCGAAGCCGCGAGCTCGCCTTCTTCACGTTCCTCCTTCCGATCGTCATGTTCTTCCTGCTCGGCTCCGTGTACGGCGACGACCGGATCGAGCAGGAGCACAACATCCGTGCGGCCGACTATCTGCTCGCCGGGATGCTCGGCTACGGCGCTGTCTCGATCGGCTTCGCGGGCCTTTCGATCATGCTCGTCATCCGCCGCGAGACCGGGATCCTGAAGCGGCTCCGCGCGACGCCGCTACCGGCGGCGACGTACATCGCGGCCCTCCTGACCACGACGCTGATCGCGTTTGCGATCGAGGCCGTGTGCATGGTCGTGCTCGGGACGCTGGTCTTCGACACACACGTGCACCACCTGGTCTCCGTGGCGCTCAGCCTTCTGCTCGGCGCCGCTGCGTTCACGGCGCTGGGGCTCGCCCTGTCGACCATGATCCGCTCGGCGGAAGGCTCGTCGGCCGTCGTCAACGCAATCTATCTCCCGCTCTCCTTCATCTCGGGCGCGTTCTTCTCGCCGCACAGCTTCCCCGACTTCCTACGCGCGATTGCCAACGTCCTCCCGCTCGTGTACGTGATCCGGCTCGTCCGCGACGTCGCGCTGCGCGGCGCGTATATCTGGGACCGCCCCGGTTTCGTCGCGATCATCGCGATCTGGGGCGTCATCGGGGCGGTGGTCGCGGCGCGCCACTTTCGCTGGATGCCCCACGAAGGTTAGGCCCGCGGGGCAGTTGGGCAAATACGGTCTTTATGGGCACAGAGCCGACCATTGCTATCTGTGAGCTGAGGCCGGAGCCGCCGGCGCTCGAGATCCGGATCAACTTCGGAGTCTTCGCGGGCCGGCGGGCAACGCCCGCCGAGATCGACGAGCTCGCGAAGGAGCTGCTGCCGAAGGTGGGCGAGGTGTCGATCGTCGCCGAGGAGCGGCACGAGATCGGCGAGTCGAGCGAGGCATCCCTGCACCAGGTTCGCGTCGAGGTCGATCCCGAGCATCTTCCGGACGACGAGCACGAGCTCGACCGGCTCGCCGGGCGCCTCCTCGAGGTCGTCGAGCAGTGGGCCCGCAACTGCATCGCCGAGCGCCGCGTCGAGATCAGCGAGACGTAGATGCCGCCCGCCGGCGCGGGCGGCCTGCCCGTGCGGCCTTCACGGCGAAGCCCGCCACCATCGTCCACGGCATCTTCTCGGCGCGGGCGACCGTCGACTCGAGCGCCTCACAGAACCAGTCCACGTCCTCCTCGCTCAGCGTCAACGGCGGCAGGATCTTGATCACGTTCATGTCGCGCCCGGCGACCTGGCTTAGGATCGCGTGGTCGGAGAACAGCGGAAGCACGACGAGCTGCGAAAAGAGGCCGCCTTGCATTCGCTCGAGCAGGCGCCACGAGCGGCTGCCGTCCGGCGGCTCGGCGAACTCGATCGCCCACATGAGACCGACCCCGCGCACGTCCTTGACCACCTCGTAGCGTTCGACGAGCGGGCGCGTCCGCTCCAGCAACAACTCACCCAGCGTGGCTGAACGCTCCAGCCCCTGCTCGTCGAGTTCGCGTAGGGTCGCCAGCCCGGCGGCCATCGCGAGGTCGTTCGGTGCGTAGGTCGAGCCGTACGGAAACGCGGCCTCCAACGAGTCGAAGACGACGTCGTAGACGGCCGCGGAGAACAGGAGCGCTCCGGACGGCACATAGCCTCCCGACAGCGACTTTGCCAGCGGGATGAGATCTGGCTCGAGGCCCCAATGTTCGAGCGCGAACATCCTGCCCGTGCGCCCGAACCCCGTCTGAACCTCGTCGAGGCAGAACAGCGTCCCGTAGCGGCGGCAGAGCTCCTGCGCTCCCTGCAGGTAGCCGTTGGGCGGGAGGTGGGCGCCATGGCCCTGAATGGGCTCGACCAGGAAGAGCGCGACGTCCTCGCGCGAAAGCTCGCGCTCGAGCGCGGTGAGATCGCCGAACGGAATCTGGGCGAAACCCGGCACCAACGGGCCGAACATCTCTTTGTTACCGACCTCACCGCTCGCCGAGAGAGAGCCGAGGGTCGCCCCGTGGTAGCCGTGCTCGCAGGAGACGACGCGACTACGGCCGGTCGCAGCGCGGCCGAGTTTGATCGCCGCCTCGACCGACTCGGTGCCGGAGCTCGTGAAGAGCACCCGATCGACCGAGGCGGGAGCGCGATCCAGCAGCTCGCGGGCGAGCAGTCCCCAGAGCGAACCGATGCCGAGCGCCGCCTTTCCCGCGGTGTCGAGCTCGAGCACCTCGGCCAGCGCCGCTCGCACACGCGGGTTGTTCCGGCCGACGTTGTACATCCCGAAGCCGCCGAGCATGTCGAGGTACTTCCGCCCCTTGTCGTCGTAGAGGTAGGCACCTTCGGCACGCGCCCACGTCCGGTCGAACCCGATCGTCTTCAGCAGCCGCACGAACTGCGGGTTGATCGTCCTCGCATAGAGGTCGAACTCGCGGCCCGCGTTTTGCTCGAGCAGCTCGCGGATCACGGGATCAGGCGCTGGGCGGGGGCGGCGCGAGCGTCTGCGGGCCGCCGCCGATCAGGCGGAGCGAGACGATCGCCGTGCGGCGGATCCAGGCGCCGCTCTCGGTGGCCATCCACTCCGGAGGGTCCCACGGCAGGTCGTCGCCGTCGCGCTCTCCGCGCAAGACCTCGAGCGCCTCGCCCGCGGGAACGTGCCCGGGCAGGAGCAGGACGTGCGCCGCACCGTTCGTCAGCGTCGCCTCGAGCAGCTCCGGCGACTCCGCCGTCTCGGCCGGCCACGCCGCGGGCTCGACGACGGCGATGTGCTCCTCCACGCGGCGAGCGTACTACGCCGACGCACGCGCGTGAATCGCGCCGTAGCCCTAGTGCACCAGGACGAACTTCGAGCCCACGATCCGGTAGACGAAGAACCGGGCGCGGACGAG
>JBKPFU010000125.1:0-3054 GCA_046728975.1 Actinomycetota bacterium | reverse complement strand
GCTCGACTGGGAGGACGAGATCACGTCCTCGGCCTGCGTCACCCGGCGCGAGGAGGTGGCGGCCTAATGAGCCGGCGGCGCAGCCGCCTGTCCGCGCAAGCGGACCAGTGGAGGGGGCTCCGGGGGAACCGGGAGGTTCCCCCGGTGCGAAGGAGCGCGCGTTGAGTCACGGGTTGCTCCTCGTCTTCGAGGTGACGATCCTCGTCCTGGCGATCTTCCTCGGCTT
Source organism: Actinomycetota bacterium (assembly GCA_046728975.1). Classification (GTDB taxonomy): domain Bacteria; phylum Actinomycetota; class Thermoleophilia; order Gaiellales; family Gaiellaceae; genus JBKPFU01. The sequence goes on along the minus strand of JBKPFU010000125.1, from coordinate 2,828 downwards.
CGAGGTGATCTCGAAGGTTCCGACGCTGCTGCACACGCCGCTGATGTCGGGGACGAACGCGATTCACGGAATCGTGATCGTGGGCGCGATGCTCGTTGCCGGGCTCGGCGACAAGGATACGGTGACCACGATCATCGGTTTGGCGGCGGTCGTGCTCGCATCGGCGAACGTCGTCGGCGGGTTCGTCGTCACCGACCGCATGCTCGAGATGTTCAAGGGCCGTGACCGGCCGCAGACGCAACCGGAGGACGATGGGCAGAGTCGCGACTGATCTGGCCTACCTGGTCACGATCGTCTGCTTCATCCTCGCGCTCCGGTTCCTCTCCCATCCGCGCACCGCCCGCCGCGGTAACTGGATCGGCGCGGTCGGGATGCTCGTGGCCGTTGCCGTCACCTTCGCCCAAAACTCGATCGACAGCTACTGGGAGATCATCGTTGGGATGGTGATCGGCGGCACCTTCGGGGCGGTCGCCGCGCGCCGGGTGCGGATGACCGCGATGCCGCAGATGGTCGCGCTCTTCAACGGCGTCGGCGGTGGAGCGGCGGCCCTCGTCTCGCTCGCAGAGTTCCACAACCGCGCCCCCGATCCCGGTCGCCTCCACGGCGACATCTCAACCGCGATCGTCCTCTCAGCGCTGATCGGCTCCATCTCCTTTGCAGGCTCGATGGTCGCCTTCGCGAAGCTGCAGGAGCTGATCCGGGGCCAGCCGATCGTCTACCCCGGCCAGCAGGTGCTCAACGGGCTGTTGCTCGCGGCGCTCGTGGCGGGCGGGATCGCGCTCGTCGCCGGCGCCGAGGAGCAATGGCTGCTCGGGGCGATGCTTCTCGCGGCGCTTCTCTTCGGCGTCCTGTTCGTGCTGCCGATCGGCGGTGCGGACATGCCCGTCGTGATCTCGCTGCTGAACGCGTTCACGGGTCTCGCCGCCGCCGCGACCGGCTTTGAGCTCGAGAACAACGTCCTGATCGTGAGCGGGATGCTCGTGGGTGCGTCGGGCACGTTGCTGACGATCCTGATGGGCCGCGCGATGAATCGCTCAATCGGGAACGTCCTCTTCGGCGCCTTCGGTCAGGTCTCGGCCGGCGCCGCGGCCGCGGCAGCCGCAGGCGACGGCGGAACCGTCCGCTCGGCCAGCGCGGACGACGTCGCAGTCATGCTCGCGTACGCCGACAAGGTCGTGGTCGTTCCCGGTTACGGGATGGCGGTCGCGCAGGCTCAGCACGACGTCCGGGCGCTGGCCGACCTGCTCGAGGAACGCGGCGTCGACGTCAGCTACGCGATCCATCCGGTCGCCGGGCGGATGCCGGGGCACATGAACGTGCTGCTCGCCGAGGCCAATGTCCCCTACCCCCAGCTGAAGGAGATGGACGACGCGAACCCCGAGTTTCCACGCACCGACGTCGCGCTCGTGATCGGCGCCAACGACGTCACCAACCCCGACGCACGCTCGAACCACGGCAGCCCGATCTACGGGATGCCGATCCTGAACGTCGACCAGGCGCACAGCGTCGTCGTTCTCAAGCGCTCGATGAACCCCGGGTTCGCCGGGATCGAGAATCCGCTCTTCCTCAACCCGAAGACCGTCATGTTGTTCGGCGACGCGAAGGAATCGGTGGCGAAGCTCATCGCCGGCGTGAAGGCGCTTTAGGCCCGCAATGATCCCGCTCTTCGGCGCCCGGCACGTAGAGGCGGCGGTGTCCCCCGAGCGGGCGGTGGACGCCGTGCGCGACGCGTTCGTCGCGTATACGCGCGGCGACTGGTCGATGCCGCCAAAGGTCTACGTTCCCGCGTACCCCGCGGGCGACTTCCGCGCCATGCCTGCGCTCGGGGGCGGACACGCATTGCTCAAGTGGGTGACGTCCTTTCCGGGAAACCCGGCGCACGGCCTGCCGACGGTGATGGGGCTCGTCCTGCTCTCGGACGCGTCGAACGGCGAGCTGCGCGCGGTTCTCGACGCCGCCGCCGTAACGGCGCTCCGCACAGGTGCTGCCGCGGTCCTGGCCGCCGAGACGCTCGGCCGGGCGGACGCCGAGACGGCCGCGGTGGTCGGGGCCGGCGTGAACGGTGTCGCCACGGCACGGAGCTTCGCCGCCCGCGGCCGAGACGTGCTGCTCTGGGACATCGACGAGGAGCGAGCGCAAGCAGCCGCCGCGGCAGTGGGCGTACGCGTCGCCGGCTCGCGTGACCAGGCGCTCGCGGCCGAGCTCCTCGTGACGGTCACGCCGGGCCACGAGATCCTGCTTTCGGAAGGGTCGCTGCGGCCGGGACAGCACGTGAGCCTGATGGGCGCCGATGGGCCCGGAAAGGCCGAGATCGCCGTTGGCGAGCTCGTCCGTAGCAATGTCTTCTGCGACGACTGGGAGCAGGCAAGTCACAACGGCGAGCTCGTGCACGCGGTCGAGGCGGGCGCGCTGGACCGCTCCGACGTCACCGAGCTAGGCGCGGTGCTCGACGGTGACGCGGCCGGGCGAGCCGCTGAGGACGAGATCACGACGTTCGATTCGACCGGTCTAGCGATTCAGGATCTGGCGATCGCGCTCGCCGCGATGGAGCATGCGGACGAGCTGGATCTGCCGACGATCGCTCTGTAGCGTCAAGCCATGAGCGACAACAACATCTGGACAGACGAGTGGGATCCCGGGGAGGACTGGTCCGGCGGCGGCTCGAGGGCCAAGCGCCTGCCACGCGGTCGCGATCTTGGTGCGACCGTTTATCAACTCGGCCCGGGCAACTGGGTTCCGTTCCATTTCCACCACGCGTCGGAGGAGTTGATGGTGGTGCTGCGAGGCCGTCCGACACTCCGGGCGCAAAGCGGGGAGCGTCAGCTCGA